>JAFNUD010000031.1 GCA_017384225.1 Paludibacteraceae bacterium
ATTGTCATACAGAATTGGATGCGAAGAAAAGATACCATTTCCTATCTGGGAGTTTGGGAGAATTTGCATAATCCTCATTTTAATTGCACCGAATTCGATGCAATTAAAAGTGCTTCAGGGACCAATAGGTTTATTCTCACAGCTAAAGAGTGGATAGAGCGTACAGGTGCCTGTGGTATTATTTCTAAAGCAGGACGTTATGGCGGAACGTATGCGCATAAAGATATTGCCTATCATTTTGGCATGTGGCTCTCGCCAGAATTTAATTTGCTTGTTGTAAAGGAGTTCCAACGCCTTAAAGAGGTAGAGCAAAAAGCACTCGGCTGGTCTGCAAAACGTGAGTTGGCTAAGATTAACTACCATATCCATACTGATGCCATTAAGGAGAACCTTATTCCGCAGGAGATTGATGCTTACCATCGCTCTCTGATCTACGCAGAGGAGGCGGATGTGTTGAATGTAGCACTATTTGGTATGACTGCCAAAGAATGGCGAGAAGCCAATCCCGAACTCAAAGGCAATATGCGTGACTATGCTACTATCAATCAGTTGATTTGCCTCAGCAATATGGAGAATATCAATGCGGTGTTCATCAACGAGGGCATGGTACAATCTGAACGCCTGCACAAACTCAATCAAATTGCTATTCAACAAATGACCGTGTTGGAAAATGTAGAAAACAAAAAGATACTAACCAAATAACCAACCCCCTAATTTACTTATCACTCATCACTTATAGTTTATAGTTAATCCGCAACGATACCGTTGCCCGACATATTTAATATAGCGTTATAAGCCCCTGCCATTTATGCAAAATTAGCATAAATGGCATTTTTATTTGGTCATGTCAAAAAAATGTTGTATATTTGCACCCGCAATTCCACGCCGGGGATGTCTGCGCATCATCGGCTGGGGTAGCAGACATATTTAAAAGGCGTTTATTAGCGCTTTGTTCTGACTGATAGAAATCTCGCAAATTTCAACCTGATAAGAACTTAGCAACGATAGATGTCCTACGGGATATAGATTATCTCTCTTGTGCCTATTTTGGTACGCCATTTGCGTATATGCATGTGCGCACACGCGTACCTTAACTATGTAGCACGGAGAATGTTTATATTCGGCGTGGGCTTCGCGTTGTCGTTTTATCAGGAAAGGCAATGCGAGAGCCTCTATCAGTGGAACGGCAATAGTCGGACTCCACGCTTTTTATTTTATGCCTTAACGATTAACTACAATCCGCATAGTTGGGAGTTCCTATGCGAAAATAGATTTTCATTATGAATAAAGTGTTTTTTCTAAGTTTGGTAATGTTATTTTTAATGGGGGCTTGTGGTCCTGTCCACAAAAACGATGTAGTAGGAGAATGGAAAGAATATAGAGCCAACGGCGATAATTATTTATTATCCTCATGGAAATTTAATAGTGATGGTAGTGGATTATTCATTGTACAAGGTTTCACAAATACTCAAAAAATAGCATTTATGTGGAGAAAAATCAATTCTTCAGAAATAGAGGTCACTATGAGTGGTAAGACAGACATCTTAGAATTATCTAATGGTTTATTAATAGAAGATAGTGGGTATAATACTATTGTATACAAAAAGCAATGATATTATGAAGAAATTTTTAAGTTTAGTAATTGCGGCTGCCGTCTATGTTATTCTAGGTCTAATCAGTTGGAATATTGTTTGCTCTATTATAGACTTGCCATCCAAAACACTCATAGAATTAGCAGATTATAGGCTATGGACATATTCTGGTATTACATTTGCTCTTATTTATCTTTTGCAATACATATTAGAGGGTAGAGACCCATTTGATAATATTGGTAATGGATATTTTCTCTTTCTAATTCCACTGATTCTAAATGTAGTGATTGGTTTATTTGTAAATCATTGGGAAGGAGCTTGGCAAAGTGTTAATATCATTTTTACAATTATATACAATGTAATCAACATTGCTTATATCACAATATATGTTTACTTTATTCTTGATAAGAAATGAAAGCTAATAAATTTTTATACGGTGTAGTGACACTATTATTAACAGTTTTTCCTATTCAATCGCAAACTTACAATCCTCCATTTGTATCATACACACCAGTATATGATGTTACTCAACGGAATCTAAGACAAGTTGTATTGGATGATGGAGTTTATGAAGTACTTGTTGATTACAAAAGCAACACAACAAGTCGCGAGCAATATGTACTTGATGTACGTATTCAAAATGATAATATTACTCACATTTATTTTAACAATGGAGGATATGTGCATAATGGAGTAAATTATAGTGACTACACATGGAAAGGAGGAGGAATAAGATGGAATGTTGATTATTCAGGTAATATAATTAGTGGTTATGCTGTCATCCAACTTACATATGATGGAGGTCGCTGGCAAGTATTTACAATCAACTTCTAATTCATACTCTATATGTAATCTTTTCATAGATTTAGTTCCTATATTACACATTTGACATGCTTTCCCAAGGGACTATGAAAGCAATAATTGAAAAAACATATTATGAAACTAATGATGACATTTTTATACACAATGCTTTTCTTCTTATTTAGCAACTCAAAAGAAGTTTTCTTTGAAAATATTAATGTAGGGGACGACTTGGAAACATGTTTAGCAAATGGAAGTGTACAGTACCAGACTAATAGTAATGCTCTCGAATTGGCGAGTGATAATATTGCCATGGATTACTTTACTTTTAATGAAGTACAGTTTGATGAAAATCATATTATCAAAGAAATTAAATTCACATTCCACCAAAACGACAAAACTAACAAGACAGCAAAAGAAGTTTCTAATTCTATGATAGAATATTTTTGTCAACACTATCAAGGCATGGAAATAAAGGAAATACATAAAGAAGAAAAAGTAGAGGAATATAAAGCAAACGAAATAAAAGTTATAAAAAAAGGAAGAAAAAATAGTTGGCAAACTAATAAAATTAATATTACACTATTATCCTATAGTAGAAGTATAATGGATAGGAATAAAGTTTATCAATTGCTAAATGGTGAACCGTTTGATCCTACAGCATGGCTTATGTGGTTGGGATTGGAATATGATGAAGGCGATTGGGTTGAGCTACAAATTCAAGCAAAATAAAAACACATATTGCTAGCGAACACGCAAAATATAATTAACAGTTTTAACATTTAATCAATTATGCTTACAATTGCAATCATTTTCTACATCATTATGTGTTTCATCAGTAACTGGGACTTTTTATGGCCTTTGACTATGTTATCCAATGGAGGTCTTGGAGATTGGGCTATTGTCATAGTTTGGGCAATATTCCTAATTATTGGGCTATGTTAAAGATTAGTAATATATCTAATGTAAAATTAGAGGATTTACAAAAATATTAATATATGGATGAATCATTATTGCAAGAACTCAATAGGTATTACGATATGTATGATTTTCCTATTTGGGATAATAGTTCTCTTCTTGATGAGCAGGTAACCCATTACAGCGAAATAATCAAACAACGTATATCACAATATGATAGTAAGGCGGATAATTTTCTATATAGATTATTCCGAATAGCTCCACAGCATCCATTTCGTAATATTCCACTAAGTTGGCTAGGGCGAGATCCACAAAATCAGACAGGTATGTATGTGAAATGTCCTAAAGGCATGACATGGTATCTGCTACTTGGCTTTCAGAAACAAGACAATCAACTTTATGGAGTATCTATGATTTATCATTCAGCCCCACCTGAATGTATTTTAATTCCGATTGAATCTATACCAGAATCTGTTTTATCAATAGTATTAACAGCATATCAGTTGTTTTATGAAAACGAAAGTAATAAACAACAACATATAATAGTAGGAACACTTCTGCTATATTCTCCAAAGTCTTTTTCTTCTATAATGCAATAGTTTAATTCAAAATTTTATAATTATGGAACAAGAGAAACGAATAACAAAAGATAGTAGGAGTTCTTCCGAGAAGCCTATAATTGAAGAAATGTACGTTACACAAAAAGACGAACCTGCAATAGAGCCAAAGCGCAAAAACAATATATTTTCATTCAAAGGACGAGCCACCCGAACGGAGTATTGGCTTGTAACCTTTATCTGCAACTTTGTGGCTATTCCTGCCAATAAAGATATTGAAATGAGTACTCTTGTTACAATACTTTATTGCATAGTAATGCTCGCTGCGCTTTGGGTGTACATTGCTACAATGGTTAGAAGATGTCACGATAGAGGTAAATCATGGTGGTTCATATTAATCCCATTGTATTTCTGGCTTCTCTATGTTTTGCCAGCGCAACAAGAGGGGAACGAGTTCGGACCTAATCCAAGAGATAAAAAGACAGATGACTAATACTTTGCCTAAAATACCTTGAAGATTTGGTTATTTCACAAAAAAGAATTATCTTTGCAACGAATTTTAATAAATAAACATAAACTAATTACAACTATGAAACTTTCTCTTAAAACTTCATCTCTTTTTGCAGCGGTGGCAATGTCCATCTATTGTTTATTTGCTATTTTAGCACGAACAGAGTTCTATTCTAATGTCATCATGGCTATAGATAAGTACTTCGTGCTTTCGTATGTTTGCAGTACATTGTTATTTTTAAGCATTGCTGTATTTGGGCTAACTCTATTCGTCAATCGCCAACAATTACCTAGATTATCTAAATCACTATTGTGGCAAGCATGGATTATTGTTGGAATCTTACTCTTTGCTCTAATATTTAATATATTGGGGAATACCATTGTAATCCATGGTTTACCTTACTTTGCGTGGTATCGTTTTGAGTGGCTGCGTTACATAATGCTGTTACTTATTACCGCATGGTTATGGCAATATGCATATATCAAGCACCAAATATATATTTCTACCAAATATATCGGAAAGATAGGTTTAGCAGTCGCTATTATCATTGGTCTAATGTTTTTGCTTTGGCTAATTTCTTTAGCACATGTGTTCACAACTGGACATGTGTTTGGCTTTAACACCAATGTGCTTGCTAGTTGGATAATACCTATTTCAACAATATTATTGTTTGCTGCATATTTGTTAGAGTATCGTATAAAAAGCTAGATTTATGAAACGATTCATTCCATTAGTACTGATTGCCTTTTCTTTTTTCTCCTGCCAGAAAACAGAGCAGCCCAAGTCTTCTGTATTGGACCTATTTACTAATGCTTATTACGGAGATATGCATTCGTTTTCCGAATGGGATAACCGTTTTTGGGAAGTCTTCCCCAATCACGGAAAAGTGGAAATCTCTGCATTGACATTCAATGTTTCTATTGCCTATTTTGATTCATTAAGGCAAGTTATTGAAAACGAATTTGGTGCTTATGAGGACTGCAAGGCTACTGTGCCCAAAGAATTGATTGCTGACACTGGCACTTATTGGCACCTTAGTAAAGCATGCTATGATGCATATTATTGGTCGAACGACACGCTTGCTATCGTATGGGCTTTGCATGATTTAACTGATAGTGTCGGTTATGCTTATTTAGATATTAAACGGCTCTCGTTGAATTGGGTATTAGATTTAGAAGAAAAGAATCCGCTCAAGGATGATTGGAGAACGATTAGTGTTTATTTCAAATTCGATACAATTATCAATGACTTTGAAGTCAGTGGTATTCTATATCCTACCTATTCAAAGGAATATGGATGGAGTGCTTCTGAAAACGGAGGAAGATTATTTTTCTATAACCAGAAAACGGGAAAAGAATATATGTGGACTGATTGGTCAGAAAAAGCCAAAAGTTTTAAGAATATCTTTATGAGCAAGAATGTATCTGATATTGTATATTCTAAAGATTTCAATGGATTCAAGACCTGCGATTACTATATTTTCAAATATGATACCACTCGAAACAATTATTCTCACAATTCACTTCTGCCCAATGCAGAATATCAATTCTACGATATTGATTTCGATGGGGAAGATGAATTACTCCTGAATTACTATCACGGAGGAGCTAAAGGTGGTTCTGCACATGAGATATATGAAATGACTGAGTCTGGACTGGTTCGAAAAGAAGTCATCGGTGAGGAAGGGTATTTTGCTTTAGATGGAAACACGATTATCAATCCCGAAGATAAAACTATCACATCATTCCTGTGGAGTAGCGTGTCCGAGTGCGGAATTTACGGATACCAAGTCCATGATAATGGTGACATATCTTCAGCATATCATATCCATAATTATGTAAATCCCGCTAACGATTCTCTCATTTCAGATACAACATTCTTTATTCACTAATGCTGCATAATTACTGTATAAGTACCGCAAACTTTCGGCACAATCTTTAGCACTCAATAACTTTTTTCAAAAAAAACACACGCGGAAAACATAGTAAACACTGCACTTCCCGCGTGTTGTATATACCATCTTACTCTCCAAAATATCCAATCTTCTTATCTCGACCAATGGGCTCGAGCGATTAATCGCAAGCGATTTTTCGGCACAACAACACTAAAATGCTGAAGATACGGCATTACTATAATATATAGAAGCACATCTAAAAACGGGGAAATGAAAACAGAAAAGTGAGAACGGGAAACTGAATCTTGCCAAATAGCCACCCGTGAACATCAGAGTGGTAACCGAGTGGTATGCGAAAATACCGCCCGCCAATGTTAGCCCACAAATAGGGCACATTTAGGCAACAGATATGCTTTTTTGTTCTATGCTCGTGTTTCATCCTCAGAGTGGGAACTCTTCGGACACATCGCTCGGAGTGCGTTCCGTAGACTCCTTCACGCATTATGTAGTCCATTTGCTAACAGATTTTACATAAAATAAATATTTCGTCCATTTGCTAGTAGTGGCTGTAGGCTTTATCATTGGCATAGTGCAAGACTCTGTAGAAACAGCACTCAACTCCAGCAGCGATATGCTCTTTACAGCTACCGCCGAACTCAAAGAATGCCAAAAAACGAGGCAATATAGATAAGAGATTAGTGAATCTATAACCTCTTAATCACACAATGAAAATAAGTCTGCTCTTGGATTGATAAGCATCACAGGTATAGGACTTTTGCGAATGACGTACTGCTCTGGAGGACCAAACAACCAGTCGTCTAATCCATACTCACGGCTTGCGGTCAGTATGATAAGAGAAGATTGAGTTGCCAAAGGGTAGGTGTGTAGTTCTTTGTAAATGTGAAAACTATCTCCCTTGGCAATACGTTCTTCGTAGGAGATAGATGTGCCTGTGCGTTCTGCAATGGATTGGATATGTGTGATGATACGTTGAGTATTGGTTTTAGCCTTTTGTCCGTAGTCGTTCGCACGTAATAGTATAAGGTGTGCTCCAGTTTTTCGAGCAAGGTAGGTGCATATTTCTGCCTTATACACTTCTTCTTCCAACATTGTTATGGGTACAAGAATAGTGTCTAATGTCGCGTTGTGAATCTCTTGAGCATTCACATCCTTACGTATCAGATATGGTCTACGCTCCGTTCGGCAAAGGTCTAATACACGCTGAATATCACGGCGAGAATCTCCGCAATACTCTACGCGAATATCGTCAGTATGAAATAAGTTGTGCATCATCTAATATCTAATTACTTAGCAATTTTAGCCTTGGTTAGCAATATCACGGTTGATGCCCTCAATATATGCAATGAGTTCGCTTTCGCCCATGCTTTTTTCGGCAGATGTAATGAAAATCGGAGGTAATTCTACCCATGTCTCAAGCAGTTTTTGTTTGTAATTTTCCACATTAGCAGTGAGTTTACTTTTATTTAGTTTGTCTGCTTTGGTAAAGACTATAGCAAAAGGAATCTCGTTTTCTCCCAACCATTCCATAAACTCTAAATCAATCTGTTGTGGTTCGTGGCGGCAATCCAGCAAGACGAATAAACTGACTAAAGCTTCACGCAGAAGACAATAGCGCTCAATCATTGTTTTGAGTTTAGCTCGTTGTTTTTTTCCTGCTTGTGCAAAGCCATAACCAGGAAGATCTACCAAATGCCAATGTATATCTGTCCCCGCATTGATGAGGAAATGGTTGATAAGCAATGTCTTTCCTGGCTTTTGGCTCGTCTTCGCTAATTTAGGGTTGTGCGTGAGCATGTTGATAAGGCTGGACTTGCCGACATTACTTCGACCAATAAAAGCATATTCGGGAATAGTGCTTTGTGGGCATTGCATGACATCTGGACTTGATATTACAAAAGACGCGGAAGTGATCATAATTGTAAACAATGGTTGGTTTATCTATTCTTGAAAAATCTCTTTTGGGTATTCAATGTGTGTAAGAAACAATCCTTCGGCTGGAGCAGAGTCACCAGCTACGGTACGGTTGTGCTGCTCAATGACTTGGGTAAACTGGTCAATGGTCATTCTGCCTCGTCCTACTTCGAATAGTGTTCCTACTATGGCGCGCACCATGTTGCGCAGAAAGCGATCGGCGGCAATTGTAAATACCGCGTACCCATCATCCAATACTTTCCACTCGGCTTGCGTAAGGTTGCATATAGTAGTCTTGACATCCGTGTTGCTGCGGCAGAAAGAGGCAAAGTCTTGTTTGCCAATGAGATGCTTGGCTGCTTGGTTCATCGTGTTAAAGTTCAATCCTGGTCTTACACGGGTTGCTAAAAGATGCAAGAAAGGGTCTTTGTGATCCACTATATGGTATTCATAGGTGCGACGCGTGGCAGTAAATCGAGCGTGCGCGTCATCCGTAACAGGCAGAATATCATGGATAGCTATGGAGTTAGGGAGGATGCCGTTGAGACGGAAAACAAGGTTAGGGGCTATTGGCAATTGACAATCGGCAAGGTCGAAGTGCGCATACATCTCACGAGCATGAACGCCTGCATCTGTGCGACCTGCGAAAGTCAATGGTACTTCCTCGCGAAAAATCATCTTGAGCGCTTGCTCTATAGTTTCTTGCACCGTAATTCCATTAGGCTGGCGTTGCGATCCATGAAACTCCGTTCCTAAATATGAAAACTTAATAAAATAACGCATTGTTTTCTTCTCCTTTAACCTTAAGCCTTTAACCTCTTACCTAAAGCACGCACTTGTTGGTTAATCTCTGGAGAGAGATTTTTGAACCATGCAATAGCGCAAGCACCGCCTATAAGTACAGCTGTGCGGATGATACTACTAATCCAAATATTATTGATTGGCAAGTACTTGAGCCAAAGCGTGTTCGTGCTGAGTATCAACAATAGAAGAAAGAGAATCTTCGTGTGTTGACGGGTGAATGTAGGCGCTTGTACAGTCAAACGCACCGTTATTATAATGAGTATAAAGTATAAAGCGTAAGAGAGTAGGTTGCTCACTGCTGCACCATTCATTCCGAGTATAGGAATAAGAGTGTTGTTGAGCAAAATAGAGGATGCAGTCAAGATAAACGAAAACAACAATGAGAAAGCATAAAAACGCGAATAGTTAAGGGTATTCAAGGTAAATGAGCCAGTGGCTATAATCAATTGACTCACGCCTAACATGAGTACCACCGAACGCGCTGCGGCATAGGTAACACCATTAGGTAAAATGTGGAAAATCAAGTCGATATTGAGCCAAATGGTACACAAGATTATACCGCCAATGAGCAACAGATTGCTACTGACTTGTTGCATGAGGTGGGTAATTTCGGTTTTGTTGTTGTTCTTGATGGCATTTGCCAATTGGGGCGCAGCAATAGCTGTCACCGAACGATAAGGAATACTAACCATCACTGCAATATACGTGGCAATGGCAAAGATACCTGTATAATTCAATCCCATCTCTGCGGTAATGAAGAAAGAGGATAGGGTAGGAGCGAGTACCGAAGTGACTGCCGAAACGAGTAAGAAACCCGTGTAGAGAGCATATTGTTTGACTAGTTGAGGGTTGTTACGTATGAACTGCCAATCAGGACGCAACGATACTTCCCCTAGCGAGAAGAGATATATGATATTGCACAGCATTGCCACGGCATACACCGCACACAAAGCAATCACAAAACCATCGATATCCACCACGCGGAAGGAATAGAGCAGATAGGTAGCCAATAGTCCAATGCGTGTGATAAGTTCGCGCACAGCACGCGGAATGACGATATGCAACCGCACATTGGCATTGGTCTCAAAAATTGTTTGATAGAGCATGAAGAACGCCATTGGAAGCACCATGTAGTAGTATTCTACAAAAAGTGGTGACTTCTCGCCAAACCATTGGCTTATAGGTGCGTAGCAGGCGCAATAGATCGCAGTGAAAAGAGCGAAACCAACGAGTGGGATGAGTATTGTCCAGAAGAAGAATCCGTGCTCAGATGCACCGTTTGTACTGTTCAGATGTTCAGACGCGCTATGCGCTTGTTCAGAAGTAACTCTTGAACTCTTAACCTCCTGAACTCCTGAACTCTTAAAGTGCGGATAAAATCGAATAATGGAGGACGAAGTACCCAGTTGTGCTAGTCCGATAAAGAGTGTGGCAGCATCTACCAATACGCGTGCTAAACCAATCTCCTCAGCGGTGAGGAAACGAGTAAGCACGAAGAAAGTAGTAACAAAGCCCACCGCCACCCCTAAATAGGTGACGATGGTACCCTGAATACTTTGTTTGGCAATGATGCCCATGGTTTACTTTTCGATGCCAAGCAACTCTACTTCAAAAATAAGAGTAGAATATGGTGGAATGTCACCAGCAGCTTGCGCACCATAGCCTAAATCTTGTGGGATATAGAAACGGAACTTGCTACCTACTGGCATGAGTTGTACGCCTTCGGTCCAACCTTTGATTACTTGGTTCAAACCAAATACAATAGGCTCGCCACGATTGACACTACTATCAAACACTGTGCCGTCAATCAAAGTACCATGATAGTGTACTTTCACTTTGTCTGTAGCAGCAGGTTTCTTACCGCGACCCATCTTGATAACTTCGTATTGAAGACCACTTTCAGTGGTGATAATGCCCTCTTTGAGTGCGTTCTCAGCGAGGAATTTTTCGCCATCCTCTTTTACAGTGCCGTATTTGATGTTGTTCATCGTGTTTTGGATATACTCACCAGCTTGTGTACCATCCATTTGCTCTGTGAAACCAAGCAACCCATTGATGAAACCTTGCTTAATGAGTTCGAAATTGGTAGCCAAACTAGGTTCACCAATCAAGCCTTGTGCCTCTTGTGCCTTGATGTTTTTACCAATTTGTTCACCCATGTTCACGATTTGTGGGTTCTTGACATTGCTCTTCAAACCTTTGTTGATATTGCTAATGAAATCTTTGGTCAGTTGACCAGTAGAATCCATGAGCAGTACATAACGAGCTATCTCATCCCCATTTAGATAGCCGAATGCATAGTTGATGCTATCATTTTGGTTGTTAAGTGCGATAGTCTGTACTTTGTTGATGCACTTTGCTCTTACTACTTTGGCAGGCTCTATACTGTCGTTTATATCAGCAGCTTGGTATTGTGTTTGGAAATAGTTGCGTGCATCGTCCGTTTTCATGACAGTAGTGTCATGGTGCAAACCATTTACCAAACCTTGGAAGAAAATCTTTTGGTTGATAGCCCATGCTGGATTGTCAGCCAAACCATTTTTTTCTGCGCTTTTGATAGCTTGACCTATGCTGCGACCTACGCTACCAGCCTCGCTCAATTCCTCAACCTTGCCGTCATAACCGCGTTGGAGAGCGTCGATAAATTCATTTACAGTCTCAATAGAAGAGTCGTTGTGAAGTTGATACATCTTCATTTGCGCACCATTTACCATACCAAGAGCGTAGTTCATACTGTCGTTTTGATTGGTAAGTACTACAGTATTACCCTTGTAGTTAGTTCCGCAAGAAATCATTGCAATAGCTGCAATGAGAATAATAGATACTTTTTTCATTGTTAATATTATATATAAGTTTTGATTATTGATTATTCGATTCCGAGCAGCTCTACGGTGAAGATCAATGCTGCATATGGAGGAATATTTGCTCCTGCACCACGCTCGCCGTAGGCCAATTGATATGGGATGTAGAGTTTGTATTTGCTACCTACAGACATGAGTTGCAAACCTTCTGTCCAACCTTTGATTACTTGGTTCAAACCGAAAGTGATACTTTCGCCACGCTTGTAGCTACTATCAAATACGGTACCATCAATGAGAGTACCCTCGTAGTGTACGCGTACTTTGTCAGTTGCTTTGGGTTTTTGACCGATAGTGCCATCGATGACTTCATATTGCAGACCACTCTCGGTTACTTTTACACCTTCGCGCTTTGCGTTCTCCACGAGGAACGCTTCGCCTGCTGCTTTAGCCTCGCCAGCGATCTTTTGCTCTAACTCGCTAAAGAACTTACCCAATACTTGTTGAGCTTCTTGATAAGAGATTTGTGGTTGGTTTTTCTCCAACACATCTTTGATACCTGCTGCCAAATCAGCATATTCCAAGGAAGTTACACCACTTCCCATCAAGTTTTGACCCATGCTAAGGCCAATTGCATAACTAATTTTATCCATTTCTTTTATTGTATTAATTGATTCATTCTTGTGATATATTTGCCGATAATATCGAACTCCAAGTTCACTTGTGTTCCCACCTCAATATACTTGAAATTCGTGTTTTCGTGGGTGTAAGGAATAATGCATACGCTCACATAACCTTTTCCGTCCACCACATCGGGTTCGCATACGGTGAGACTTACGCCATTGATACTCACCGATCCTTTGTCCACGCAGAAATAGCCACGTTGTGCCATCTCTTTGGTGCTCTCATACTCAAAGCGGTAGTACCAACTACCCTCTGTTTCGCGTACCTCTATGCAGCGAGCTGTTTGATCTACATGTCCTTGCACGATGTGGCCATCTAATCGTTCGCCGAGTAGCATTGAGCGCTCCAGATTTACCCAATCACCCTCTTTGGCTTCGCCCAAATTGGTGCGGCAGAGAGTTTCCTGCATAGCGGTTACGGTGTACAAATTCTCTTCCATTTTCACTACGGTGAGGCATACACCATTGTGTGCGATGGATTGGTCAATCTTCAAAGGCTCTCCATAAGGATTGCGCAGGGTGAAGTGTTTATTGCTTTGTTCTTGCTCGATTTTTACAATCTGAGCCATTGTCTCTACAATTCCTGAAAACATACTATTTCTTGATTAATCTTTTTCCATCCATGCGATAGAAAATTCCACAATATATACATAGGAGTATAGTGCCTATACCCATTTTTATCCAATCATTCATTGGCAATAAGTATGCCATAGCGTAATAACCTGCCAAAAGTGTCAGTACTATTAGTGTGTATGTGCCAATTCGGCGCAAATCGTAGGGGATAGTCAGGTATTTGCGTCCTACAAGATACGACAACGACATGATAACCAGATAGCAAACCGTGCTACTCAGTGCCGACGCCATGTATCCAATCTTAGGCACGAAGGCTACCTGCAAACCGAAAGTGATCACCACACCGATGATGGAGAAATACGCTCCCCACTGTGTCTTATCCGTGAGTTTATACCAAAAACTAAGGTTGAAATAGACACCTTGGAAAATGTATGTCCATAGCACGATAGGTACAATCTTGAGTCCGCCCCAGTACGATGGAGCGATGATAAACTTCAGCAAGTCCATGTAGAAGATCATACCGAGTAGTATCATATACGAAAATACTATGTAGTATTTCATAGCATCTGCGTAGGCTGCCACCGACTCGCGGTCTTTATGCTTGGCAAATACAAATGGTTCGTACGCGTAGCGGAAAGCTTGCGTAAACATCATCATCACCATCGCTACTTTAAAACAAGCTCCATAGATACCCAATTGCGTTTGGGCGTCTTCGCCTGTGTAGAAGAAAGGAAAGAGTATTCTGTCTAGTGTCTGATTCATGATACCGCATATACCCAATACCAATAGTGGCAGCGAATATTTTAGCATCTGTCCCAGCAAGTTGTACGAAAACAAATCTTTGCCACTCTTTTTCCCTTTTCTTCCTTCTAAAATGGTAGGCAGCAGTGCTGCTGTTTGTACTCCCGTCGCTAAGATATTAGCTACAAACACATATCCTACACCGTAGTCAGGATTGTACCACGAGGCGATGATGCTCCAATCTTGAATCTTTGGGCAGAGCACCAAAAAGAAGAGGTTGAGTACGATGTTGAGGAAGACGAATAGCAATTTCAGTACGGCGAATTGCAGTGGGCGCTTCTTGTATCTGAGATACGCAAATGGAATACTAGCAAATGCATCCATTGCAACCACAATACCGAGCATGGCAATAAACTCTGAATGAGCGGGATAGCCCAAAGCATGGGCTATCGGTACTTGCCATACTACACATGCTATGGCAAACAATAGCGAGGTTGTGAACAGTGCAATCAGCGAAGTGCTATACACAGTTTGTGCGTTCTCTCCTTCTTTGTTGGCAAAGCGAAAGAATCCTGTCTCCATGCCGTAGGTGAGTATCACGAGCAGTAGGGCGGTCCATGCATAGAGGTTGGTCACGATACCATAGTCGGACTGCTGTTGCAGTACGTAGGTGTATAGCGGTACCAGCATCCAGTTTAGAAACTTGCCTACAATCGAAGACACGCCATAGATGGCGGTCTCCTTAGCCAATATTTTCATTTGTAAATTGCTACTCATATTGCTTGTGTTCACATATGGACATAATCCGCTGCAAAGGTACGATTTTTTTTGCATATACGCAAATTATTTAAATATTTGCATTTTTTTGTCAAAATATTTGGTCATGTCAGAAAAAAGCAGTACCTTTGCGGTCGCTTTTGTAAAAGAAAGCATTTCAGACAAAACAAGTCTTATTCGCACTAAAGTGTGAGGAAGGATGGGTGAGTGGCTGAAACCAACAGTTTGCTAAACTGTCGTACGGGTAACTGTACCGGGGGTTCGAATCCCCCTCCTTCCGCAGAGAATAAGGATGCCACAGAATAAAGAATGGCATCCTTTTTTTGTAGAAAAACTTGATTATGAAAAGAGTAAAAAACATCTTCTTTGTTGCTGCAATAGCTCTGTTGATTGTCTTTGCAGGTTTTATTGAGCAGTATTATCGTTTAGAGATTTGCAATTTTGTTAGCCGTGATGGAGAGAGTCATAGCTACTATGTATATCCTAACATGTCTGCTGATTCGTTGTTCTGTTTGATGTGTATGGACTATGACGTACTATCTAAAAATGCATGGTACACCCATAGCCAGCATATGCTATATCAACAACCTAAAGTGGGATACTATCGTTTCCCTGCAGAAATGGGTAATAAGCATCTGATTCGTCGTTTGCAATTGGGTGAGGAAACACCTATTCGTTTGTCGTTTACGCAAGCAGTACGAACCCCTGCGCAATTAGCAGGATTGATGGATAAGAAATTACTTCTGGATTCCGCGGAAGTTATGCTACGTTTGACCGACAAAGCATATATGGCGCAATATGGTTTGACACCAGAAACTGCAGTTTGTCTATTCATACCTAATACTTATGAGGTGTATTGGACTATGACACCCGACCAACTCTTTGCGCGTATGTATAAGGAATATCGACGCTTTTGGAACGAAGAGCGTTTGACAAAAGCCAAGAAACTTGGCTTGACACCTGTAGAAGTGGCTACATTGGCGTCTATTGTAGCATCCGAAACCAATAGAACAGACGAACATGCTACCATAGCATCGCTATATATCAATCGTCTTCGCAAAGGTATAGCATTGCAGGCGTGTCCAACTGTTATCTTCGCAGTAGGTGACTTTTCTATGCGTCGTGTACTGAAACGCCACCTGAAAATAGACTCTCCGTACAATACATACATCAATCGAGGTTTGCCTCCTGGTCCCATTCGATTGGCGCGTCCTGATGTGATAGATGCTGTGCTGAATGCACCTGAGACAGATTATCTCTATATGTGCGCTAATCCAGATTTCTCAGGTACACATATATTTTCTTCTCACTATAACAAGCATAGCTCAATAGCTAAACAATATCAACGCGAACTGAACAAACGAAAAGTGAAGTAACCTCCCAATGTATCGTCTCACCTCACCATATAGCCCAATGGGCGATCAGCCCGAAGCTATCCGCCAACTCGTGGATGGACTACGTATGGGAGTTGATGCACAAACACTGTTGGGTGTTACGGGATCTGGAAAAACATTCACTATTGCCAATGTGATAGCTCAGCTGAATCGTCCTACCCTGATTCTAAGTCACAACAAAACGCTTGCTGCGCAACTCTATAGTGAGATGCGTCAGTTCTTTCCGCATAATGCAGTAGAATATTTTGTTTCTTACTACGACTACTATCAACCTGAAGCCTATATTCCATCAACGGATACGTATATTGAAAAAGACCTGAGTATTAATGAGGAGATAGATCGCCTACGCTTGAGTGCGATAGCCGCATTATTAAGTGGTAGAAAAGACGTGGTAGTAGTCTCATCGGTTAGTTGTTTGTATGGTATAGGTAACCCCCAAGATTTTAGTCAATCGTGTATCACTGTATCCAAAGACACACCGTTAGCAATGAATCGTTTGCTCAAAGATCTGGTGGATGCGCAGTATATTCGCAACGATGTTGAGCTTTCGCGTGGTCGTTTTCGTGTGAAAGGCGACACGGTGGATATAGCCCTTGCTTATGCTGATTATATATTGCGTGTAGAGTTTTTTGGTAATGAGGTGGATGCAATTACTACCCTTGATCTTGTGACGCTTGACGTGATAGATGAGTTTGACTCCTATAATATTTATCCTGCCACTATTTTCTGTACGAATGCCGATAAAGTAGCTGATGCCATTGCTCAAATCAAATTGGATTTAGCTACGCAAGTAATGCATTTTCAAGATATTGGTGAGCCTCTCTATGCCAAACGTATAGAGGAACGCGTGAAATATGATATGGAGATGATTCAAGAATTGGGCTATTGTTCGGGCATAGAGAATTATAGTCGCTATTTTGATGGTCGTGAAGCGGGTACACCGCCTTACTGCTTGCTAGATTATTTTCCAAAAGATATGCTCCTTGTAATAGATGAGAGCCATGTGACAGTACCGCAGATTCATGCTATGTTTGGCGGAGACAAAGCGCGCAAGACCAATCTGATTAATTACGGTTTTCGTCTGCCAGCAGCGCGCGACAATCGTCCGTTGACCTTTGAGGAGTTTGAGGCGAAAACGGGGCAGACTATTTATGTTTCTGCTACTCCTGCCGATTATGAACTCAAGCGTTCGGAGGGTGTCTGTGTGGATCAATTGATTCGTCCAACAGGATTGCTTGACCCTGAAATTGAGGTGCGCCCATTGGAGCACCAGGTAGATGACTTGATGGAGGAGATTCGTCTGCGAATAGAGCGCGAGGAGCGTGTGCTGATTACTACTCTCACCAAGCGTATGGCAGAGGAGATGGATGAATATTTGCGTCGCTATGGCGTGCGTTCGGCATATATCCATTCCGATATAGATACCTTAGAACGTGTACAAATCATGGAAGATTTGCGTAAAGGTTTGTATGATGTGTTGGTCGGTGTAAATCTCTTGCGTGAGGGATTAGATTTGCCAGAGGTGAGTCTGGTGGCTATCTTGGATGCCGACAAAGAAGGCTTCTTGCGCGACCACCGGTCGCTTACGCAGACGGCAGGGCGTGCTGCACGCCATGTGAATGGGCATGTCATTATGTACGCTGACCGTATCACAGCATCCATGCAACGCACGATTGATGAGACTAATCGCCGTCGTGCAAAACAGATTGCTTATAACGAAGCCAACAATATCACACCGACAGCTCTCAAAAAGAAGATTGAAAATAGCCCATTGATTGCTCTCATGCGTAAAGAGCAAGAAGAACAGCAAGTTCTTGAGCAAAAGATTAAAGAGGGTTGGAAGACTGCTCCTTGGCAGCAATACGATGTCAAACAGTTAAGCAAAGCAATTAATCAGCAACGTAAAGCTATGTTGGCTGCGGCAAAAGAACTCAACTTTGATATTGCAGCGCGCCTACGTGATGAACTGCTGTTGATGGAAGATAAACTCCAAGCTATGGAATAATCAGTCGGTTGTCCCTCGTCGTCTTTGCTGTTTTTTTTTAAGTAAGACTCTTTATCCCTTACACAAAGCAAAGTATGGGCAGGATTGGCATCGTTGTTTCTTATCTGTAGGTATGAATGGCAGATCGGCGTTGTGTATTTCTTGTAGCAATTTGGATAATCTATTTATAAAATCCTGTTCAATGCTGTCGTCAAAGACAAACTCTTGATGACCTTTTGGGTGTATGAGCGTTTTTACCTCTTCCGCATGGCTCATTCCTCGTGAGGGGTAGATATGTGGTGTCAGTAGCGAACCATCTTGCAAGAGGTTAGGGAATTGATGTTTGACTAACCAGCAGTAGAGCAATGTTTGCAATGCTTTGTCTTGATTCTCCGTGCGGTCAAACACATGATCCATGTCGCGGAACTCAATAGTAGCTTTGCCAGTTTTGTAATCCACAATACGTATTGTGTCAGCATGCTTGTCCATACGGTCAACAAATCCATAGAAAGGTATGCTGCCTATTTGTGGTATATCCAGTTTGCCGTGTACTTCCTGTTCGGTAGAAATGTATATAAATGGGGTCTGGGTAAGGTCGTATGCAAGGATATTTCGTACATAGTTTTTCACTATATATAGTGCTAAGTGGTCGTTTCGTACGTCATTGATAGGCAATTCTTCCCATCGTTGGTCTGTGAGAGAATCTATGATTTCTTGTATATCAGATGTAGTGACGTTCTTGTTTATATAAGGGGTGTAGAGTATTTGCATTACTTTATGCAATACTGTTCCTATGGTAGCATCAGAAGTTACAATATCATCTTCCTGTTGAGGTTCATGAATACCTTTTACATAGCGGTAAAAGAATTTCTTTTGGCAGAATAGATAGCTATTCATGGCTGAAGCTGAGAAACCACGTTTGTGTGCTTTGTTGAGCAGCTCAAGAATAGCTGGGGTTTTGTGAATATGCTGTTCTTTTGCACTTGGAGTGCATAGCGCATGTATGACATTGATGTGGTCAATGTGCAGACCGTATTGCCATTTCAGTTGATAGAAATAGCGCGATACTTCCCCCGAGTGTTGATCGTCCGCTACGGCGTTTGTGATGAACCAGACATGCTGCGCATGGGATAACATGCGATAAAAATTGTAGGCGAAAATAGCATCTTGTCTTTCAGGTGTTGGCAAACTGAATCCGCGGCGTAATATATATGGAATAAAACTATTGTTATGTGCGCGACCTGGATATAGGTCATCATTAAATCCAGTGATGATGAGATTGTCAAAATCTAAAGCACGTGTTTCCAACACACCCATTACCTGCAGACCGTTTAATGGTTCGCCTATATAGGGGATGGTATTTTGCATGGTGAGCATACGCATTATCTGTAATACAGACTCTGCGGAGAAAAATATATGTGGATTCTTAGAGATGCAATTTGCGATCTGATCCAGACTTTTGCTCAAGATATAGTGTGCTTCGTTATTGGCAGGAGTAAGCATTGTTTTCCATTGCTCTCTCAATAGGTTGATTGCCTCTTCTCCAGTGGCAGCAGAAGTTAATTTCTCGTCTGGATATGCAATGGGCATATACAAATCTGATGCGCGCAAAGGGTAACCCATGGTTACATTGATTTGCTGTATGCTGTCTGGGAAGCAATCTAATAATGGTATGAGCAATTGTTCGTCGGGTAATACAACAGCAGTTCGTGTGAAATCGGTTGTAGCTGGTGTACCTTGTGGGTAGATTTGATGTAGAATCTGGTAGACTTCGCGTGCTTCACCTATAGTGGAATCTACTGATATGTGGGTGATTGTTGGATGTGAGTCTTGTGTGGCAGGTGGCACTTTATAACGCGAGGAGAATGTGCTCAAATTATCGTGTTTAAAGAATGAAGCACGGTTTTCTGGATCAGAGAGATATGCATTTTCATAATCAAAATAGAAATCTGCTATGTCTTGATCGCGTAGGCGAATCATCAGTTGGCGTTCGGAATTGGTTAGCGCATTAAATCCAATGAAAACATAGTGATTTTCAAAAGATTGTTTAGGAATGTTATCCCAATTATTTAGTACATGTCTATGCAGAAGCCCCTCGTAGGCTAAATTATCTTGTAGTAAGCTATCAGTTAGTCCCTTGTATAATGGATATAGCAAGTCCCATGTGCGAATAAATCGCTTATGGAGTTCGTTCTTGTTCTTGTCGTTGGAAGCATAGAAATCTCCCCAAAATTTCTTGATGGCATTGCGTTGAGTGTCCGATAGCGATTGATAATGTAGGTCAATATCGCGCATATCTTTGATAGCAGCATAGAGCGCTTCTACATTCTCCACCAGATGATTATCAATCTCAGAAAAGTCAGCCAACATCATTTTTCCCCAATGCAAGAATTGCTCAATAGGTTCGCCTTTTGGACGTAACTTGCGATACTGAGTATATAATCTAACCAACAATGTTAGTTGGTCTGCAATGCGCAACTGGCTAAGCGAACTAAAGCACTCGTTGATGGTCATTATTTTAGGCGAGAAGATGGGAGCCTGTAACGCTTGTCCTAAATAGCGGCGGAAGAATAAACCAGCACGGTGGTTGGGGAATACAAAGGTGTATTTGGATAAGTTGTTACCCACTTCTTGGGCAAAAACTGTTGCTAATCGTTTTAGATAGGAAGACATAGTTTATTCGTTCTTTTCCAACCTGAGAATATCTTTTACCGAGCGTTTGATGCGCGTAATCATAGACCAAGTCTTGCTGGCAGGTGGGATCTCCATAAGCAGGGTATCCATGTCTGGACCGCCTGTTAACTGTTCTGGATAAACGACCATCGAATTATAACGGGTAAAATGCTCCATCAACATGGTAGGAATATCTTCAAATAATGGGTGATAGCTGGCTGTGGACTTACGAGATGATAGTAGAATGAGCATATCGTTTTCCATAATGGTCTGTGATAAAATGCCTATCTCTTCCCAACCCTCCATGTTTCTGAACGAAGCGCGCAAGTATTTTCCTGGACGGCGGCACATGGCTTGCAAGGCGACTTGTGTATCGGGGTGCGCATAGAACACTACTTTCGCACCCAATTCGCCTGCCAAACGGCGTACAAGACCAAAGCAAGTGATAAAGTCGCGCTCTTTTTCTGCATAGCGTGGTACGGCTACTACAAGGCGGCTAATCGTATTGATAGGTTGTGCTTCGTGATACACAATCACCGATTTACTGGTGTGCTCTACCATATTGGATACATCTTGCCAGTCTGCAGATTGCTTAATCTCAATATTATCTAATGATGCTAATTCTGCGATCTCCTTGAGTGCCTCTCTCCGTTCTCCTATTGCTTTAGAAAATTCCCCTCCTTTTAATGGGGAGTTGAGGGTAGGTTTCTCCTCGTTTATCGATGTTAGTAGCCAGTAGTCATCTTCGTGATCAGCTTCCAATTTTGCACTTTCCTGCAATGCAATTTCCTTGGCAGCGTGCTCTGAGATAAAACTGGCGGTAGTGCAGAGCAATAGAATCATCAACACGGAAGCATTGAGCACTTCTGCTGATAGTATGCCCATTTGATAAGCAATGGTTGCGATAGCCAATGTACCAGCAGCAGTGGCGTGAGATAGACCAAATACCAATTGTCGCTCATGTTTGGAGAAATGGAATACTGCCTGTGCGATCCAAGCGGAAATACTCTTGCCAATAAGCTTTGTCGTAATCATCGCCACGGCTATCAACAGCGTAGCCCAACCACTCCAGAAGGCATGAATATCAATCATTATTCCTACGCTTATCAAGAATAATGGAACAAAAATACTATTACCTACAAAAGTGATTCTATTCATGAGTGGCGATCGGTTGGGCAATAAACGATTAAGTGAAACACCACAAACGAATGCACCCAATATACCTTCTAAACCTGCAAAATCAGCTAATAATGCGCTACCTACCATCATTAGCATGATCACCATAAACTCTGAGATTGGATCGCGGTAGCGCTTGAAAAGCATACGCACAAAACGGGGGAAGAGCCATAATACGCTTACCAGAAATATAGTCAATTTACCAATTGCCCATAGACAATCACTCATTGCTAACGTTTTGTCATCTATGGCCAAATGTTCCTCGCCGATGGTAGCCTCTGCTATAGCTAATACTATGAGGGATAGTGTGATTGCCCACAATGTTCCTCCAACGGTAATATTGACCGCTACATTCTTTTGTACTCCATAACGACTTACGATAGGATAGGTCATAAGGGTGTGACTACCATACATTGCTCCCAATAGCAAACTGGATAGCCAACCGAAGCCTAATAAGTAGCGACTAGTGATAATGCCCAAACCGAATGGAATAACAAAAGTGCACAAACCGAAGAAAAGCGAGCGGTATTTGTATTGCTTAAAATCGTTGATGTCTATTTCGCTTCCCGATTGAAACATGATGTATAACATGCCTAACGAACCGAGTAGTTTGATAGTTGAATTCTCGCCTACGATGTTGAGCACCGATGGACCGATAGCGATACCTGCCAAGATAAATCCCACAATACTGGGCACATGTATCTTGCGGCATACAAGTGGTACAAACCATATGATGCCAATTACAAGGGTGAGTATCAATAGGGGAGATAAAGTCATATTTGGTAATAGATATAAAGTAATGTCGTTTACGATATAGTATATCTTTAATTTTTCTGCAAAGGTACGACAAAAAATGCACATACGCAAATAAAGATACAAATATTTTGTAAAATGATGGTTTGCCTATCTCTGTTTGAACGAACAAAAAAGAGAGTCCTCATTTGAGAACTCTCTTTTTGTGATTCAGCTGGGGCTCGAACCCAGGACCCCATCCTTAAAAGGGATGTGCTCTACCTGCTGAGCTACTGAATCGCGCGTTAAGCGCATAAAAACACACTTCCATTCGAAAGCGGGTGCAAAGGTACTGCTTTTTTTTGATATGACCAAATATTTTAATAAAAAAGTGCAAAAATAAGTGTTTTTTATTGCTAATACCAAAATATTTGTGTAACTTTGCACCAAATTCGGGTATTTATGGACATACAACTCACATACAATCGTCGTCATACTACGATGACTCAAGTAGGAAACCTATCCATTGGTAGCGAATATCCTATTCGCATTCAAACCATGGCGAATACCTCCACCAACGACATCGAGGGGAGTGTAGCACAAGCCGAGCGTTGCTTTGCGGCTGGGTCAGAACTTTTGCGCTATACTACGCAAGGTTTGCGCGAAGTGGAATCGCTTGCGCAGATTCATAAAAGGGTTCAGGAGTTTAGGGGGGTAGGAGTTCAGGAGCTGCTTCTGAATAGTAGTTCTGCTGCGTCTGAACCTCAAAATTGCCTCTCCCGCCCTCTTGTGGCTGATGTGCATTTCCAATCCGATGTGGCAGACGCTGCAGCAAAGGTGGTGGAGAAAGTGCGTATCAATCCTGGTAACTATATTGATCCTGCGCGCAAGTTCAAGCAGATTGAATATACCGATGAAGAATATCAGATGGAGTTGGAGCGTTTGCGCACACGATTTATTCAACTATTGGATATCTGCAAAGAGCACAAAACGGCTTTGCGTATTGGTGTGAATCACGGCAGTCTGAGCGATAGAATTATGTCGCGCTATGGCGATACACCAGAGGGCATGGTAGAGAGTTGTATGGAGTTTTTGCGAGTAGCAGTTGCAGAAGATTTCAAGGATATAGTTCTCTCTATCAAGGCCAGCAATACGCGCGTGATGGTGACTACAGTTCGCCTGTTAGTATGGCAAATGGCAGAGGAGAATATGGCGTTTCCGTTGCATTTGGGTGTAACAGAGGCAGGCGAGGGTGAAGATGGTCGTGTGAAATCGGCTGTGGGTATAGGTGCACTGCTCGCAGATGGTATAGGCGATACGATTCGTGTGAGTCTGAGTGAAGCACCTGAAAAGGAATTGCCTGTAGCTAAGGCATTGGTGGACTATTTTGCTGATGAACGGAGTATTCGCTACGCGGCTACTACCGAAGTAAAGATAGAGGATAAGACTGTCTATTTCTCAAATGCGGACACCAATTGGCAGCAGTTTCAATTGCATGCTGCTGCGGAATGTGGTCGTTTGTTGTGGGATTATAATTGTACGGAATTAGTGCTTCGTAATGACCATTTCTCAGCTGACGATTTGATTCGCCTGAGCAAAGATATTCTGCAGGCTGCGCGCGTGCGTATGTATAAAACGGAGTATATCTCATGTCCAGGGTGTGGTCGTACTTTGTTTGACTTGGAACAGACTGTTGCCGAGGTGAAGGCCGCCACATCGCACTTGCAAGGATTGAAGATAGGCATTATGGGCTGTATTGTGAATGGTCCTGGTGAGATGGCAGATGCTGATTATGGTTATGTGGGTGCGGGTCGAGGCAAGGTGAGCTTGTATAAAGGCAAAGAGTGTGTGCTTAAGAATATCCCTCAAGAAGAGGCGGTAACTCGGTTGTTGGCATTGATAGAGCAGAAGTGATTAGATATTTGCGTATGTGAGAAAATTGTAGTACCTTTGCAGGCGATTATGGCAGTAAAGATTTCCCATTTGAATAAGCATATAGGCAAACAGCATGTGCTTCGTGATATTAGCCTTTCTATCGGTGATGGTGAGGTGGTAGGTTTGTTGGGTCCTAATGGAGCAGGTAAATCTACTTTGATGAAGATTATGGTGGGTGTTTGGGATGCAGATCCTTCCCAATCTTCTCTACAAGGGGAGGAGAGTGTACTGAAAGTGCCTTCTACCATTGGTTACTTACCCGAACTTAATCCGCTATATGATGAGATGTACGTGAGGGAGTATCTTCGTTTTTTTGTCGGGCTTCGATGCAATAGCCAATCGTCAATAGCCAATCATCAACTAGTGGAATCTCTCATTGTTCGAGTGGGATTGACAGCAGAGGCTAACAAGCGGGTAGGGCAGTTGAGTAAGGGGTATAAGCAGCGTGTAGGGTTGGCGCAAGCGATGATAGGTGATCCTGAACTATTGATTTTAGACGAGCCAACAACGGGATTGGATCCTAATCAGTTGGAGGATATACGTGCCCTGATTCGCGAGGTGGGCAAAAATAAAATGGTGATTCTCTCTACTCATATCATGCAGGAGGTGAAGCAGATGTGTAGTCGTGTGGTGATTATTGATCATGGAGAAATAAAAGTGGATAAACCGATTACAGAGATAGAAGACTTAGAGCAAACCTTCCGTGAAGCGACGGTAGAGCATAAGGAGTAAAGTGTAAAGAAAAGGATAGATGAATAACGATTTTGATATAAGGGGACAAATGACGGAGAAGGAGCAGGACAATGCTTTGCGTCCGTTGTGCTTTGATGACTTTGCGGGTCAATCAAAGATAGTTAGCAATTTGCGTATTTTTGTGCAAGCGGCACGCATGCGTGGTGAGTCGCTTGATCATGTGCTCTTGTTTGGTCCTCCTGGATTGGGTAAAACGACGCTGAGCAATATTATTGCCAATGAATTAGGGGTGGGCTTTAAGGTGACTTCGGGTCCAGTATTAGATAAACCTGGTGATTTGGCAGGTCTGCTGACTTCGTTGGAAGATAATGATGTGCTATTTATAGATGAGATTCATCGTCTTTCGCCTATTGTGGAGGAGTATTTGTATTCTGCTATGGAGGATTATCGCATAGATATTATGATAGACAAAGGTCCTTCTGCTCGCACGATACAGATTGATCTTAATAAATTTACTCTGATTGGTGCTACCACGCGTAGTGGTTTGCTTACCAGTCCGTTGCGTGCTCGTTTTGGAATCAATTGCCACTTGGAGTACTATGATTCGCATGTTCTTGCGGGTATTGTGGAGCGTAGTGCACGCCTATTGGGTATTCATATTGATAGCAAAGCAGCAGCTGAGATTTCGCGTCGTAGTCGTGGCACGCCTCGTATTGCCAATGCCTTGTTGCGTCGTGTGCGCGACTTCGCTCAGGTTAAGGGAACTGGTGCTATTGATTTGGAGATTGCCAAATATGCTCTTGAGGCGTTGAATATTGATACTTTTGGCTTGGATGAGATAGATAACAAGTTGTTGAGTACTATTATCGACAAGTTTAAGGGTGGTCCTGTAGGCTTGAATACTATAGCTACGGCTATGGGAGAAGATGCAGGTACGATAGAGGATGTATATGAGCCATATCTTATAAAAGAAGGCTTTATTAAGCGTACACCTCGTGGACGAGAAGCAACAGAATTGGCATATAAGCATTTGGGCAAAACGCCAATTATAAATGGACAAATTACGTTGGATTTTCAGTAGAAGTCTGAAACTTAAGAAAGATGATAAATAAAAATCGTGCTCCATACAAGGAGCACGATTTTTTATTTGTATTGATGTGCGGTTATTCGCCTCCAATTCCGGTGGTTGTTGTACCACCATATAGCAAGTCTGCCATTGGGTTTGTACTACCGCCTGGGCTTGTACAGATGATTGATTGTGGCGCGATTGCTACTGTGAGTGTGTTGGGTTGTTGATATACTTTTTTATTCATAATGTATTATTTTTTTGCCAATTCTTATTCCCTCCCCGAAGGGAGGGGAGAAGGAGTTGGGTTTATTATTTTACGATAACTACTTTCTTTCCATCAATAATATAGAATCCTGTTGCTGTTGGTTCCGTCATTTTGCGACCGAGCACATCGTAGGTTCCTTCCATGGTAGGAGTGATGGTGCCATTTTCTGTGAGGTGGTCTATTCCAGTGGCTTGGTTGGTTCCTGCAGCACCCATCATCACGCGACGGCGACCAGGAAGAGGGCTAACTGGAGTTGTATTTGCATGGAGTGCGTCGTGTTCGATATATGCGCGATTAGCGTCCAACCAGCAACCTGTACCGCAGAGCCAGAACATGTTTTGAGCAATCATGTAGTTGCCTTCCAAAATGTCGTTGGTAGTAGGAATAGCCTCAAATATACCTGTCAAACCAGCTTTTCCAGCTACAGGATTCAGTTCTGCATCTCCTTCGTAATTTACGATGAGCAGCGTGCTTGTAGCCTTGAAGATGTATGGTTTACCTGCTTCGAGTGCGCCAATAACTTCATCGAGCCAGATGACCTTAGGAGTTACGCCATCGGCTTGAAGCTCTAAATAAGCAATCTCATAGAACTCTGCGCCGTTGTAGCTGCTTGATCCGTATGGTAAGCAGATAGTACCATAGTTGCCATTGGTAACAGTGCGGGTATATCTATGCTCGAGCCATTTAGCGTAGAGTGTACCGTTGGTATTTTCATCCACCACAGTAACTTTTGCACCTGAGAAATCAGAATTTGCATACCAACCATCAAAGAGATAGCCCTCTTTGTAAGGATCATTGAGTGTTACTTCTTCTGTAGGTTGCGTTGGCATAGGGAATGTTTGACCCCAGTAAGGTGCGAATGCAGTAATGTGTGCTTCTTCTCCAGTAAAGTCAACAGCATCAATATAATCTGTGGTGTGTGCTTTGTCTTCGCCAAAGAAGTTACCAATAGTGAATGTAAATACTCCCGCAGCAGATGTAGGTTGTGTCTTTACACCTTGAGCAACATCCATCTTCTTGTATTGGGTAGCAGCTACTGCATCAACATAAGTCGCCAACCATCCCCATTTAGGAGCATAGGTTGCATCAGCAAAAAGATTCCAGAATGCAACTCGATCATCTACGCTGGTAATCGTAGTAGGAATACCTTTTGAAGAGTTGCCTACACCCAATTGAGCGTCGTATGAGACATTGGTTCGAGCAGAACCTGAGTATGCTCTCCAATCATCCAAAAGGGCGTTATACATATCCTTCTTGCTTGTCCAGCCATACTTATTCCATACACCACCATTGAGTTCGTAGGTGATTTCTGGTAGAGGTTCAAAGTTAGCAACGAGTTCTACATCTTCAGTAACGGTAAAGGTGTAAGTAGCATCAGTTGAAACTTCTACACCAGCTTCAGTCCAATTTACGAAGCGATAACCTGCGTTAGCAATTGCAGTCAAAGTTGCCGTTGCATTTTCGTAATATGTATCACTACCAATTACAGTACCCATAGCAGGGTCATTAGTTGTGGCTGTAACTGTGAATTTTTGGAGGTCATCTCTCTCGAGTGTCACTTTCCAGACAGCCATTGCTTTTAGTGGGCAGAATTGATAGATATAAGCGGTATTTTCATCTACTACTTGTACATTGAGCCAGTTACATGCATAGTTTGTTGTGCCATTCTTGTCAACAGCGTAGAAGTCGTCGTCCGACAAGAACTTGCTATCGGTCATGTTGTAGATGTTCCACTCACTACTATAGTTGTTCGCACCTGCATGATATGCCCACAACTCTTTGCCACCTAACTCAAATGAGCAACCACCAAGAGTACCGAATTTAATGCTTGGTAATGTGAATGTCTTACATTCATTGGTATATACATTAATCCAGTTTACACTATTTGAACGGGCATGTGTAACCAAGTTACCAAAGATATCCACCATTACATGGTTTTGAGTACCACCCGCGTAAATAGAACCACCAACAATATCAGTAGTTACATCAGCTATAGTGGCTGCGCCATTTGTGATTTTTAGACGATTGATAGCGGTTTTTCCATTGCAATAGAAATATACATAGCCACCTTCTGCACTATAGATGTCACCAGAAGCAGAGAAGAAGTGACATGCCGCTGGATCTTTTAGTGTAAAGCTAACAGCCTTGCCTTCTGTACTACCTTTTTGGTAGATGAGGATAGCGTTAGGATTAGTAGTGGAGAAAGTAGCATTAAATACAATCAAGTTACCTGCTTCGTCCACTGCGATTTGTTGACCTGAACCGCTGGTTGCATAGTCTGTACCAGTATCTCCTGCACTAGAATAAGTTATAATTTTTCCAGCTGTTCTATTTTGCATATAAATCTTGCCATCCCAACCTACTGCTTGGTAACCATTGGTTGTAGAAGCAGGTACATGAGCATTCTCCCAAACTTTTGTAATTGTGAAGGTTGGCTCTTCGGCGTAGTCCTTCACGAAGTATGCAGAAATAGCCTCGTTCTTGGTCATTGTGATGGTGCGTGGGTTCTCTGTAGAGCGGTCGCTCCAATAGAGGAGTTTGTAGCCTGCTGCAGGATTTGCGGTGAGTGTTACCTCTGTGCCATGGGCGTATGTGCCAGCGCCTGTGACCGTACCCTTGTTCTCATCGTTGGTTGGAGCAATGAGGGTGTACTGAATTGCCTCAAAGTTAGCCACAAGCTCTACATCTTCGGTAACGGTGAAGGAATAAGTAGCATCAGTAGAAACTTCCACACCAGCTTTGGTCCAATTTACAAAGCGATAGCCAGCGTGTGGAGTTGCAGTCAAAGTTGCAGTTGCATCTTCGTAATATGTGTCACCACCTGTTACAGTACCCATAGTAGGGTCATTTGCTGTGGCTGTCACAGTGAATTCTTGTAGGTCGGTTCTGTTAATAGATACTTTCCACATCGCTACAGCTTTCTTAGGACAGAATTGATAGATATAAGCGGTATTTTCATCTACTACTTGTACATTGAGCCAGTTAGCTGCGTTGTTGGTTGAGTTTGTTTTATCAACAGCATAAAGTATAGTATCAGAAAGGAACTCACCATCAGTCATGTTGTAGAGATTCCATTCGCTACTATAATTAGTAGCTCCAGCATGATATGCCCATAACTCTTTACCGCCCAACTCAAATGAGCAACCTCCAAGCGTACCCATTTTGATATTTGGCAGTGTAAATGCCTTAGACTCGTTGGTGTGAACATTGATGACATTAACCGCATTGGAACGCGCATGAGCAACTAAGTTGCCAAAGATATCTACTATTACATGGTTTTGAGTACCACCTGCGTAAATAGAACCACCTACAAGATCAGTTGTCACATCAGATGCAGTGGCAGCACCATTTGTAATTTTTAGACGATTGATAGCGGTTTTTCCATTGCAATAGAAATATACATAGCCACCTTCTGCACTATAGATGTCGCCAGAAGCAGAGAAGAAGTGACATGCTGCAGGATCTTTAAGAGTGAAGGTAACTGCTTTGCCTGTTGTACTGCCGTTTTGATAAATCAAAATTGCACTCGGTGTTGAATTTGCAAAATATGCATTGAAGACAATCAAGTTACCCGCTTCGTCCACTGCTATTTGTTGACCTGTTCCAGAAGTAGCATAATCAACAGTTGCATCTGTGCCATTGGAGAATACTTGGATTTTTCCAGCAGTTTTATTTTGCATATAAATCTTTTGATCCCAACCTACTGCTTGATAGCCATCGCCGGTTGCTGCAGGCACTTGGGCATTCTCCCAAATTTTTGTAATTGTGAAGGTTGGCTCTTCGGCGTAGTCCTTCACGAAGTATGCAGAAATAGCCTCATTCTTGGTCATTGTGATGGTGCGTGGGTTATCGGTAGAGCGGTCGCTCCAATAGAGGAGTTTGTAACCTGCTTTCGGAGTTGCTTCTAACGTTACCTCTGTGCCATGGGCGTATGTACCAGCACCAGTAACTGTACCCTTATCCTCGTCGTTGGTTGGAGCGATGAGGGTGTATTGAACAGGTGCGAAATTAGCAGTAACGGTAATGTCGCTATTAACAACGAGTGACAATGGGTTATCAGTAGAAGTCTCACTATCGTATGTCCAATTTACAAACTGGTGATTAGCAGCAGGAGATGCTTCAAGGGTTGCTGTTTCGCCTACAACGTATTCGCCAGCACCAGTTGCGGAACCATTACCTTCTGTATTAACAGTAATGGTATATCTAACTTCTTTGATAATCGCTTGTGACTCAGGAGCAGGAACTGTGCAAATGTTTTCGTCTGTAGGAAGAGTATATTTGTAGAACTTTTCTGTACCAGAGTTTGCTACATAAAGGTCACCCGCATAGTCAAACGCTAATGCATCAATATTGGCTTTATTAACTTAAGGAGTAGTAGCAATCTTAGTTAATGTAGGCACACCAGTTGTAGCATCATATGCTACTTGGAATACTTCCACTGTGCTATTACGTCCTTGTGCTAAGATATGACGCTCAGCATCGTATGCCAATGCACCACGCACTGCACCACCAGTAAAGCCGTGTGTAGAGGTTTGATCAACATACCAATCTATTCTTCCATTACTTGCTACGTGTGCAAGTTGGTAGTATGTATCCAACTGCCCGCGGTTGTGACTTACCCAAAGTCCGCCACGACCATCAGATGTCATTGACATATATGAATTAACAAATTTACTTGTTGCTGGAACAAAGACTGTTTTTACACCATCTTTTATTTTATAGATAGTACCCTTGCTACTTGCAAGATCCATAACATACAATGTACCTTCTGCATCAAAGCAGTGTGCAACAATGCGAGTAAAACCATCAATACCTGCAATCAAATTAGTAGGTGTGCCTGTAAGATTAGCACGATCCATTGAGAATACTGCTGGTTTGCTTGCAATAGCATAACTATAAACAAAATTACTTGTCTTAGGATCTACTGCGAGGCGATGGAATTGGTATGCTGCACCCCATTCGTATCCAGAAGGAACTGTAGGTGCAATACCTATGTTGGAAGTTGGGTTCAACTCGTTCAATCCTTGATCATAGATAAAGAGACCTGCTTTTTGAGCATCAGAACGGGCAGTTGCGCCATCTGAAGCGCCATTGATTGAAGCTTGGATGTAGATTTTACCAAATTCATTAGAGTTAGGATCATTGTCCACTAAAACACCCATCATGTTGTAGAAGTCATAGATTCCGCGTGTTTGGTCGGTAATCTCTGCGACATGAGAAATCGACTCACCATCCATTTTAACCGCCCAATAAACATCTTTTACTTGTGTAAAATATGCTTTTTCTATGCTGACTGTATTTGCACCTGCTGCTACTGCACCCATGTCATGGGCAGCATAGAGTTCGTTGCCTTCTTTGTCCAAGAATAGCAAAGTAGCATTAGCTGCTGTAGTAGCATTGAATGAGAACTTGTAGTTATCTCCGTCCTCTACCATTTTAAGGTCGTATGCCCAAGCGCGAGGAGATGCTTTTGCAAAATTAGCTGTAAGCGTTACGTCTGCTGTAGCAGTGAATGTGCGAGTAGCATCGGTATTACCATCACTCCAATTAACGAAACAGTATGTGCTATTTGCAACTGCCTTCAGTGTCACTGTCTCGCCTGCGTAGTATGTGCCATCACCAGTTACATAACCCATGGTGTTGTCCGCAGCATGAGCAGTGATAGTATATTTAGTATGCTCTTGGAAGTTAGCAGTTACAGTCAAATCACTATTGACAGTAATGGTCAATGGGTTGTCGGTAGAGGTTACATCACCTGTCCAATTCACAAAGTCATAGTGATCTGCAGGGCTTGCAGTCAGGGTAGCCGTTGTGCCCTCTACGTAAGAACCAGCATTGCCTTCAATAGTACCTTCGCCTACTACATTAGTAGTTAGAGTATAAACATTAGCCACCACTTCTTCCAACTCAAATGCATATTTTGATGCACAAGGGGTGGCTACTGTGCCGCTATAAGGCATTGCGAAGAAGCGAATAGTCTCCGCAGAACGGTTTGCAACGTATAAGTTACCTGCATAGTCCCATGAAAGAGCTGTGTGGTTACTACCACTTGGCACGGTAATAGTATGTGCTTTCGTTAGTTTAATCTGACCATCCGTTTTAGAAATATCATAGATAGTAAGTTTTTGTGTTCCCGCTCCTACTACTGCCAATTGTTTTCCATCAGGACTAACTGCGATACCACTATTGTTGGTATTATTATGAGCGATATCTCCATCTATATTGTTGTAGTCAAATCCATTTTCTGCAGAAATATGAGCAATTGTTGGACATGTCGCTGTTGCTGTTCCACGATGCTGATTCAACCAAATACCTCCTTCGCTATCATAAGCGATAGAGGCATCATTACGAACAATACTTAAATTACCTTTATTAAATGTACGAGTAGCAGCAGCAATACTTTTTTCGTTACCGAGATCATATTCTGTTATTGAATAGTCTGTGTCTAACATTATTAGTTGAAGTTTTTCTCCTCTACCTCGAGCATCGATTGAGGTAACTCTTTTTCCCGCAGCAAGAACTTCTGTGAAATCAGCATCTAAATCTGCTGGATTAACCTCAACAATAGGAGCATAATTAGGCTCAAATCTTCCTATAAACACACGTCCGCCACTTGTAACAACACGATAAAGATTAACAATAGAAGTTGATCCTGAACTAGTGGCTTGACTTGCACCTAAATATACACCTCCAGTAAAACCATACTGACCATTTTTGTTTTTCTTAGGTTGTAACGCAGCATCAAAAGCATACAAAGCACGACCAACATGATAAGATTGATAGTGCTCTTTACCTGCTTTACCTTTCGCATCATTTCTTGCTTCAATTACATACCAGTTTCCAAAGTGATCACTTTCTGGGTCAATATCACAATCCATTCCATACGGAAGATAAAAATTAAAAACATCATCTTGAACCGTCGGACTTCCCACCGAAGTACCCTTTACCACCACTTTCCAAGTCAATGACTTACCTGTAGGGAGGTCAAGGGTGGAAATCTCTACAGAGTGGCTACCTTTGGTTATGCCATCACAAGTAACGGTCTTAACCTCTTCTGCGCCATCCATAATAACCACATTAACGGTATTGGCTGGCGCATTGAGTGAATAATTAACGGTTAAAGTGGTGCCATCTAACGTGGACGACAACCCATACGCATACGGATTCAACGCTGCAAACGATAGCGCGCTGAATAGCATTGCAACTAAAAATAATGTAAGTTTTTTCATAAATATGGTATTTTGATTTATTATCCTAATTGCGTGTTTCTCATACATGCATAATGTGCAGAATAATATGCATCCAATCAAAAACGTGCAAAGATACAAAAAAGATTTGGAACTCGCAAATTTTTTATAATTATTTTGTTTTTTTAACCGAAAAAGAGTGAAATTATATTGTATAGTGCCATTGTAATATTTCGAAATTTAATAGAATGTTATTTGATTTTTTGGAAATATCGTATTCTTTTTGTACCTTTGCAGTCGTATTTGGGGTGGGGTGCAGTATCCCACGATGCGTAAAAACAAAATAATCTCAAAATCAAGAAACTATGATCGTACATGTTGCATCGTTTTTAGAAAGTTTGGGCGGCTCGATAGACAAGGAATATTATCTGCGTCCTATCCCTGGCAGACCAGGTTACGCTGCCTATTGTCACAAACCCGAGTATTCGAAGAAGAAACAAAAAGAAATGGCTGAGCGAGAGGCGGTAAAGAAATTGAGCAGAGTGAGTGCAGAGGCTAGTGCTATATTACGCGATCCCGAGCGTCGCGCTGAGTGGCAAGCAAAATATAGTGCCGCGCTACGAGAGGCGAGTAAGCATCAACGAATGCCCGATGCAAAGGGAAAACCTTATGTGCCAGGGAGATTGTGCGACTATGTGAGAAGAGAGTTACATAAAGAGGAGTCTTGAGTCCTGCGGATGGCACGGATGAACACTATGAAGGATATAGAAGGCGCATAGCAGATAGGGCGATGCTTTAATGAGGTTCCAATCAGGTTCCAATCAGATTCCAATGAGATACCAATGAAGATAGGTGGCGATTAGGTGGCGATAAAGGGGTGTGAATTAAGAATTAAGAAAATTATGAATTATGAACGAACGAGATAGATATCTATCTTTTTATGAAAATAATTATTGCTTTGCTTGCATATGTGCAAAATTTTCACTACTTTTGCAGGCTAATTTGGATAAAAGTGTAAAATAACAAACTAAAAACATAAAAATCATGAATTTAATTGTAATCTCTTTGCTTGTTTTGGGCGTGACGGGATTAGTAGCAGCGGTGCTACTCTACCTGGTTGCCCAAAAGTTCAAGGTAGAAGAAGATCCACGCATCGATGAGGTGCAAGAGGCATTGCCTGGCGCTAACTGCGGTGGTTGCGGTTTTGCTGGCTGTCGTGCGTTTGCCGAAGGCTGCGTCAAAGCAGACTCACTTGATGGACTTCTCTGCCCTGTAGGCGGTGCACCTACGATGAAGAAAGTAGGTGAGATTCTGGGAATGGCGGTCGGAAACATCGACCCCAAAGTAGCAGTAGTTCGCTGCAACGGTACGTGTGAAGCACGACCAAAAACAAGCATTTATGACGGTGCTAAGAGTTGCCAAATCCTGCATAACTGCTATGTGGGTGAGTCGGCTTGTCCGTTTGGCTGTTTGGGTTGTGGCGACTGTGTAGCAGCCTGCGAGTTTGACGCTATCCACATGAACCCTGAGACAGGTTTGCCAGAGGTGGATGACGAGAAGTGTACCAGCTGCGGCAAGTGCGTTAGTGCATGTCCACGCAACATCATTGAGCTACGCAAGAAAGGTCCTAAGAGCCGTCGCATGGTAGTGATGTGCGTGAACAAAGACAAAGGTGCTGTAGCACGTAAGGCATGTACGAATGCTTGTATCGGTTGTAGCAAGTGCCAAAAAGTGTGCGAGTTTGATGCAATCACCATCGAGAACAACTTGGCATACATCGACTACAACAAGTGCCGTCTGTGCCGTAAGTGCGAGGACGCATGCCCAACAGGTGCCATCCACGCAGTGAACTTCCCACCACGAAAGGCGAAGCCAGAGGCGCCAGCAGTTCAGAAGGTTCAGGCAGCACCAAAGGTGCCTGTTCAGGAGGGTTCTGGAGTTCAAGAGAATGCTGAGGTTAAAGGTGAAAGGTTAGAGGTTAAAGGCGTAGAAACTAAACAAGAGGAGGCAAAGGCATGAAAAGTACATTTAGAATAGGTGGAGTACATCCACATGATAATAAGCAATATTCTGTTCATCAACCGATTACCGAGTGCCCATTGCCAGCAAAGGCAATCATTCCATTGGTGCAACATATTGGTGCGCCAGCGCAAGCCGTAGTGGAGAAAGGACAGAAAGTGAAAGTAGGCGAACTCATCGCAAAAGCAGGTGGCTTCGTGAGTGCTAACATCCACGCACCTTTCAGCGGTACCATCACCAAGATTGATACCACCATCGACGCATGGGGCATGAAAATGCCAGCCATCTTCATGGATGTGGAAGGCGACGAGTGGCTCGAGACTATCGACCGCAGCACTGACATCGTTCGCAAATTAGACTACGAACCAAAAGCCATCATTGACAAGGTGCAAGAGGCCGGTATCGTAGGTTTGGGTGGCGCATGTTTCCCAACCCATGTGAAACTCATGCCTCCTCCAGGCAAAACCGCTGAGGTGCTGATCGTGAATGGTGTAGAGTGCGAGCCATATTTGACTTGCGACCACCAACTCATGCTGGAGAAGGGCGAGGAGATCATCATCGGTATTCAACTGCTCATGCGTGCGCTCAATATCCAAAAAGCCATCATCGGTATCGAGGCGAACAAGCCAGATGCTATCCAACACATGACTGCACTCGCAAGCAAGGTGCTCGGCATTGAGGTGAAGGCATTGAAGCTGAAATACCCACAAGGTGGTGAGAAACAGCTTATCGACGCATGTATCCGTCGCCAAGTGCCAAGTGGTGCACTGCCAATCGAGGTAGGCGCTGTGGTGGATAACGTAGCTACCATTTATGCTGTATATGAGGCGGTACAAAAGAACAAACCACTCATTTCTCGCGTGATGACCGTCACAGGTAAGAGTCTTGCTAAGCCAGGCAACTACGATGTGCGTTTCGGTACACCATTGACCGAGGTGGTAGCGCTTGCAGGCGGCGTGCCTGAGGATACAGGTAAAGTCATTGGCGGTGGCCCTATGATGGGTCGCGCGATGAGCAATATCGATATGCCAAGCAACAAACGCGTGAGCGGTCTGCTGTTCTTGCCAGAGGCAGAGAGTATGCGCGAGGAGATTACCAACTGCGTTCGCTGCGGTAAGTGCGTAGGTGCTTGTCCAATGGGCCTCGAACCATGGCTCCTCAGCAAACAAGCATGGCACAGCATGTGGGACGAGATGGAGGATCACAACATCATGGACTGCATCGAGTGCGGTTGCTGCCAATTCACCTGCCCAAGTCATTTGCCATTGCTCGACTATGTACGCATGGGTAAAGCGAAAGTGGGAGGACTTATTCGCGCTCGTCAAGCGGCGAATAAGTAGTTTAGAGTTTAAAGTTTAGAGTTTAAAGGCTAGAAAATATGAAACCATTTATAGTATCTCCCGCACCACACTTCCATAGCGGTGATAGCGTGCGGAAAAATATGCTGTTGGTGATTATCGCCCTGTTGCCAGCTTACGCAGTCAGCGTATGGCAATTTGGTTGGGGTGCCCTTATCACCACCGCCATCAGCGTGGCAGCATGCGTGCTGTTCGAGTGGCTGATTGCTAAATATCTATTGAAACAAAAATCTACTATCGGCGACCTCTCTGCTGTATTGACAGGTCTGTTGTTGGCATTCAACTTGCCAAGCAACTTGCCTTGGTGGATTGTTATTATCGGTGCCTTGGTGGCTATCGGCGTAGCGAAAATGAGCTTCGGCGGCTTGGGACAAAACATCTTTAACCCTGCTCTTGTGGGTCGTGTGTTCCTGCTCATCTCTTTCCCTGCACAGATGACCACTTGGCCAGTGCCACAAGGTTTTGCTACCTCTTATGTGGATGCTACTACTGGTGCTACTCCTTTGGCAGCCATGAAAGTGGCTCTTACTGGCAGCGATAGCATGATGAGCGCTGTGCCAGAGATGTGGGATATCCTTATCGGTAAGATGGGTGGTAGTCTTGGCGAGGTAAGCGCATTGCTCTTGCTCGCAGGCGGTATATTCCTCATTGCTACTCGCGTTATCACATGGCATATCCCTGTGAGCATCATGGCTACTGTGGCATTGTTTGCTGCGGTGACTGGTTGGGCAGGTCTATTGCCTGAGAGCGTTTGCACAGGCGAGTATGTGATGCTCAGCCTCTGCACTGGTGGTATGATGCTGGGTGCATGGTTCATGGCTACAGACTATGTGACCTCACCTATGAGCAACTGCGGTAAACTGATCTTCGGTGTGGGTATTGGTGTGATTGTGATGGTGATTCGTACTTGGGGTGCTTACCCAGAAGGAATGTCATTCGCTATCCTTATCATGAATGCCTGCGCACCATTGTTGAACCTCATTCGTCCAAAACGCTTTGGCGAGAAAAAGAAATAATTAGATCGGGCAAAAGCCCTGTAGATCGGCGCAAAGCGCCTGTAGATGGTAGATCGTCCTTCGGACTGTAGAAAATAGTACTACAGCGAGTTAAACGAGCGATCTACAGTGAGCAAAGCGAACGATCTATAGTGAAACGAACTAAAACAATAGTATTATGGCAAAATTACAAAGTTCATTTAAGAATATGTTGCTATCGCTGACGCTCATCGCGTTGGTGGCTGCGGCTGCTTTGGCTGGCGTATATATGCTGACCAAAGACCCTATCGCTGCGGCAATGACTGAGAAGCAA
>JAFNUD010000032.1 GCA_017384225.1 Paludibacteraceae bacterium
ATTGCTCTGTCCTCGAGTCTATTGTTTGGAATGCAAAGAATTGTGCTGATGCTTCATCATTAGAGACTGCACCATTCTATGGAATTACTTCTCAAATCAAGTCCTTTACATTTGGTGAAACTGTAGAGCATATTCCTGCATATCTTTGCTATGGCATGGATAAATTGACCTCTGTGACTATCCCTAACAGCGTAACAAGCATTGGAGATGAGGCTTTCTCAAATTGCTCTGTCCTCGAGTCTATTGTTTGGAATGCAAAGAATTGTGCTGATGCTTCATCATTAGAGACTGCACCATTCTATGGAATTACTTCTCAAATCAAGTCCTTTACATTTGGTGAAACTGTAGAGTATATCCCTGCATATTTGTGCTATGGAATGGAAAAATTAACCTCTGTGACTACTCCTAATAGCCTAAAGACAATCGGTACTTCAGCATTTGAGGGATGTGTGCGTTTGGGCAAGATTAGTCTTGGCACAGGTTTGGCAGAGATTGCTGCCAATGCCTTTGCTGGTTGTACCCGTCTCTATGACATCTATGTGTATGCTACCTATCCTCCATTCGCTGAGGAGTCTTCATTTGCTAACTACAATGTCTATGTATATATCCCATGTGAATACCAACGTGATTATACATTGGATGTAGTTTGGGGTAACTTTAAGTTTATCGAATGTATCGAATCCGAAGATGTAACCACAGATGGCGTTATTATTACACCTTCCACCAATGATGTCACCATCACATGGCCCACAGAAACAGGGGCAGACTCTTATACAATCGTTATCCAGAAAGGCAACGAGGTATTCTGCACGCTCACTTTCAACGCAGATGGTCAACTGCTTAATATCGCGTTTGCTCCATCTCGTGATGGTAACAATCGTCCTGTACAATATGCTGAGCAAGCGGTTAATGGCTATCGCTTTACTGTGACAGGTTTGGAAGAAGGAACGCATTATGCATATAATATTGATGTGAAAGATGCAGCCGACAAAACCATCAAGTCATACACTGGCGAATTTACCACCGAATCCACAACGGCAGTTGAGAACACCCATAGCCAATCGCCAACAATCAATTGCCAAAAGATTATCCGCGATGGTCAATTGTATATTTATCATAATGACAAGACTTACAATACAGTTGGTCAAATAGTAGAGTAATCAACTCTTCAACAACAAAATAAGCACCCGCTTGGGTGCTTATTTTTATTTTCGCCTATAAATCAAAATTCTATAGTTCACTCTCCTTCATTCTTTCCGCATTCTCTGCCACTTGCAGGGCATCAATCACACCTTGAATCTCGCCATCCATAAAGGCAGTCAAGTTATATATCGTATAACCTATACGGTGGTCAGTGATACGCCCTTGAGGATAGTTATAGGTACGAATCTTCGCGGAGCGGTCACCTGTACTCACCATCGTCTTACGGCGCGCAGCGATGTCGTCGATATATTTCTGGTGCTCCTTATCATATATCTGCGTGCGCAGGCGCGAGAGAGCACGCTCTTTATTCTTTGGCTGGTCGCGGGTCTCAGTACACTCAATCAATATCTCTTGCACCTCGCCCGTGTTAGGGTTCTTCCAGTTATAGCGCAAGCGAACACCCGATTCCACCTTGTTCACGTTCTGACCACCAGCACCGCCGCTTCGGAAAGTCTCCCACTTAATCTCGCCCTCGTTGATATGCACCTCAAACTCATCTGCCTCTGGCAATACCGCCACCGTCGCAGCCGATGTATGCACACGACCTTGTGTCTCTGTCACTGGCACACGTTGCACACGGTGCACGCCCGATTCGTATTTCAATGTGCCATAGACATTTTCGCCAGATACGTTGAAAATGATTTCTTTGAATCCACCCACAGCACCTTCCGAAAAACTACTCACGGTCATCTTCATGCCGTGTGTCTCAAAATACTTGCTGTACATACGGAACAAATCTCCCGCAAAAATCGATGCCTCATCACCACCCGTTCCTGCACGAATCTCCATGACCACATTCTTGCCGTCTTCTGGATCTTGTGGCAGCAACATCAACTTCACTTCCTCTTCCAGACCAGGTATCTGTGGCTCCAGTTCATCAATCATATCACGAGCCATCTCACGCAAATCAGCATCCGACTCGTTGTGAAACAAGAATTTAGCCTCCTCCAAGTCCGTTACGGCTTTCTTGTATTTCTCTGCAGATGCCAACACACGCTCCAAATCACGATATTCGCGATTCAAACGCACATAACGCGCTTGATCGGCGATTACAGAGGGGTCTGTAATCAACAAACTCACCTCGTGAAACTTTGCCTCTAATCCGTCTATTCTTTCTAATATATTCATATTGTTATTCTACACAATCTACGTGTTCACTTTCCTTTCTCTTTATCTATCGCGGCCCAATATTCATCCGTTGGTTGTTCTCCTTCGGCGGTTAATCTTAGGTTTTCAACAAAACGAGACAATCGCCAATCCACCGTTTCACTATATACTTTTCGGGAGATAAAAATGCGGAAAAACCATCCAAACTTCACATGTACATCCATTCCCATTCGTACACACGCTTGTTCTATGGGCTGCAAATGAAAACTACCATATGCTTGCTTTATCAGTGTTCCTGCATAATGTATATCTACACGTATATCCCGTCTATCACCCGCCATCGTATCCACTACCATACTCTCTATCACTACATCGCGCAGGAAAGGCTTCTCATTTACCAACACATCTAATACCAATCTGCTATACTGTCTTTCCGGATCATATGAAGATTCCTTCCAAACTAAATAAAAGGCATTCTTTTCCGATTCGTCCTGCATGCCCAATCCGCAGAAGAATTTCTCTGATAGCATTTGCGGATTAGTTTGCAAGCAATATATCATCGAATCTACGGCTTGATTACAATCATCCATAGATGCTGTCACCTGCGTCTCGTAGGTAGTGTGAAACATACCATCCGATAACGTTGTCAGCATCGTTAGTAATAAAGAAAATACTAATCCCACCATTTTTCTTCAATTTTAACCGACATCAAGCGTCACTAATCCCTCGCCTGAAACACGCGTTCTTGATTTTGTTCACGATGAATCAACTGCACCTCTACTCCATATTTCTCATGGATATGCTGTGCCATTTTCTCTGCGGCATATACCGAACGATGTTGTCCTCCCGTACAGCCAAAGGATATCATTAGATTTTGAAATCCGCGATCCATGTAGCGTTTCACGGAGAAATCCACCATATCGTATGCTTGCTCCAAAAATGGCAATATCTCGCCATCTTCCTCCAAGAAGTCTATCACAGGCTTATCCATACCTGTAAAGAATTGATAACGCTCATATTTACCAGGATTGTTGATAGCACGACAGTCAAATACAAAGCCGCCACCGTTACCCGAACTATCGGCTGGAATTCCTTTCTTATATGAGAAACTAAATACACGTACCACCAATGGCTTGCGTACACCAACCTCCTTAAATTGCTTCATTTCTGTCATTTGACGCAACACCTCAATTAAATAAGGATAATCCTCACTTGCATGTTTCAACAAATGACGAAGATTATCTATCGCAAAAGGTATTGACTGCAAGAAGTGAGGTTTTTTCTCAAAATATCCGCGGAATCCATACGCTCCAAGTACTTGCATAGTGCGGAACAAAACAAAATGTTTGAGTACATCGTAGAATTTCTCTTTATCTACAGATAAATAATGTTGTAATTCTTCTAAATATACCTCCACCAACTCCTCGCGCAAATCTGGATGAAAATTCGCTTTTGCCTGCCATAAGAAAGATGCCACATCATAATATACAGGACCTTTTCTTCCACCCTGAAAATCAATAAAATACGGCACAACCTCCTTCTTACCATTCACCTCTCTTTCCACTACCATAACATTACGAGATTGAAAATCGCGATATAAGAAAGCCGTCATTTCACTATTATTCAGCAAGATATATGCCAAACGCTCAAACTCATTTTCTAATAAGTCCTCCTGAAAATCTAAACCCGTAGCTTTTAGAAAACAATATTTAAAGTAGTTCAAATCCCAAAGGATTGATCGCAAATTAAATTCGGGCTGTGGATAACATTGATTAAAATCAAAATTCTTTGCAGCTACCACCTGAAATTTAGCCAAGCCACGCATCGTTTTTCGCAACATCTCTTTCTCAGTAGCACTAAAGACACCCGTTTTACGCCCCTCTGCAATATAGTCAAATAGCAATGTGTTACCCAAATCTTGCTGCACATAATTCATCTCGTCATCGCTCACTGCAAGCACACGTGGTACATCTAACCCATGCGCAAGAAAATGCTGTGCCATATAGAGAAACGCATGATTTTCATCGCGGGAAGTACCTTGTACCCCTATCAGTGAAGTCATTTCATCGTCACTTATTATACGATAATATCTACGATTACTACCTGATGCGGTCAATGCCACCTGCTCTCCAGCTTTTTTGCCTGTAGCTTCAAAAAACAATTGACTTAATGATTGCGCCATAATTATCCAATGTAAATTTGCTACAAAGGTACTACTTTTTTACGAAATATACAAAAAAACACGTTTTTTTTCAAAAAAATTTGGTCATATCAAAAAAAAGCAGTACCTTTGCAGTCGCTTTTGAAAAAAAAGTTGGTCTTCCTAGCTCAGTTGGTAGAGCAACTGACTCTTAATCAGTGGGTCCAGGGTTCGAGTCCCTGGGAGGACACAAAAGACATCCGAGAGGGTGTCTTTTTTTGTGTTCTCCTGTGGGACGAGAACCCTCCTAATAATTACTAGGGCTCCCAAAATGCTGTAGTATTTTGGGAAGAGCGGAGGCATCGAGCACCCTAATGTCGCACAGCGACAGTCAATGTGCGAAATAGTATTTTGCTATAATAAAACAATCGCCTATTGCAGGCGATTGTTTTATTTTTTGTATTGTCTTTCTATTGCTGCAACAGCTTACGATAGTTTTCCACTACGATTGTGAAAGTGTCCTTGTATTGAGCAGGAATAGGTTCTGCTGGCGGTGATTGCATCTTCAGCGGATCTATGGGACTACCATTTTTCCATACGCGGAAATCCAAATGCGGACCTGTGCTTGAGCCTGAACTACCTACATAGCCAATCACTTCACCTTGCTTCACATGCTTGCCAACAGCCAAACCCTTGGCATATTTCGATAGGTGTAAGTATGCTGTAGTATAGGTGGAATTGTGCTTGATTTTCACAGTATGCCCTCCGCCACCTTTGTATTGCTTCATAGTGACTACACCATCTCCGATACTCACTACTGGAGTTCCCATAGGTGCAGCGTAATCCACACCAGTATGCGGGCGAACTACCTTATAGATAGGATGTTTTCGCGCATAGGTAAAACCCGAAGAAATACGTTTGTAGTTCAGCGGTGCTTTAAGAAATGTCTTGCGTAAACTATTACCTTCAGCATCAAAATAGTTGCCGATATTTTCATGCTCAAACCAAAAGGCCGACTGCCAATGGCGCGCATGATAGAAGTCAGCCGCATAAATACGCCCTATTCCAATGCGTGTACTATCCACATATTGTTCATCGTAATATACACGTATGGAATCACCTTTTTGCAATCCAAAAAAGTCTATCGTCCACGCATAGATATCGCTGAGTTCCAAAGCCAGTTCTGTAGGCAACCCATTACCTACCATAGCATTCCAGAGGCTACTCTCTATCACCACATCTGCAGCACGATTGACATGTGTAATGGGTTTTTCAAAACTTTCTACGTATATCGAATCTGTTAGGTGGAGTACGACGTCCTCTCTAATAGATGGCTTGTACACATAGTAGCACAACTGCTCTACCCCTGCTGTATCCATCTGAAAGAGCGCATAATAGGTCTTGCCTGGACGAATAGTGCGCACATCAAATTCAGAGCGAGGCATCAGGGTTATACCAGTGATCTGTTTGCGTGTAGCGCCTAATCGGTTCAAAATTCCACCCAATGTCTCTCTATTGTTTACTACGCATGTGTCTATGCGAAACGAATCAATAGGCACCCCCCATTCATAGCGAACAACAGGCGCAGCGGCTTGTTGTTCGGTACTATTTGTCTTGGCGCAGGCGATTAATCCTAAAACTACTACCAATAGTATAACTATTTTGCTTATCTTCATGAGCTTACTTCTTCTGCGGATACTTGCGTGTCAGCGATCCTAATTTCAATCGAATTACACCCAACAATGCTTCCGAAAAGATTCCGCCCGACATTTTACTCGTGCCTAATACACGATTGATAAAGATAATAGGCACCTCCTTAATCGTAAATCCACATTTGTAAGCAGTGTATTTCATTTCTATTTGGAAAGCATATCCTTTGAAACGTATCTTATCTAATTCAATAGTTTCCAATACTTGTCGGCGATAGCATTTGAAACCCGCTGTCGTGTCGTGAATATTTACGCCCAATACGAAGCGCACATATTTGCTAGCAAAATACGACATCAGCACACGCCCCATAGGCCAATTCACTACATTCACACCACTCACATAGCGACTACCAATAGCTACATCTGCTCCTTGATTAGCACATGCATCATAAAGTTTCAGCAAGTCGTCAGGATTATGCGAAAAGTCAGCATCCATCTCAAAAATATAATCGTACTGATGTTCAATAGCCCATTTAAAACCTGTGATATAGGCAGTTCCTAATCCTAATTTACCTGCGCGCTCAATGATGTGCAAACGACCATTATAAGTAGTCTGCATCAGTTCTTTTACAATGGTAGCTGTGCCATCAGGCGATCCATCGTCAATAATCAGCACGTGAAAACCCAATGGTAGATTCATCACGGCTGTGATGATAGCCGCTATATTCTCCTTTTCATTGTACGTAGGAATGATTACTAACTTATCCATAAAATTATACTATTTTAGAGGAAATGATATTTTCGTTTAATATATAAATAGGACTTGGTTTCAGTCGCTCTAAAGGTGTGATAAACACATCTTCTCCAGGCATAACACCTTCTTCTAACAATATTTCTTTAATTGTTTCCATTGCCACATTGGGGTCGTTATTCTCGTGACTTAAGTGACACAAGAATACGTTACGCATTTCTGCATGCCAATTTTTGGCAAGTAATTGTCCACAAGTTTCATTGCTTTGATGCCCTTTGGGAGAAAGGATTCTCTCTTTAAGGTAGGTAGGATACGGACCATTTAGCAGCAACTGTTCATCATGGTTAGCTTCTATCACCACATGGTTGGCTGTCGCCAAATAGCTTTCCATAGTGATATTTGGTAGTCCACAGTCAGTGATAATCACCACTCGTTGTCCTAAAAAATCAATCACATATCCCACGCACTCAGTAGAGTCATGTGAAATGCCAAATGTATTGATCTTCATACCGTTAAGCTGCCATTCTACGCCTTTCTCAAAGTATCGTTGCGAGGTACGAAGCTTCTCACGCACGCCATAGTTGCGATCAATACCATCGTGAATAGCACGTGTAGAGTAGATGGGCAAGTGTACGCGCTCGCCCAAGGTACCGACTGCACGAATATGGTCAGCATGATCATGAGTAATAAGCACCCCCATAATGTTGGCATAATCCAACCCCATTTCGCGTAGGTTTTTCTGAATAGTACGCGCAGAGATACCAGCATCTATCAAGATACCCCATTTGCAGGTACCCAAGAAATAGCAATTACCACTGCTTCCACTGGCAAAACTTCTGAATATGAGCTGGTTGTCGTTCATTCCTTTCTACACAATCAGGCAATATACCTAATCAGCTTGCAAAGTTACACAAAAATATGCATATATGCAAGAAATCCGAACATTATTTGCAAAAAAAGTTCGCACATACCAAAAGTTATACTGAAAATTTCACCTATATGGATTTTTATCTAATTTGCTTTAATATTTCCTCGCAAAGAGTAGAAATAGGTTTAGTACCATCATTGTTTATTATTACATCGGCACGCAGAATATCTCCCTCTACATCTTGTGCATGCATGCGCGCACGCACTTTTGCTGTCGTCGTGTGATCACGTGCAATGGTACGCTCTACGCGTATAGCCTCTGGTGCTGTAATCATCACTACTTTATCACACAACTTATCAAAACCCGCTTGGTAAAGAATCGCACACTCAACAAAGTATGGCATAGCGTTATTGATTTCGTTTTTCCAACGGAGAATATCATGTTTTACCGCAGGGTGAACGATAGCATTTAGGCGAGAGAGTAAGTCCTCCTCAGTCCCCACTCTTAAGGGTAAAGAGTTGAATACTTTTTGTGCAACAATATGGGTTTGATATACGTCGTCCTTATATACTTCCTTGCCAAAAAGTTTTTCCATCTGTTCGCGCACTCGCGCATCTTCCACAATCAGGCGCTTCGCCTCGCTATCTGTATCATACACGGCATAGCCCATCCGGCGCAATTGCTTAGCAATCGTGCTCTTACCACTTCCTATTCCTCCTGTAAGACCAATTATCATTGTTTTAATGCGCGCTACGCAGTCGCTAAAATTGGAAATATATAAATGCTTGCATGTCTGCAGTAACAAACTGATAAACCACTACCACTGCCACTACGGAGAGCAAAAGGATTACCCAGATTGGTAACAACGCAAAATGCAGTCTGTACCAACGTTTCCAACGCGATGGTAACCAATGTATCACCATACCTAATACAAATAATATCACCACGCTACGATACTCCCACAAGAAATCTGGAATAATACTACTATTCCATGCTCCGCCTATTTGATTCACCATATTCGTAGCAGTTTCCCACGCCTCCTGATTAGCCGTTTCTGGATCCAGATTACTACCCGAACGGAAGAACAATCGCGTGAAAGTTATAAAGACAAAAGTCTGTGCCACTGCCCATATGGTAGAGAGGCGATTAGCGATAGGCGATAGGCGATGGGAAATGGGCAATAGGCAATCAAAAAGAAAATACAGATAACGCACAATAGTACCCAAGAAAAGTGCAATACCCCATACGAAAAACAGATTCCAAATAGGCGCATGCAGCAAGGAATGAGCAGCCCATAAACCAGCCATGAGCATAGTCATAAGAAGCATCTTGATATGCCAATTCATCTTATCCCAGATCTTATACACCATCATTCCTATGCCATTAAGTGCACCCCAGATGACAAAGTTCCAACTTGCACCATGCCATAAACCGCCCAAGAGCATAGTAATAAACGAGTTAAAATTACCTGCTGCAATCTTATCTTTGACTTCCTTGCCAAGAATCCTGCGGTTTCCGCCCAATGGAATGTACAAATAACTCTTCAACCAACGGCTGAGCGACATATGCCATCTGCGCCAGAATTCTTGTGGATTACGCGACTTATACGGAGAATCGAAGTTTTGGGGCAAATAGAAGCCCAACAACAACGCCAAACCTATGGCTATATCCGTATATCCAGAGAAGTCAGCATACACTTGCAGAGAATAAGCAAATAGTGCAAAGAGATTTTCAAAACCACTGAAAAGTAACGGGTTATCAAATACACGATCAATCAGATTCACTGCCAAATAGTCGCTCAATACGATCTTCTTAATTAATCCGTTAAGTATCCAAAAAACAGCTAACCCAAACAACCTGCGGCTCAATTGGAAAGGACGATACAACTGTGGAATAAACTCATTGGCGCGCACGATGGGACCTGCCACCAACTGCGGAAAGAAACTCACATAGAATCCAAAATCCAAAATATTCTTCACGGGTTTCACATGTCCACGATAGACATCCACTGTATAGGAAATAACCTGAAAAATATAAAACGAAATACCCACTGGCAAGATAATACGATCTACCATAAACCGACCATTCTCGCACAATCCGTTGCCTATGTAAGCAAAAATATCAAACACCGCTACTTCTGTTCCGAAGATATTATTGAAGATATGGGTAAAGAAATAGGCATATTTAAAGTAGCATAATAGTCCCAAATCAATGATGATGCTCAGGGCGAGCCAAAACTGTGCCTTTCGCTTATTCGACTTGTATATGCGGCGGGCAATCAACCAATCGCTCACTGTGATGAAGATCAATATCAGCAGAAACAAGCCACTTGTTTTGTAGTAAAAAAACCAACTCACTGCCATTAAAAACACATTGCGCAGGTGTAATCTCACATTTTTGCCTTTCACCTCTTCACCTCTCACCTGTGCACGCTGTGCCCCCACTTCCATAATCAAAGCGAAGATGGCATAGACTATAGCGAAAAACGCCCAAAAATAGAATTGGGTAAATAGGAGCGGACTACCGCTATTAAATGCAAATATATGGCGTAAGAATTCCATTTCTTTTTAGACTATAGATTGCTCATGAGGCTATCCAGTGATAGATTGATAGTATCAACATGAATGGAATCTGCATTTTCTAATTTTATACTTTCTTCTTGATACTGCTGCCTTGCTGTTTCTATCCAATTATATAATTGTTTCCCGATTTTATTTGCACCCGAGCGAGTAAAATGCACATAGTCGCTACCCGCCAATCCTTTTTCTACCCATGTCACCATACTATTATATCCGCCCATAGCATCATACATGCTCCAATAAGCAATATTCTCCTCCGCTGTCATTTTTTTGAGTAGTTTGTCCATATATGGTATCAATGGATAAGTGGTCATCTTGCCATCTATATTGGTGGACATATCACTCGGTCCGATAAATAGAATAGACGCTTGCGGCGCACATGCCCTAATGTAATGTACTTGCTGACGGAGTGTACTGCGCACATAACCGCTAATAGTGGACTTATTCTCTGTTTGCGGAATCATGTTACCACCAAACTGCAAGATAATCAGTCGAGTATTGGTATCGCGATAGAAATCACTCAATTGTGCGCTATCAATCTTGGTAAATATATTTCCCGAACAACCGCGCATAGGTATATTGTCCACGATCACGCCGCTATTAGTCTCCAAACTAATGCCATATATACTTCCCTGACCTTGCAAATGTAATTCGCAATGCATGGTGCTATCGGGTAGCACATAGTACAGACTATTGAATGTGGAATGTGAAATTATTGTAGCAGAACTAATCGTAGTATCTTGAATCGTTGCGAGATTTTTACTTCTTAATTCCACATTCGTCCTTTGAAAGGTACTATCAGTAAGAAGACGTAAGCAATTGAAGTAGTTGTGGGGTTTTCGTTTTTTGTCTATCGGTTCGATATTCAACACTATTTTTTCGCTACCTTTCACCAATGTACTATCCATTATTGCCACTTGTCCCATCACACCATAATCATCACTATCGGGAAGACGCATATTGCGCGGACCATATACGAGATTACGTTTAGGACCACCTTGCACTGACTGTACTTTACCATCCATCGAGATCCATTGGCGTATGCTACGAGTGGGAATAGTCTGATGCAAAGGAATCAGTCCCACACCGCCACCACCATACTGCTTTTGCCATTGTTCGCGCAGGATATTAGTGATACGATCTTCCTCTATCTGCGAGTCACCATAATGCACCACACGAATTGGCATGCTATTGGCACTATCCAACGCCTGACAAAAAGCAAAAAGAGGTTGGCAAGGAACACCTTTAGACTTGCCATCGTTCATTTGCATTGAGTCAGTATCAACCACGTGGGATGGTTCACTATAGACTACATTAGACGGTTCACTATTGCTCACATAGCATATTGCGCTATCGCTCAGGTGTTGCACATCATCATCCATCGCCAATAGCTCATCGTCTATTGCCTCATCTTCCATATCCAACGCTTCCACCAAAGTGGGCCAACGCAATGTCCAGTCGCCAATCACTAAACCCTCTTCGGGCATTAACCAGCAGACGACACCCAAAAGCGCGATTATAGTCCAAATAGCATATGCAATATGCGTTGGTCTCATTTTTTACTTATTGTCCGCGGGTGTAGTTAGGAGTCTCGCTAGTGATAGTAATGTCGTGTGGGTGGCTCTCGGTCATACCAGCAGCGGTAACACGCACAAACTTAGCCTCTTTGAGTTCGGTGAGGTTGTGCGCACCTACATAGCCCATACCCGAACGAAGACCGCCCATAAGTTGGAAGATAGTTTCAGACACATGTCCTTTGTATGGTACACGACCTACGATACCTTCTGGCACAAGTTTGTTGACATTGGTCTCCTTGCCTTGGAAGTAGCGATCGGCTGAACCTGCTTTCATAGCGTCGATAGAACCCATTCCTCGGTACGCTTTGAACTTACGGCCGTTATAGATAATCGTGTCGCCAGGAGCTTCTTCGGTACCTGCGAACATAGATCCGCACATCACGCAGTTGCCACCAGCTGCGAGGGCTTTCACCACATCGCCAGAGTAGCGAAGACCACCATCGGCAATCATTGGTACGCCTGTGCCCTCAAGCGCAGCTGCCACCTCGAAGATAGCGGTCAATTGTGGAACACCTACACCTGCAATGATACGAGTGGTACAGATACTACCAGGACCGATACCTACCTTCACGCCGTCTGCGCCGTTCTCCACAAGGTATTTGGCTGCCTCTGCAGTAGCGATATTACCTACCACTACATCGAGGTTAGGATAAGTAGCCTTGATGGTACGCAGGGCATTGACGATATTCTTGGAGTGACCATGTGCTGAGTCAAGCACCACAGCATCTACACCTTCTTTATATAATGCAGCCACGCGGTCCATGAAGTCAGGTGTGATACCTACTCCAGCCGCACAACGCAGACGACCTTTCTTGTCTTTGCAAGCGTTAGGGAAGTCTTTGAGTTTGGTGATGTCCTTGTAGGTCACGAGGCCAACAAGTTTGCCGTTGTTATCCACAACAGGTAGTTTCTCCACCTTGTGTGCTTGGAGAGCAGCCATGATCACCTCATTATCGGTAGAATTGATGGTGATGAGGTTCTCGCTGGTCATCACTTCGCCGATCTTGCGTGAGTAATCGGTCTCGAAGCGAAGGTCACGGTTGGTAACAATTCCCACGAGGTTGTTCTCAGCATCTACGACAGGGATACCACCGATATGGTTGTCGTGCATGAGTTGCTCAGCATCGCCTACGGTTTGGTCAGCGGTGATGGTGATAGGATCGGAGATGAGTCCGTTCTCGGCACGCTTCACACGACGCACTTCTGCCGCTTGAGCAGCGATAGACATATTCTTGTGAATCACACCAATACCACCTTCGCGTGCGATGGCGATGGCCATCTTAGACTCGGTCACAGTGTCCATAGCCGCTGATACCACAGGGATATTGAGACTGATGTTACGGGTGAATTGGCATTTGAGGTTCACTTCGCGAGGAAGCACTTCAGAATAAGATGGGACGAGCAACACATCATCGAATGTGAGGCCTTCGTTTAAGATTCGAGAATTCATATCTTTGGGGTTTATTTATTAACGACAATTAGTGTCAATTATAGTGTCAATTATAGTCAATTACAAAGCGTGGTCGCAGTAGTAGCAGCGTACAACTCCTTCTTTGTCGGTGTATGCTTTCTTTTCCACAGGTTCGGTAGTCACGATGCAACGATCGTTGCTACAAAGTTTATCGGTGAGGAAAGTGTCCACCTTATGCGATGGCTCTTTGTCGTGCCATGAGAGCAAGGTGTAGATGAGTGCCATGCGGACATACTTACCATTCTCCACTTGTCGGAAATATGCAGCGCGTGGGTCTTTGTCCACATCTACGGTAATCTCGTTGACACGTGGTAGTGGGTGAAGAACCACCATATTCTCTTTGGCTAACGCCATTTTCTCTGTATCGAGGATGAAGGCATCTTTCAAACGCTCATACTCTGCAGGGTCGTCGAAGCGCTCTTGTTGTACACGAGTCATGTACAAAACATCAAGAAGAGGCATTGCTTCTTCGATAGTAGCGTATTCGCTGTAATTATCACCCAATTCATGCTTCATATAGTCAGGCAAACGAAGCTCCTTAGGAGAGATCAATACGAAGTGTACGCCCTCGTAACGCTTCATGGCTTTGATGAGCGAGTGGACGGTACGACCGTATTTAAGATCACCACATAGCCCAATAGTTAGGTGGTCGAAATGGCCTAACTCACGACGAATAGTAAGCAGGTCGGTCAGCGTTTGAGTAGGGTGTGCATGACCGCCATCGCCAGCGTTGATGATAGGGATACGGCTATACTCGCTAGCTACGCGAGGAGAGCCCTCTTTGTAGTGACGCATAGCGATGATGTCGGCAAAAGAGCTGACTACACGGATGGTATCGGCTACTGTTTCGCCTTTGCTTACGCTACTGCTCTTGGCATCGGAGAAGCCAAGTACATTACCACCTAGTTCCATCATAGCAGCTGTGAAGCTAAGACGAGTGCGAGTGCTAGGTTCGTAAAAGAGTGTAGCGAGTTTCTTGCCATGGCAAGCTTCGGCGTACATCTCCTTATTATTAATGATATCCAATGCGCGGTTGATGATCACATCTACCTCGGCTGTGGTTAAATCCACGGAATCAATTAGGTGTCTCATTTATTCGGTTCATTTCATCCAACTCTCGTCGGAAGGATTGTTGCGGAATTTGATGAGTCGCTCTTTGTCTTCAGGAGCGATGTATGCTTTGTCAGCAGCTACCTCTACAAGGGTATCGAGGTCGCAAAGACTAACATTCTTTACTTCGGCTGCAGCCAAACGCTCGAGGCCTTTCTTCATGCCGTAGGTGAAGATACTTACTACACCGAGTACATCTGCACCAGCTTCGCGGAGGACATTCACAACCTCGATGCAGCTACCTCCTGTAGAAATAAGATCCTCTACTACAACGACTTTCTGACCAGGGAGAAGTTTGCCTTCGATTTGGTTGCCACGGCCGTGATCCTTGGCACCGCTGCGTACATAACCCATAGGAAGGTCGAGGATAGTAGCGGTAATGGCTGCGTGAGCGATACCTGCGGTAGAAGTACCCATGAGGACTTCTGCCTGAGGATAATGCTCTTTTATCAATTGTGCGAGACCATTCTCTACATCATTGCGCACTTGGGTGTCGCTCAGTGTGAGACGGTTGTCGCAATAGATAGGACTCTTGATTCCACTGGCCCATGTGAAGGGCTCGTTTGGACGAAGGAAGACGGCTTTGATCTTGAGCAAGTCTTCGGCGATAATTTGTTTCATATAATGTTGAATTATGAATTTTTAATTTTGAATTATTCCTTGCAAAATTCCTCTACGCAGCGCTTATAAGCAGCTACTGGGTCTTCGGCAGCGGTGATTGGGCGACCTACGACAATGAAGTCAGAGCCAATCTCACGTGCTTTGGCTGGAGTGGTGATACGCACTTGGTCGCCTACTACGCCGTCGGCAAAGCGGATACCTGGAGTCACGGTGTAGAAGTCTTTTCCGCATGCTTCTTTCACCATACCTGCCTCCAGTGGCGAGCAAACTACGCCATCCAAACCAGCGGCTTGTGCGTTCTTCGCATAATGAACCACAACATCGCCGATATTGCCTTGGATAAGGAGGTCGTTGTGCATACGCTCCTCGCTGGTAGAGGTGAGTTGGGTGACAGCCAAGAGGATAGGACGAGTGCCATCCTCGCGAGTGAGGCCTTCTACAGCGGCTTTCATCATCTCGATAGTACCTGCGGCATGGAGGTTACACATATCTACATCCAGGCGAGAGAGCACAGACATAGCTTTCTTGACGGTGTTAGGTATATCGTGGAGCTTGAGGTCGAGGAAGATCTTGTGTCCGCGGCGTTTGAGTTCGTGCACGATAGCAGGACCTTCTGCGTAGTAGAGTTCCATACCAATCTTTACATAAGGCTTCACATCGCCCATCTTGTCAAGGAAGCGATAGGTCTCTTCTGCCGAAGCGAAATCGCATGCAATAATCACATCTCTGTTATTCATGATTTACTATTCCAATTATATCTGTTAGTTTATCTATTTTCAATTCGTCCATTAGGGCTGGCAAACGATCTACGATCTCTTTCGCCACCATTGGGTTGTTGAGGTTGGCTGCGCCAATCTCAACAGCCGTTGCACCTGCCATCATCATTTCGATTACATCCTCAGCGCTGCTCACGCCACCGCAACCGATGATGGGGAGAGAAGTCGCACGTGCCACTTGGTTGACCATACGGAGAGCGATAGGGAAGATGCCTGAGCCCGAATAACCGCCATAGCGGTTGGCGATCACAGGACGGCGACGACGGATGTCAATGCGCATACCGAGTACGGTATTGATGAGGCAGAGGCCGTCTGCTCCTGCTGCTTCGCAAGCTTTGGCAATCGCCACGATATCGGTCACATTAGGCGACAGCTTCATATATACAGGTTTGGTAGTCACGGCTTTAACGGCTGCTGTGACTTCGGCTGCTGCCTCTGGGCTGGTACCAAATGCCATACCGCCGTTGTGGACATTAGGGCAAGAGATATTCACCTCGAGGATGTCGATTGGCTCTTTGTCCAAAAGGGCACAAGTCTCTACATAGTCTTGCACAGAGAATCCGCTGACATTGGCAATGATGCAGCCGTTATAGTGGCTTTTGAGGCGAGGCAATTCGTGGGCAATGACATGTTCCACACCAGGGTTTTGAAGTCCCACAGCATTGATCATACCATAGTTGCCGCACTCAGCAATACGAGGCAATGGGTTGCCGTAGCGTGCCTCGCGAGTAGTACCTTTGAAGGAGATACCGCCGAGACAGTTGATATCATATAACTCAGCAAACTCATCGCCAAAACCATAGGTACCCGATGCAGGGATTACGGGGTTGGCGAGTTGAACGCCAGATAATGTAACTTCTAACTTGTTCATGTTTTTATTTTTTTGTTCCCACGGATTGCACAGATTTACACTAATTTCCTCTGTGAAGATCCGTGAGATCTGTGAGAGTTATTACAATTGTAGTATCTCTGCAGGGAATACTGGACCTTCTTTGCATACGCGTTTTGGTCCGATGGTGGTTTGGATGGTGCAACCCATACATGCACCGAAACCGCATCCCATACGCTCTTCCATACTCACTTCGCCATGGGTGTCGAGTGCATTAATCAGCGCCTTAATCATTGGCAATGGTCCGCAGGTATAATAGTAAGATTGTTGTCCATCCATAGCGTTGGTGACAAAGCCTTTGACACCATGACTGCCATCCACGGTAGTGACAGTTACGTCGCAACCGAGAGCACGAAACTCGTTCTCATAGAAGACTTCATCTACGGTGTTAAAGCCGAGGATGACTTTGACCTCTTTGCCCATCTCGCGCAATTGGCGTGCGAGCATGTACATGGGTGGAACGCCTACGCCACCGCCTACGAGCAGCGGTTTGTCGCCTGCTTTGGTGAGGTCGTATCCGTTGCCAAGGATAGTGAGTATATCGAGTTGTGTACCGATAGGCAGTTGACTCATCGCTTCTGTGCCGACACCTACTACCTTATATATAATGGTGAGAAGGCCGTCGGTGATGTTGCACACAGAGATAGGACGACGCAGGAACTGTCCCGCTACGCGGATATTCACGAACTGACCAGGAAGAATACCTGTGGTATCACCTGCAAGGAGCATGCGATAGACATTCTTAGCGATGCGTTCGTTGGATTTTATTTCAAATATAACTTGCTTCATGTCTTCTTTTTGTTATATCAATCTATTAGTGAGGTTCCAATCAGGTTCCAATCAGCTTCCAATGAGGTTCCAATGGAGATAGGTGGCAGACAGGTGGCAAACTACTGGTTGGTGTTGTTATACACTGTTATACCATTAACGATAGTCTTTACGCACTTGCCATATACTTCCCATCCCTCGAAAGGCATGGCTTTGCCCATAGAGAGGAAGTTCTCTGGATTAATCTTGTAGCACGCATCTAGATCGTAGTAAGCAAAGGAGTTGCTATTGTCTAGACCGATGATACGAGCAGGATTGGTGGACATGAGTTCGATGAGGCGCTCGAAGGTGATGATACCTGTCTTGACAAAATGGGTGTACATGAGTGGGAAGGCAGTTTCGAGACCTACAATGCCGAAGGCACTTTTCTCCAGTCCGCGACTCTTCTCTTCTTCACTATGAGGTGCGTGGTCGGTAGCGATACAATCAATAGTACCATCTTTGATGCCTTCAATAAGCGCAAGGCGATCTTCTTCGGCGCGGAGGGGTGGATTCATCTTCCACTTACCGTCCTCTTGCAAGTCCTTGTCGGAGAGTAGCAGATAGTGTGGTGCTGTCTCGCAAGTTACAGGTAGTCCTTTGGCTTTAGCTTGGCGAATAAGTGCCACAGACTCTTTGGTAGAGATATGGCATATATGAAAACGACACCCTGTCTCTTCTACCAGACGGATGTCGCGTTCTATCTCCTGCCACTCGCTTTCAGACACAATGCCACGGTGGTTGTTTGCTGCGGCGTATTTACCTGCATGGATATAGCCACCATTGAGCAAAGCTTCTACTTCGCAGTGAGCCACCATCATACGGTCAAGCGCACAAATGCGCACCATAGCCTCGCGCATGAGGGCCTCGTCTTGAATGCCACGTCCATCATCCGAAAAACCTTTCACATAAGGAGCCAACGCTTCAAAATCCACGAGCTGCCCCGCACCTTTCTGCCCCATGGTGATAGATGCATAGGGATACACACCCGTATAGGTGTCACGGCGGATGATATCCAATTGCTCTTGCAGGTGCTCTACAGTGTCGGGAACAGGGTTGAGATTAGGCATGGTAAACACAGCGCTATAACCCGATGCAGCAGCTGCCATACTACCTGTAAGGATGGTCTCCTTATACGAAAAACCCGGCTCACGGAAGTGGACATGAAGATCCACAAGAGCCGGAATTTGTACTATGTTGCGTGTAATCGCCATTCTTTTTTGCAATTTATAGACGTATCCTTAAAATTGCCAGCAAAGGTACTACTTTTTTTTGAATTATGCAAGTGCTTTTTCGATTTTTTAGATAATTTTTACTTTTTAGAATATTCCCTTAAAAAGAGTTCGTCATTTATCATTAACTTTTTGCCACAGAATGGCATCATCCTCTAATGTCCAAGCTGTAAGAATCGATGATGGAGCAAAACCTAACTGCTCATAGATACGCGAACAAGAAGTATTTTCGACAGCAATAATAGCATACAACATCCGCAATTGAAGATGACCAAAAGCATACTCCATTAATAGTTCCACCGATTTCTTACCGACTCCTTTTCCGCGAGCATATGGTGCAATATACATACCTATGGCAGCCTTACGATTGCGTGCATCAAAATCAAAGAGATCAATACAGCCCATTATACCATGCGAGATGGTCATTGGGCTATTAGCGATGGGATTGGCATCGCTACTTTCGATGATAAGGCGCAACTGTCCATCACGATAGATATCTCCCGTACTAGATTCTATATACTGTCGCAAATCATGACGAGAGAGCGGATTATGCGTATCGGAATCCGCCCACATAGTAGCATCATTCTCCCATTGATAGAGAAAGGGAAGATCACTCGGTTCTATTTTGCGAAGACGAATCATAGCAATAGAGTTGTGTAATGGATTTTATCCAAACAAGCCAAAAAATCCTTTTTTGTGTTTGGGTTCCTCCACTATATTACCCGCAGGTGCTGGACGGTGAGGATTACCACTCATCACCATCTGATAAATGACGCCCCAATCAGGAATTCCACCTAAATTGCGGTCGTCGATAAAGAGTTCTGCCTCTAACTTGCGTGCACGAACAATATCGGCATTCTCCTCGGGAAAATTCGAATTCACAGAGTAGAATTCCAAGCCCTTTGCAGCACAGTAGTCAATTGCCTCTTGTAGAAGTTCACCCTCGCGACATGTCCAAAGGATAAGTTGATGATGACCTTCTTGCTGAAGTTTTTTCAATGTTTCAATGGCAAATGGAATAGGTTTGCCTATATTTGGATATTCATGGGTGACGATTGTACCGTCAAAATCTACTGCGATAGTCATAATCGTATTCAGCAATTTATAAAATTAGTAATTTTCTAGATTAGGGTCTTTGGGTTGAAGTTCAAGTTCCATCTTGCGTAGCGATGGTTTGCTAAAATGCCATCCTATAGCAGAAACAGCTGCGACCCACAACATAGATTGATAGGCACCCATCAAATAGAAAGCAGCAATAGCAAATACCATCGTATTGCTAACCAGCACAATACGCAGTTTGGCAGCCTTTTCATAGCCAAGAAGTTTTTCCTGCTCATCTTCTAAAACACTAAGTTTGGAGCACTGCTTTTTACACAGATACAACCCTAAAGGAATAGTAATCAACGCATCAAAAATCACGATGTACTGCAAAATTTGCCCAAAAGTAGAAAGTGAATCAATAGGTCGAACATATTCTTTCATAATGAGGAAATACGCCACGGTACCCGACAAAAGTGTCAGTATCATGGCTGCATAATAATACACGTTGAGTGTACGAATAATCTTTTGTTCCATAATTAGATCTTAAATTCTATTCGGTTAACAATTGAACGCCCAAGCGTAATCTCATCGGTATATTCCAATTCATTACCAATGGCTACACCACGAGCAATTTGAGAGATCTTCAAGCATTCCTCCTCCCCTTCTACAGGAAGAGCATTGATAAAGTTGTGCAATCTCTTGTATATATAAAAGTTGGTAGTATCGCCCTCCATTGTGGTGGGCAATGCAAGAATCACTTCTTTTATTTTTTCTGGCACAATACGTTCGACCAGCGAATCTATTTCCAGATCTGAGGGTCCCACTCCATCCATCGGCGAGATGACTCCGCCCAACACATGGTACAGCCCATGAAACTGACCTGTATTCTCAATTGACATTACATCCTGCACGTTTTCCACAACACAAATCGTATGGCGATCACGCGAATGCGAATTGCAAATCGGACAAATCTCCTCATCGGAAACGGTGTGGCAAATGCGACAATAATGTACATCCTGCTTGAGCGAACTGAGTGCATCAGTGAAAGCCTCCACATCCTTCTGAGGCTGCCGCAGCAAATGCAAGACCAAGCGTAGGGCTGTCTTTCGCCCTATGCCAGGCAAGGAGGCAAACTGGTCAACTGCCTTGCTGAGTAATATAGATGGATAAGTGTTCAAATATGCGTGATGAGTTGTGAGTGTTATTTCTTTTTTGCCCAGCGAGCAGGAATCATTCGATATGGATATTTCTCGCGCATATTCTCAGCATTTGGGCAATCAATTTTATGAATGCGAATACCCTTCATAATACTAATAAATCCAAAGATAGGATCACCCGGCTGAGGGTTGCAACAGGTAGCCAAATTGTATTCGACACGCTTGACATTGATATCTACTTCCAACGCCAACGCCTCTTGTTGTTGAGGCGAGAGAGGCTCGTAGGGAGATCGTGTACCCTCGTAATGTGGTTCGTCTAATGCAAGAAAGACCTCCTTGATACGCAACAAATCCTCTTTTCCAAGCGCAATAGACTGATACAGGTCGGTGGTTACTTTATATCCAAGTTTGAGAGCCAGACGCGAGATCTCACCCTCTGTATAATCCAACTTCCAATTCTTAAAACGTCTTTCGAGCATCTCTCGTCCCTCAGCCGCATTGCGATACTCGACTTCCTTAAGAGCTTGGCGAATCTTATTTTTAGCGCGGTGGGAGACTACCACATTAAGCCAATCTGCAGAAGGTTTTTGATTGGGCGAAGTCATAATCTCCACCTGATCACCATTCTGCAGTTTCTGACGAATACTCACATTCTGATTTCGGATACGTCCACCCATGCAACGACAACCGACATCGCTATGGATAGAGAACGCGAAATCCAGAACAGTAGCTCCCGCAGGTAGGCGTTTGAGGTCACCTGTAGGTGTAAAGACATAAACACTATGGTTGTCTGTATTAAGACGATTGCCATCCACACCCTTGTACGCCCAGTGCGCTGCTACACCTTTTTCTGCCACCTCATCCATACGGCGGGTACGAATCTGCACCTCTACCCATTTATCCTCTGGACCAAGCACCGTTGTATGCAAGCTTTCATATCCGTTCTCTTTGGGGACACTGAGCCAATCACGCAACCGTTTAGGATTGGGCTTATACATGTCTGTGATGAGCGAATAAACCTGCCAGCAATCAGATTTCTCGCGCTCTAAAGGCGAGTCAAGAATAACACGAATGGCAAAAAGGTCATAGATACGATCTACATCACAACGCTGTGCTTGCATCTTATTATAGATGCTATGAATAGACTTGGGACGTCCTTTGATGGTAAACTCAAAACCAGCTGCTCTGAGTTTTGCTTCTAACGGAGTGATGAATGCAGTAATATATGCATCGCGTTGTGCTTTCTTTTCGTTGAGCGCGTGAGCAATATATTTGTAGGTCTTATAATCGAGAAACTTCAGCGACAGATCTTCCATCTCAGTCTTGATGGCATATAGACCCAAACGATGTGCCAAAGGAGCATGTAGCTCCCTTGTCTCACGCGCTACATGGCGACGACGATCGGAATCGCCCTCTTTATCCATGGTGCGAAGTTGCTCAAGCCTTTCGGTCAAAATATTGTACAAAACCTGATTGCTATTTTCGTTAGACATAATCCCTATGTTACAAATTCGGGTGCAAAGTTACAAAAAAAAATATACATATGCAAGAAAAAAGATGAAAGACAAAAAAAAATTTGCATATATGAAAAAGAATTAGTAATTTTGCGGCAAATTTGGCAATAAACCTGTAATTTTTTAACAAAATCAATATGAAAGCAACAAAAATCGTCCTCAACACCGCACTTGCACTGGGTGTTGTATTTATGGCAGTAATCTGCGTTAAGAGTGTAGTAACTCCTATTAAGTTTGAAGAAGAGCGTGCAGTTCGCGAGACTCAAGTGATTGCTAACCTTATCAGCTTGCGTACCGCGGAAGCTCAGTTCCGTCTGGATAAAGGTTATTTTACCGCAGATCTTGACTCTTTGGTAGATTACTTGAAGACCGCTCCAAAGAAAGAAGTGTTGAAAGAGGGTTCTTTGAGCGAGAAACAATTGGAAGACGGTATGACCGAAACCAAAGCAGCTAAGATTCTTGAGCGTGCTCGTATCAAAGCACAACGTAAGATGAAATTCCAAGGTCCAGATAGCCTTGTACAACTCTACAACTATGTATGGGAAAATGACCGCGAAGTAAAATCTGTAGGATTGCAAGGTTTCCGTCGTGACACAATCCTCACCAACATGATTCAATCACTCTACAAAGGTCAATATACCGAAGAAACTATTGGCGAGATTATCTATATTCCTCATACAAATCATGTGAAGTTTGAGGTAGAAACCAACAACGAGTATAAAACATCTCAAGGTATCAACGTACCTATCTTTGAGATTCGTGCTCACTACAATACTTATCTCCACGACCTCAACAAGCAAGAGCTCGTCAACCTTATTGACAAGGAGCAAAAATTGGATCACTACCCAGGTTTGAAGGTTGGTTCAATAGATGCACCTAACAACAACGCTGGTAACTGGGAGTAATTTGTAGGCTATAAGACGAAAGGCGATAAGGCAAGAATATAATGAGAATTATTTCTGGAACATTTAGGGGGCGTCGATTGATGCCCCCTAAAAATATAACCGCACGTCCGACGACGGATTTTGCGAAGGAGAGTTTGTTTAACCTTCTTCAGAATCGTATGGATTTTGAGGGAGTAGATATGTTAGATTTGTTTGCAGGCACAGGAGGTATAGGATTGGAGTTTGTATCGCGTGGAGCACGTGAAGTGACAGCTGTAGAGATGGCACATATACAACAGAATTTCATTATCTCATGTTGCAAACAGTTGGGCATAAAAAATCTACATCTCATTCGCGGTGATGTATTCAAGTTTGTGAAAGCATGTCACATACAATACGATTTCATCTATGCAGACCCACCATACAATTTAGAGTTGCTACCTACTCTACCCGATGTTATCTTTGAGCAAGGCATGCTCAAAGAAGGAGGACATTTCGTTTTAGAACACTCTAAAGCACACGATTTCTCAGCGCATCCACACTTCATGGAACAACGCGCATACGGTAGCGTACATTTTAGTTTCTTTCAGTAACTAGTGTAACTAGCACAAAAAAAGAGGTCGTTGACCTCTTTTTTTATCCACTAGCTTATAACTAATCGCCTATAACCAACTGCCTATAGCCAATAAGCTGTCGCCTACAAACCACGGACTTTCTTCTCCCAGTTCCAAGCACTAAGCAATACTTCTTCAACAGGCGTATCTGCCTTCCACCCTAAAACATTATTGGCTTTGTCTGGTTTTGCCCATACTTGCTCTATATCGCCTTCGCGACGATCTACAATCTCATATGGAACATTAACACCCGTTACACGTATAAACGTTTCGAGAATCTCTAAAACACTCAAACCTCTACCTGTACCCAAATTGAAGACCTCGACTTGCTCTTCAGTTTGAGCATTGAGCATACGCTCCACAGCCTTCACATGAGCCTTAGCAAGATCCACCACATAGATATAGTCGCGAATGCATGAGCCATCAGGTGTGTTGTAGTCATTACCATAAACTTTGAGTTGCTGACGAAGACCTGCAGCCGTTTGCGTAACAAAAGGCAAGAGATTTTGTGGTACACCATTTGGCAGTTCTCCAATCATAGCAGATGGATGTGCTCCGATAGGATTGAAATAGCGCAAAATAGTGGCATGCAATGCAGCATTCGCATGAGCTTCATCACGAATAATCTCTTCGTTGATTTGCTTGGTATTGCCGTAAGGTGATAGAGCTACTTGAATAGGAGCAGTCTCATCAACAGGCAGATGGTTAGCCGTAGGCTGACCATATACAGTACAAGAACTGGAGAACACAATATGGTGTACACCATGCGCCTTCATCTGCTCTAATACCGTCACAAGAGACATGAGATTGTTGCGATAATACAACAATGGTTGCTCCACAGACTCATTCACCGCCTTGCTTGCCGCAAAGTGAATCACAGCCTGAATATCGGCATATTGTTCAAACACCCTTTTCATTGCCACAGAATCATTACAATCCACCTGCTCAAAATCGGGTTGCTTGCCAACAATAGCTGCAATACCCTCCAACATGTCTTTGTTGGAATTGCTCAAGTTATCAACAATGACCACATCATAGCCTTGCTGCATCAGTTCGACTACCGTATGCGAACCAATATAACCAGTTCCGCCTGTAACTAAAATACGAGCCATTAGCCTCTCAATTCTTAATTATTAATTAAAACAATGGACTTGGATAAACCCCCGCATCTACCAAGGCTTGAATCTTATCCACAACCATCTGACGATCATCAGCATAAGTGACTCCAAACCATTTAGCAGGAGTATCCAACACTTCGCACGTAGCGGTGCCTGCATTAATCATATCATTAACCAAAGTAGGAATATAAAACTCCGCCTTCAGTTCTTGTGCATTAGCCTTCAAGAACTCCTTAAAAGCCTCCTCTGCATAATCAAAATATTCAGGAGTAAAGCCCCACATATTCATACTTACTGGTGTATCGAAAGCAATCTCTACATCCTCACCATTGTCACCTTTGTAGCAAATATGTCCATCTTTGTTTTCAATAGAAGTACGCTCAACTACATCCGTCAAGAAGTTATTAGCATCAGTAGAACATACGCCTCGACTTACACTTCCATGCTCACTAAGGGTGTTGCCTACGCGATAACCAGCCATGCAGTATTTGCCTTGCTGCCCCTCTACAGAGCAGAGGAAGTTAGCCATTACCTCGAAAGACTCCTTGCCATAGAAATCATCTGCATTGATAACCATAAATGGCTCGTTGATAATTCCTTTTGCCATTAAAACGGCATGATTAGTACCCCATGGCTTAGTACGTTCTGGATTACGAGTAAAGCCCTCTGGTAAGTTGTCTATACCTTGGAAACAAACTTCGCATTGCACGTAATCCGCATATTTACTAAGAACGATACTACGGAAATCCTCCTCAAAATCTTTACGAATCACGAAGACCACTTTTCCGAAACCTGCACGCATAGCATCAAATACGCTATAGTCCATGATTGTTTCGCCATTAGGTCCAAGACCATCTAACTGTTTCAGACCACCATAACGGCTACCCATACCCGCAGCCAATATAAATAATGTAGGTTTCATTTTGTATAATTTTTTAAGGTTATATTATTCATTAGACACTTCAATTCTTCCATTACGTTTGCGGTGTTTGAGCCACAAGCCATAAATCTCAGAGCAGTTGCTGGCAGTAATAAACGCTTTGATATTATTTTCACGAATAAATGCCATCAAAGAAGCAAACTCCTCTTGTGTGAGCAAGGACTGTATCTCTTTGGACTCCTCACCTGTGTATCCACCCTCTACCCTGTAGAGCGAGCAACCACGCACCAATGTACTCACTATATATTCGCGTATACGCTCGTGCTCGCGCGAGATGATACAAACACGTTTGCGGCGATCAAGCGATGCTGTGAAATAGTTAACAACAACACCATTGATCCACGTTCCAATCAAGCCAATAACTACCATACGGAAATCATTGATAAGAAAGGCTGTACAACAAATCAACGCACCACCAATCGACACTGACATACCAATATCAAAATGCAAATACTTGTTAATAATTTTTGCTAAAATATCTAATCCACCCGATGAAGCATTGATGCGGAACAATATAGCCTGACACGCAGACAATAGGAACACAAAGCATATCAAATCAAACCAAACATCCCCCATCCCTAAACCAGCAGACATCACAGAGTCACGCACCTGCTCCAAGACTTCGCCTGTTCGACTAAGCAAATAAGGATTGCCATTGGCATCAAGGACTACTTGTTTGGCTTGCAACTGCGCCAATATATCTGGATTTTCAATCACCCTATGCGTAAAACCAGTATAAGGATAGATGCGATCACACAACTGCGTTAGTGGACCAAGAATCATAGCCGTATATACTGTCTTTGCTCCAAACTCATTGCCAATCAATAAGAAAGCCATCATCAACAGAATAGCATTGATTCCCATCACCCAATAAGAGAATGTATCAGCAGTACCACCAAATAGAGTGTTCAAGACAATACTTAAACCTGATATTGTACCAATAATCAAGTGGCTAGGCATCAAAAAATAATATACCGCAGCAGCACCTATCAAGATACCAATATTCATTACAATAAACTCTTTCCAGAATTTCTTAGTGCCTAATGCATTCCAAAACTCCAGCAATAATTCACACCAATAAGCCTTTGTAAGATATTGTTTAACTGTGTTGTTCATACTATTACGTATTAATCTTTTATTACTAATTTCGCCGTGCGGCGAGTTATTTGACTCAACAAAATATCTCTTCCTTCTTGCTCATGCTTAAGGATTGTAGGAGTAGTACCACGTACTGTCAGCAGACTTAAGTTTTCATTCCAAGTAACACGATATGCTTCTTGAAGTTGCTCTATGGCTTGTGCAACAAAACGACTATTATCCACACAAACAGAAATCGTTACTGCACTTGATTGGATAAGCGACACTTTTAATCGGTTAGCATGGATAATCTGAAAAATATGACTCAAGCTTTCCTCCAATACGAATGAGAAATCTTTCGCTCTCAATGTAATCAGCACTTGATTCATACGCCAAATATACACAGGCACACGAATAGGTTCTGCCGTTGCTGTTATAATAGATCCATCCGCTGTAGGATTACCAAAAGGCTTGACAAACAACGGAATTTTCTTGTTTTCTAAAGGACGAATCGTCTTTGGATGAATCACTTGCGCACCACTATATGCTAACTCCACAGCATCATGATAGGTGAGTTGGTCAATCTTCACTGCGTCAGCCACCAATCGAGGATCTGCATTTAAGATACCTGGTACATCTTTCCATATTGTCACAGAATCAGCATTCAAAAAGTTGCCCAACAACGCAGCTGTATAATCCGACCCCTCACGTCCAAGCGTAGTACGATTCCCTTCCGAATCACCTCCTATAAATCCCTGAGCAACAACCACTTTTGGTCTATTAGTTCGATTCCAACCTGCCTGTATAACCTTGGAAGAATGTTCTAAATCCACTTGTGCCTCACGATAAGTAGAATCCGTTAATAGCAGTTTAGGGATATTCCACCATTCAGTAGGAATACCATTTTTGAGTAAGAAGACAGCTATGATTTGTGTAGAAATGATCTCGCCCAGACTGACAATCTGATCATAGTTTTTGTCATAAGACCAATTCTGGTTGTATGTTGGCATCATCGGGAGACGTACATCTACATTGGGTTGTAGCCCCAAGTCGCGCATAGTATAGACATGCTGATCCAATACGCCCAACCACTCTTGTTCTGCCATCTGCTCATCGCCTTTAGCGAGGGCAGACACCAATCGTTCTAAGGCATTGGTGGTCTTTCCCATAGCAGATACTACAACCATCAAATCATCGTTTGACAGAGCAACAATATCCTTTAGGTTGCGAACGCCATTGGCATCCTTTACAGAAGCTCCTCCAAATTTATATACTTTCATCCCCTTAACACTAAACAAGGTTTGCCATTTTGATAGCAGTAATAGCACCTTCTACGCCCTTATTGCCCAAACGACCACCCGCACGGTCAAGCGCTTGCTGCATATCCAACGTAGTCAGCACAGAGAAGATGACAGGGCATGCTTGAGGATTGTAATAGCTACCTGCTGCACCACTTTGTGCATTGAGTATGGTCACACCTTGCGTCACGGACTGGCATACATAATCAAAGTGAGGTGTATCACCTTTAATCACACAGCCAATAACAATCACAGCATCCGCTTGCTTGAGCAGACCAAACTTCTTCTTTCCGCTTACATACAACGCTGCGCCATAAGTGAGTTCCACTGTGCCTGGCACATGCATCACATCAATATTGTCCTCCCGTACGCCATGCTTGATGAGAGTATCAATGGCACCTTTCGCCAGTTTGTGGGTAATTTCGCTATTCCAATCTGCTACTACAATAGCATAGCGCTGACGTGAAAGCACGTCAGCGCTAGGCAATTCGTTCGCGTTATATTGCGACAAATCTGTTGTCATACTATTCTTGCCTATAAACTATAGCCTATAACCTATAGCCTTATTTTACAATAGCAATGTACTTCTCGATGTCTTGTGCCTCAGCAGAAGCAGGATAGTCGTTCTTGATAGCTTCGAAAGCCTTCAATGCAGCCTTATTGTTGCCAAGTTCCATTTGCACGAAGCCTAATTTCTTCAAGCTCATTGGTGCAATAATATCGTTGCCACTTGCAGCAGCGTTCTCGAATGCTTTCACTGCTTTTGCATAGTCTTCGAGTTGCACATATACATCGCCAAGGAGTTGTGCAGCAGCAGGCTCAATGTTCAAGTCTTTTGCATCGAACTTAGCCAAGTACTCAGCAGCAGCAGCGTAGTCGCCTAATTGATAGTAGCATACGCCCGCATAGAGAGCAGCCAACTTACCTTCTTGTGAACATTTGTTGTCATTAGCAATTGCCTCAAAACCTACGCACTCTGCGTCATCGCCATTGAGAGCCAACTCGTAGTCGCCTTGAGCGAAGTATGCAACGGCTTTTGCAGTCTCGTTGCTTGCCTCAGCTGCTTTTGGTTTGATAACATAGGTATTCAACGCCAATACGCCTATTACCACTAATGCGATAATGGTAATTGCCCATGTCAATTTGTTTTGATTAGCTTCAATCCACGCGCTGGTGGTGTTCAGAGCGTCTTGTACGTTCTCCAAGTTTTGCTCTTCCTTCTTAAAATCTTTCTTTGCCATATTGTTTGTTATTTATATTTTCTACATTTAGCGTGCAAAGGTACAACAAAAAATGCACATACGCAAGAAAACAAGCGAAATTTTATTTTCAAACAAGTTTTTTCTTATACGAATTAAATTTTCATTATCATCTTTCCGCACGCATCGGATTATTCAAAAAGTCATCATATGCCATACGGATACCGTCTTCGAGTTCGGTTTGGTAACTCCAACCCAAAGCCTTTGCCTTCGACACATCCAACAACTTGCGAGGCGTACCATTAGGACGAGTAATATCCCATTCGATACGACCTTCATAACCCACTACCTTTGCCACTAACTCCGTCAGCGCCTTAATAGTCAGTTCTTTACCCGTACCAGCATTAACGGTCTCATTGTCGGAATAATTATTCATCAAGAAAACGCACAAGTTAGCCAAGTCATCCACATACAAGAACTCACGCAATGGCGAACCATCGCCCCAGCATGTAACTTGCTCTGCCCCACTCTCTTTTGCTTCATGAAAACGACGAATCAATGCTGGCAATACGTGGGAGTGCTCTGGATGATAGTTATCATTAGGACCATAGAGGTTAGTCGGCATCACCGAGATATAATCAGTTCCGTATTGGCGATTAAGATACTCGCAGTACTTCAAACCAGAAATCTTTGCCAATGCATACGCCTCATTGGTCTTCTCTAACTCACTGGTCAATAGACAACTCTCCTTCATAGGTTGTGGTGCCAAACGAGGATAGATACAACTTGACCCAAGGAAAAGCAGTTTCTTGCAATTATTCTGCCAAGATGCATGAATAACATTCATCTCCATAATCATGTTCTCGTACATGAAATCGGCAAGAGCTGTTTGATTGGCAATGATACCACCCACTTTAGCTGCCGCAAGGAAGACATACTCAGGTTTCTCCTCTGCAAAAAATGCCTCTACTGCTGCTTGACGACAGAGGTCAAGTTCAGCGTGCGTGCGGGTGATGATGTGATTATAACCTTGGCGCTGCAACTCGCGCACAATAGCGCTACCAACCATACCACGGTGTCCTGCAACATATATCTTAGCGTTTTTATCCATAATATTGTTTACTTCACGATTCCTTTTTCAAGATACTCAGCGAGATTCACACGCGCTTGCTCCGCTGCATGGTCAGCTGCCACTTTCTGCATGTCTGAACGTACCATCAAACGTACCAACTCTTCGAAAGGCGTCTTAGCAGGATTCCAACCCAAAGCCTTCTTCGCCTTAGTAGGATCACCCCACAAGTTAACCACATCCGTTGGACGATAGAAGTCTGGCGATACCTCAATCAATGTCTTACCTACCAAATGCGCTGGACCTGCTACACATACACCTACTTCCTCTGCATCCTCGCCACGGAACTCCAATGTAATACCCACCTCACGGAATGCCAAATCGCAGAACTCACGCACAGAGTGTTGCTCGCCCGTAGCAATCACAAAATCCTCTGGTGTCTCGTGTTGCAGAATCAACCACATACACTCCACATAGTCCTTCGCATATCCCCAATCACGGAGAGATGACAAGTTGCCCAAATACAATTTATCTTGCTTGCCTTGGGCAATGCGAGCTGCTGCCAAAGTGATCTTACGAGTAACAAAAGTCTCACCACGGCGCTCTGACTCATGGTTGAACAAAATACCCGAGCAACAGAACATATTATACGCCTCACGATACTCCTTCACAATCCAATAACCATAGAGTTTTGCCACTGCATATGGCGAATATGGATGGAAAGGGGTGTTCTCATTTTGAGGAACTTCCTCTACCTTTCCATACAACTCCGATGTAGAAGCTTGATAGATACGGCAAGTATCTGCCAAACCACATGCACGTACTGCTTCCAATATACGCAATACACCTACTGCATCAATATCGGCAGTAAACTCAGGGGAATCGAAAGACACTTGCACATGGCTTTGTGCTGCCAAGTTATAAATCTCATCGGGACGAACCTTGCCAATCACCTTAATAAGTCCCATTGAATCGGACATATCAGCATAATGGAGGTGAAAATGAGGTTGACCCTCAAGATGCGCAATGCGCTCACGATAATCTACGCTACTACGACGAATGATACCGTGCACATCATAACCTTTCTCCAAAAGGAATTCTGACAAATAGGAGCCATCTTGGCCTGTAACGCCTGTGATAAGAGCTGTTTTCATCATATCTTATTTTATTTAGTTTTCTTTTTATAGTGTATGGTGTAATGTGCAAAGGAAGGAATTATTTTTGGTATTTGCCGATGAACTTCATCACCAAGAACACCAGCCAGTCCGGGGTGTGCTTGAGCAATGGAGTGCAGAGGTGGTTGATTACACCAGGCATATCCGCTTTCTTGCCACGGAACATCTTTCTCAATGCACGCTTCACCAGTTTCTCAGGCGGAATAGACACTGTCAATGCTACCGCCAAACGACGAAGATGAGGTGCCAAACCAAAGAGTTCGGTATCTACCGCTCCCGGAGTCATCACCGTGATATTCACGCCCTTATGTTTCCACTCGTACCACAAAGCCTTCGAGAAATTGTAGATAAATGCTTTAGTCGCATTATATGTTTGAATACCAGGCATTGCCATCCATGCCGACATAGACGACATGTTGAGCACATAACCTTTGCGACGTGATTTGCCACAGATAGTTTGTGCTTGCTCCTCTGCTGTGAGTTGGCGAGCAATCATATCCTCGCCAAAAAGACGTGTAAGCTTTGCCACAGTAGTCATATGTAGATTGAGCATAAGCTCAATGCGCTTCATGGATGTCTCGCAATAGGGATTGAAGAAGAACACACCCGCATTGTTGATGAGAATATCCACTACAAGCTGATTGTCGCGACAATACTGATGCAACTGCTCCGCAGCATCTTGCTTGGAGAGATCTGCATAAAGCGAAATAGTCTTCACACCATACCGGGCTGCGAGATCGGCAGCCACTTGCTGTAGTTCCTTCTCTTGGTTACTCACCAACAAAAGATCCGTATGGTAATCACACGCCAATTGGGTAGCATATTGCAAGCCTATACCCGATGATGCGCCTGTAATGAGAGCTAGCATATAATTTTGAATTATGAATTTTGAATTTTGAATTATTTTACACCGCAAACGATTTTCACAATTCTTAATTCATCATTCTTAATTATTTTTCTGGATACCACATCTTCTCGTACTTGAGTGCTTCCTTTTTGAGGTAGGCAGGAATATCCTTGTCGCACTCATGGCACTTCATATCTAATGTATACATGCGCGCGACACAATAGTTGGAGCGTTTGCACTCAGAATGATATTGTTCCTCACGCATCTTATTGACAAAATCGGTGTCACGAACGAGTGCATGACCAATCTGTACAAAATCAAATCCTTCTGCGAGAGCCATTTCGACATTTTCGCGTCCCATGATACCACCAACATAAATGAGTGGCATCTTCAGTGCCTTGCGGAATTGCTTAGCGGTATCAAGGAAGAAAAGCTCTTTGAATGGCACAGTAGGAATCATCAAATGACCTACAAAACGCAAAGCAAGACGCAACCACCAGAAAGTCCAAGGGTTCATATAGTGTGCGAGGGTCTTGATTGGCATAGCACCACCCATCACAGTGAAAGGCGCTTTGCTCACAAAACCAGCGGTGAGAACCAATGCGTGTACACCATGTTTCTCTGTCTCTTGTGCGATACGAATGCACTCATCTACTTTCAAACCAGACTTGAAGCCATCATACATATTGGTTTTTACCACAACGGCCATATCATCACCCGCATGTTCCATCACCTCAGCCATCACCTCATTCATGAATCGCATACGGTTCTCTAAACTACCTCCGTACTCATCACGACGGTGGTTGGTATATGGCGAAAGGAACTGCGAAATTAGATAACCATGACCTGCATGAATCTCCACACAATCAAATCCGCACTCACGGCAGAAATCCACTGCATGACCAAAGGCCTTAACAATATCCTTGATCTCATCTTTGGTTAGTTTGCGATGAAGAGTAGGAGAATAGAGGTTAAAACCAGAACTTGCTCCTACTGGTAAACACTTGCAAGTATAGAAGTGAGTCATATTACCACAGTGCCCCAACTGAATGCTAGCCTTAGCCCCCTCCGCATGAATACCATCGGTAAGTTTTTTCAAGTCATCTTTTATCTCATCATGAATATAAAGCTGACCATCGAAAGACACACCCGAACGGGTAACAGAGCAATAAGCTACTGTAGTCATAGCCGCGCCACCACGAGCAACAGCGGTATGGTAATTATATAAATCTTGACTTGGTTTGTTGCCGTATGCCATATTCTCAAAAGCGGCACTACGGATTGCACGGTTCTTTAGTGTAAGTGGTCCGAGTTTACACTCAGTAAAAAGGAGATTGCTCATCAAATTTTGAATTATGAATTTTGAATTATGAGACTTAGTAGATAAACGGAATGATGCGTTTGAGGCGTTTCTCGTCGAACTCGGAAGCAAACTCCTGTTTATATTTGTGGTAAATAGAATTGGCACGAGGAACCAGATTGCAGCACGAGAACCAGAAGAAAGTCAGTCCTGCCCACGACCAAGTCAAAATAGCAAAGCCGAGCCACTCGGTGATTTCACCCAAGTAGTTGGCACTGGTGACAAATCGATACATACCCTTCTTAGGCAAATAGTGATTGGTATCCCCCGGTTTGCGCAAATGACGAATGACATGGTCGGAGTGCATATTGATGGCCCAACCAGTCACAAAAATCACTGCACCCACAATGAAGCGAGGGTCAGAGAACCACGCAGGCGTATATAAATGCGAAGCAAACACAGGCGCCAAATGGAACAACCAATACCCCTGAATATAGCCATTGACCAAATTCCACACCATAGAGAAAAACATGATGACCAAAGGCATCTTACTATTGCCCTTGAGCAAGAAAGGGAAGATGAAGGAACGTTGGAAATAGTGAAACTGGAAAATCAAGAAGAAGACCAGATAAGGTAATTGGAATTTGACATCGGACAACGCCCAGAGATAGAGCATTACCACAAAGACAGGCATCTCCATAAGGCACCAACCCACCTTATTATTGATAGCGGGACCCCACTTGTCGGAACGCATCTTGCCATAGCCTGCGTCCACAAAATAAAGTGCTACAAACACTACTAATCCTACAAGAAAAAGGATAAATAGAAAATTATAAAACGAGTCTAAAGCTGTAGATATTTCCATAAGCATTTTTAATTTACATCATTGAATAATTCATAGCGTACTTTCATAATACACCAAAATGGTGTGCAAAGGTACTATTTTTTTTTTATACCACCAAAGAAAATTATAAATTTTCAAAAAAAACACACACTATTTGCACATATGCTTTTTTTTTTGTACCTTTGCGGGTCAATTTGCGTTATTGTGTATAGAAACAAATAATTGCTATGGTAGTAAGCGATTTCACACCAAAAGAAGAATTATTGATCGAACGAGAATTCCAAGCATTGCTATCGGATTATGCTCAGACCAGTCATCGTCAAAAAGTGGAGGTCATTACGCGTGCCTATCACCTTGCTCGTCAAGCGCATAATGGCGTTCGCCGACTATCTGGCGAGCCATACATTATGCACCCATTGTCGGTAGCTCGTATTGTGGTCAAAGAGATCGGATTGGGTAGTACTAGTATTTGCGCTGCACTTTTGCACGATGTGGTGGAAGACACTGATTATACCGCAGAAGATATAGAAAGACAGTTTGGCGCAAAGATAGCAAGCATTGTAGTGGGTCTAACCAAAATTTCTGGAGGTGTATTTGGTGACCAAGCAGTCAAGCAGGCGGAGAATGTGCGAAAACTGCTACTCACCATGTCGGATGATATTCGCGTGATGCTAATCAAGTTGGCAGACCGTTTGCACAATATGCGAACATTGGCAGCGCAACGTCCAGAAAAACAGCGCAAGATAGCTATTGAGACACAATATATATACGCTCCAATGGCGCACCGATTAGGATTGTTCCCTATCAAAACAGAACTAGAAAATCTCAGTTTCAAATATGAACATCCCGAGCTATACCAAGAGATTGAAACCAAATTATTAGCTAACAAAGACGCCCAAAGGGAAAACTTCGAAGAGTTTGCAACTCCTATACGCAAACACCTAACCATGATGGGATATGATTTCAATCTCTATGCACGCACAAAATCGGTGTATTCGATTTACAAAAAAATGGTCACAAAGGGTGTTCCTTTCGAACAAGTATATGACCTCCTTGCTGCCCGTATTGTCTTTACACCCAACTCTCAATTTTCAGAGAAAGATCAATGTTGGATGATATATTCTGCTATCACAGAGATTTATCGTCCACACCCAGAGCGTATTCGTGACTGGATTTCTACCCCCAAAGCAAATGGATACGAGGCACTACATGTAACCGTAATGGGAAATCACGGACAGTGGATAGAAGTACAAATCCGCACTGAGCGCATGCATGAGCTAGCGGAACATGGTCTTGCCGCACATTGGAGATACAAAGCAGGAGGGGACTCCGAACATGAATTGGATCGATGGCTACGCGAAATTAAAGATGTATTAGCAAATCCCGACCCCGATGCTTTAGCCTTTTTGGATACTTTTAAACTCAATCTCTATCATCACGAAGTATTTGTATTCACTCCACGAGGCGATATTCGTACTTTAGCACAAGGAGCTACAGTATTAGATTTTGCGTATCAACTGCATACCGAATTGGGTGAACATTGTATTGGTGCAAATGTCAATCGCACTACACGCACTATAGATTATATCTTGCAGAGCGGTGATCAAGTAGAGATATTGACTTCTAAAAAGCAAAAACCAGAACCCGAATGGCTGGAGATAGCGGTAACAGCAAAAGCAAAAGACTGCCTAAAAAAATATTTCCGCAAATCAGATGATACCACCCAAAGTCCCACCAACATCATCGCTAGACCTGTTGCACTATATATTAAAGGTTCGGATACATTTGGCGTACTGATGAAAATTCTGAAGGTGATGAGCGAAGAATTTCACATCAACATCAGCGATTTACACGTAACATCAGATGGGGATCATTTCACGTGCGAAGTCGAGATAATGCTGTTCGATACCACACTTATCGGAAAAATGTGCATGAAACTACGCAATATCGGAGGCGTAAATACAGTAAATGTCACACACATTGACAAAAAAGAAATAAATCAAAATAATTGCGAATAATTATTATTACTTACAACAATATGAAACATTTATTTACTTTTGCTGCTACAATGCTCATTGCATTGGCAGCCATGGGACAAAACCCTGTTATCACATTCGACAAGACAACACACGACTTTGGTAAGATCAACGAAGCCGATGGTAGAGTAACCACCATTTTCACATTCAAAAACGAGGGTATGGCTCCGCTCGTATTGAGCAATGTACGTGCCAGCTGTGGATGTACAACTCCTAAATGGACACGCGAACCTATCGAACCAGGACAAACTGGCGAAATCACAGTAACCTACAACCCAAGTGGTCGTCCAGGACGATTCCAAAAGACAGTTACTGTCACCAGTAATGCTGAAGAAGCTACTACCAAGCTCTATATCAAAGGCGAAGTAATTCCTAAACCAACTAAGCCTACAGATGAATACCCTATCAAGATGGGCGAAGTAAGCTTAAAGCGCAAAAGCATCAATTTTGGTTCAATCCTGCAAGGCAACAGCAAGCAAGTAGAAATTGAGTATGCTAATCAGACGGATCAACCTATCACTGTAGCTATCTTGATGAACGAGAAAGATTCTTACATTAAGAACCAAGTCACTTTAGAAACCGTAGAACCAAAGCAAACTGGAAAAATCCTATTTTCGCTACATACAACAGAATGTCCAGAGTTAGGTCCTCTCACGGCCAAAGCATATGTGATGGTCAATGGCAAACGCAACATCTCAGAGACATACGAAATTACACTTTCTGCCAATATCAAAGAAGATTTTTCGCACCTCACTGTAGAGCAACGCCAACAAGCACCAATTATGGAAGTGACAAAAGAAATAGATTTGGGCACTATCAACGTGAGTAAAAAGATCAGTTCGAAACTGACTATTGCTAATGCGGGTATCAATCCTTTGATCATTCGTCGTGTGATAAGTAATGATGAGCACATCAAGTTTGTCGCACCTAAGTCTGCTGTCAAAGCAGGGCGCAAAGTGGATATGAAATTAGAGTTAGATGCTACATCTGGTATTAATCCAGCACGCTACTCACGCAATCTCACGCTCATCACGAATGACCCTAACAACCCTGTAGTCAACATCAAGATTAATTGGGTAGTAGAGTAATGGAACATCCAGAAAATAATGCCAAATACAAAGGACTGACAGTAAACGCGGGCGTAGAGAATCTACCTAGCGTGAATCCTTATGCCACCTTTCGCCGTCGTAAACAAGTACTGCACGCAGACCAATATGTGGAAGGCATATTGAACGGCGATTTGCGTTTGCTTAGCCAAGCCGTAACGCTCATAGAGAGCAATCTGCAAAGTGATCAAGTGATTGCTCAACAAGTGATTGAGCGTTGTCTTCCTCATGCAGGCAAAGCTATTCGCTTGGGCATTACAGGTGTGCCTGGAGCTGGTAAATCCACCTTCATTGAGGCATTAGGTACTATGCTTTGCCACCAAGGCAAGAAATTAGCAGTACTAGCAATAGACCCTTCATCAGAACGGAGTAAAGGTAGTATATTGGGCGACAAGACGCGTATGAACCACCTATCCACCGAGGCTAATGCGTTTATACGCCCTAGTCCATCGGCTGGTAGTTTGGGTGGTGTAGCACGTAAGACACGCGAAACTATCGTGCTATGTGAAGCTGCTGGATTTGATACTATTATCGTTGAAACTGTAGGTGTGGGACAGTCAGAAACGGCAGCACACTCTATGGTGGATTTCTTCCTTCTGTTGCAAGTAACAGGTACGGGAGACGAATTGCAAGGTATCAAACGAGGTATTATGGAGATGGCTGACGGAATAGCGATCAATAAATGTGACGGTTCTAATATTGAAAGAGCAGAAGCTGCACGAGTAAGCTTCAAAAACGCACTCGCCCTCTTCCCCCCAACTGAATCGGGTTGGAGACCATACGCCGAGACTTGCTCCGCTATCGAAGGCAATGGCATACGCAAGGTATGGAAAATGGTAGAAGACTATATCAGTTATACTCGCGAAAATGGCTACCTTGATCACCTGCGCACACAGCAAGCTAAGTATTGGATGTATGAAACCATCAACCAAAACCTGCTGGATAGTTTCTACAAAAACGAGACGATGGAAAACCTCATTTCAACTATAGAAACACGCGTACTTAACAACGAATTGAGCAGTTTCACCGCTGCATACGAACTATTACAACAATATGGCAAGCTCAACAAGTAATAAAAGACGTAGTACCACCTCTACTGCGGTGAAAGTTGGACCTAACGAGATGGGTAAACTCCCTCCTCAAGCTCCCGAACTGGAAGAATCAGTCTTGGGTGCACTGATGATAGAAAAAGATGCCTTCGCTACTGTAGCGGATCTACTTCGTCCAGAGTCTTTCTATATGGACCAGCATGGTCTTATTTTTGAAGCTATTCGCACTTTGGCAACCAAAGATGCCCCTATTGATTTGCTATCAGTAGTGGAGCAACTTAAAACGATGGGCGCACTCGAAAAAGCGGGTGGCGTGATTTATTTAAGTGAACTAACCCGTAGAGTAGCTTCTGCGGCACACTTGCGCTATCATGCACAAATCGTTGCACAGAAAGCCACAGCACGCGAACTCATATCCATGGCATGCCAAATCGAAGAAAAAGGCTACGATGAGACACAAGATGTGGATATGCTCATGGCTGAAGCAGAAGGCAAGATTTTTGAGATTTCACAACGCGCACAAAAACGCGATGTCACACAGATTGATCCTGTGATAGAAGAGGCTTTCGAGCGCATGAGAAAAGCCTCAAAAAACGAAGGCAATATATCTGGTGTACCAAGTGGATTTACGGAATTAGATAAAATCACATCAGGTTGGCAGAAATCCGACCTTATCATCATCGCAGCTCGTCCAGCCATGGGTAAAACGGCATTCGTGCTTTCTATGGCAAAGAACATAGCTGTTAACTTCAAGCGTCCAGTTGCCATGTTCTCTCTTGAGATGTCTAATGTGCAGTTAGTCAATCGTCTTATTATGAATGTATGCGAGATAGAAGGTGATAAAATCAAAAACGGAAAGCTGACTACTGCCGAGTGGAACAAATTGGATGACAAGGTTCGCGAGTTGATGGGAGCACCTATTTATGTAGATGACACACCTGGTTTGAGCGTTACAGAGCTCAGAAGCAAAGCGCGAAAACTCGTAAGAGAGAAGCATGTGGAGATGATTATCATCGACTACTTACAGCTCATGAACGCCAACGGACAAAGTTTTGGTAGCCGCGAACAAGAAGTGAGCATCATTTCTCGTACACTCAAAGGTATTGCCAAAGAGTTGGACATTCCTGTGATTGCCTTGAGTCAGCTTAACCGTAATGTAGAAAAGCGCGACTCTAGCAATAGTAATGTAGAGGGAAAGAAGCCACAACTATCCGACCTTCGTGAGTCGGGTGCGATAGAGCAGGATGCAGATATGGTATGTTTTATCCATAGACCAGAGTATTATCGTATTTATAATGATGATAAGACAGGCAAAGATTTGCGTGGATTGGGTGAGATCATTGTAGCTAAACACCGTAATGGTGCTACAGATGAAGTATGGTTGCGCTTTGTAGGTAAGTACGCTAAGTTCCAAAACGAGAACGAAGCATTTGAAGATACTAATATATACAATACCCCTGCTCTCACATCCTTCCAAAGCCGAATGAACATATCTTCAGACCCGCATGGAGCACAATTGGATGACGATATTGCACCGTTCTAAATAAGCATTGTAAATAAAATATCGTACATGGTAAATATCTTTTCATCCTTACTTTTGGGATTCTTGATGATTCTTGATCCTTGTACACTCTTTACAAGCATTGCCGCTATTGGGTATATTGACAAGGAAATCAACAATCGTCGCAAAGTGCTACATAATGGCCTAATGTTTGTTTTGGGCAAGTTAGCTACCTATACCTTATTAGCTATACCCTTTGTAATGGGGGCTCGCACGGACGGGATTAAGCATTTTCTAAATCATTGGGGAGAACCTATGCTGGCAGCATTCATGTTGCTGTGTGGTGTATTATTGCTATTCACGGGGCATCATCATCACGAACACGATCATGGTATGAGCCATTGGCTAAAAAGTATAGACAACCAAAGCAGTGGTTTTTGGTCTTTTATGTTAGGTATTTTCTTTGCCATTGCTTTTTGTCCACATCGTTTGATCTATTTCTTTACGATGGTGGATATAGCCATCACTCTTCCATATTCGTGGAATTGGATACTCCCTATCGTATTTGGATTAGGCACAGGCTTACCCATCATGATTCTTGCTTGGATTATTTCGTATAGTGCTATATCACTTTCCACATTAAACGCTAAACTATCGACTGTTGAAAAGTGGGTACGTTATGTATCGGCCGTGTTGTTTATTGGCTTTGGTATCTATCTTTGTGCACATATCTTCGCTCACGACTGCGGACATTCCACATGTAATCACGAGCACCACACCTGCAGCATCAAATAGTTAGCTCAATACGCTTTTTTCTAAATAGTAACCATATGAGTAGTCCAAACTTCCGTTTTAAGCAGTTCACCGTATGGCACGACAAATGCGCAATGAAGGTGGGGACTGATGGCGTCTTATTGGGTGCATGGTGTCCTATCCACAATAATTTCTCGACTCTTAACACTTCGCCATATCGCCTATTGGACATCGGAACAGGTAGTGGACTTATTGCCCTAATGCTCGCACAGCGGCTCTCTTACCTATACCAGACTCACCATCCAACATATCATATTGACGCTATTGATATTGATAGCGATGCAGTAACACAAGCGAAAGAGAATTTTGCTCTATCACCATGGACTAAGCATTTACATGCACATCAATCTACCCTACAAGAGTGGAAAACACAAACAACCAATAGTGAAGTTTTATACGACCTCATCATCAGTAATCCTCCTTACTTCCAACAAAGTCTAAAAAATCCTAATACACAGCGCGCCACAGCGCGACATGCAGACACGCTGAAGTATAGCGAACTCATCCTACATGCAACTCGTCTTTTGAAACCATGTGGTACATTGGCATTCGTATTACCCATCGAGGCAGAAGAAGAAATTTTGGGATTGAGTAAAGAATTTGGACTCTATCCTACTCATATTACACATGTGTATAGCAAGCCCAGCAAACCAGCCAAGCGTTTGCTCATAGCTCTATCATCCATTCTCCGTAGCAATGAAGCAATCGCTCATTGTCCATATACTCATCCTATCGTCAAAACCTTTTACATAGAATCTGCCAACTCGCCTCGCAGCGAAGATTACAAGACGTTAACCCAAGATTTCTACCTATAGCAACAACACTATTCAATAAAAACGCAATAAAACACACTATTTTTTGGTCGGTTTATTTATTTTTATTACCTTTGCAACATAATTATTCTACGAAGACCTAAAAGCATAATGTATCACAGAGGAAAACGATGATATAGCATGAAAGCGATGATTTTTGCAGCGGGATTGGGCACACGTCTCAAACCGCTAACAGACACACTTCCTAAAGCCTTGGTGCCATTAGCGGGTAAGACCTTGCTACAATGGCAAATTGAAAAGCTCAAAGCGGCAAGTATCACAAATATAGTGGTCAACGTACATCATTTTCCAGATATGATTATTGACTATCTAAAAGAAAAAAATAATTTTGATTGCCATATTCTTGTGAGCGATGAGCGTGATATGTTATTAGAAACAGGAGGTGGTTTGCGTAAGGCCTACGAAGCATTTAAACAATTAGGCAAAGAAGCGGACGATGAGGGTATCTTGGTATGCAATGTAGATATATTGTCGAATATTGATATTCCAACCCTGCTAAAGGCATACAATCCAAAGGAAATGGGCGTAGTAGTCGTTAGCAACCGCGAGACACAGCGTTATCTGCTATTTAATGAAAAGAATCGTCTTTGCGGATGGACAAATGTGGCTACGGGTGAAGTTAAGGGCGAAGGAGCGAAAAACAAGGAACAAGGAGCAATGAAGAGACTTGCTTTCTCTGGTATGCAGATACTCAATCCTCGTATTTTTGATTGTATGGACGATGTGGTAATACAGAAAGGCGAGAAGTTCTCACTCATTGATCTATATCTCAATATTGCACAAAAAGAAATTCTCAGAGCCTATATCCCTGAGAATTATCGTATGATGGATGTTGGTAAGATCAACCAACTATCCGAAGCAGAATCTTTTGCTTATAACCTATAAACAATATTCTGGTACTATCATTTGCAGAGCATGTTTCATGCAATTGACCTTACATGGTCCGCTGATATCCATAACGATACCATCGGCTTCAAACGACTGATGCTGCTTGGTATGTACCAACATATCGTCGGTCACTACTGCGTGTACAAAAGGCAATTCTTGCAATTTACCATTAAAGAGTTTGGATACCGCTTGAGCTATTTGCCTTAGCGTAGGCGGGGTTAGGAAGATAGCATGCAGCAATCCATCACTAGGATCTGCCTGTGGATTTAGACGCATACCGCCACCCACATACGAACCATTGGATACCGCAGCTACAAACAATCGACCTTCGAGCACAGTTTTTCCCTCCACATCAAGACGCATATGTTGGCTCTTATACTTAGCCAAACCTCCAAAGAGCGCAAAGAAATAGTTCACATGGTGACTACCTATGTAGTACTTCAGTTCATTCGCCATACGGCAAACGAGCGGATCAAATCCAAAACCAAGTGAATTAACGAAATAGCGGTGATGCTCAATATTATTGCGCCAATAGGTTACACATCCCACATCAAGGGGTTTTGTCTTACCAGCAAAGAATATATCCAGCGAGCGTTTGAAGTCTTTTGTAAGTCCCCAATGACGAGCAAAATCATTTCCCGTACCGCGTGGCATGATACCGAATTTTATCTTTGCACGTTGTTCTGGTGTCAAATCTGCACGCATGATTCCATTAATCACTTCGCTAATGGTACCATCACCTCCCAACACGAGTATTTCAGTACAGCCTTTTTCCTCTACAAGTTCACGACCAAGTTCAATAGCGTGATTTTCGTATTTAGTAACGCGATAGATGAATGGCTCGCGCCTCGCCTTGAGCAATTTCCACAAATATAATCGCTGCGCACGAAAAGCCTTCTTACCCGACTTCGGATTAATAATAATTCCTAACATACTGATTGATAATTTACAGATGGTAGTTAACAGTTAATAATCCACCCCAATATCCCCCAAATGGATTGCAAAGGTAATAAAAAAAAAGCATACTACCAAATTTAGTATGCTTTTTTTTAAGATTTTTATTGCAATTCTTACTTAAAGTAAGCAGCAACTTTGTCGTTTTCAACAATTTCCTCTTGGAAGATGTAAGCACCCGTTTTAGGGCTCTTAACCATCTTTATGCACTTGGTGTGGTTACGTCCAGCGTTACCTGTGTGCAATGTAGCGACCGCTTTCTTTGCCATAGTTCTAAGCCTTTCTTAATTAGGGTTAATTACTTAATTTCTTTGTGGATAGTATACTTCTTGAGAATTGGGTTATACTTTTTGAGTTCCAAACGCTCAGGAGTATTCTTGCGGTTCTTTGTGGTAATGTAGCGTGATGTACCTGGCATACCGCTGGCCTTGTGCTCAGTGCACTCCAAGATTACTTGGACACGTGCTTCTTTTGATTTCTTTGCCATCTCGAATCCTCCTTTGTTTAGATGTAACCTTTCTCAGAAGCGCGTTTCAACGCAGCATCCAATCCGATTTTGTTAATAGTTCTCAGACCAGCTGCACTCACGTTCAGCATGATCCACGTATCTTGTTCTACCCAGTAGAACTTCTTGTGGAATAGGTTCACATCAAACGTCCTTTTTGTGTGACGTTTTGAGTGAGACACATTGCATCCACCCATGGCTTTCTTGCCTGTAATTTGACAAATCTTTGACATTGTATTTTTGTATTTAGTTTATTTCTAAGCAGTTAGCCCATTTTTCCTCCTCATTTTCGCCCCTCTATACCACACATTCCTATCTACTATACGCGAAAATTCGTGCAAAATTACTATTTTTTTTTCATTCCACCAAATCTTTTTGCATTTTTTTTCAAAAAACTTGCCATTTACTTTTTTTTCGGTATAACTATTTGTACACAAAAGTATTTTGCACTATTTTTGTAGCCGTTAACAATACAGCATACACATTAGATATTATGACCCCCATTCTTCTCCTTCCTGTTCTTGGCACGATATTAGGTGCATCTATGGTATTTTTTCTCCGTGGCAGCATGACTATTCCTATGCGTAAACTGCTATTGGGTTTTGCATCTGGCGTCATGATAGCTGCCAGTATTTGGTCGCTAATTTTGCCAAGCATGGAGATGTCGGCATCTACGGGAAATAGCGAATGGATTCCCGCAGCAGTAGGATTCGTATTGGGTATCTTATTTCTATTGTTGCTTGATACGCTGATTCCTCACTTGCATATGGGTGCGACATGCCCAGAGGGTCTATCTCCTAAAAAACAATGGCAACGTAGTACTATGTTGGCTGTGGCAGTCACCCTACATAATATACCAGAAGGCATGGCAGTAGGCGTCATCGTGGCATCTGCTATAGCTGACGGTTCAACAATCCCTTTATCAGCAGCGTGGGCATTAGCCATTGGCATAGCCATACAGAACTTTCCAGAAGGAGCAATACTATCTATGCCGCTTCATTCGGAAGGTGTGAGCAGAAAAAAGGCTTTTGCTATTGGAGCCCTATCTGGTATCGTAGAACCCATAGCAAGCATCTTAACCATACTGCTTATCTCGTTTATCGCACCTGCATTACCTTATCTATTAGCATTTGCAGCCGGTTCTATGATGTATGTTGTAGTAGAAGAATTGATTCCAGAGGCACAAGCGGAACCACATAGCAACATTCCTACCTTGGGATTCACTGCTGGTTTTGTATTGATGATGATTCTCGACAGTGCACTATAGCCAGCATCATCAGGTTATTTACCCGCAATAAACCGCGGCAACAAATATGATTTTTCTATTTCATCTATTGCTTCTATTTCCTCGCTCGTGAGCGCGCGCGCACGCGCACACAACGCGTTTATAAGGTGTGTATTGATATTGTCAATTGTTTTTACATCTGCAAAAGCCACATAATCCACCAAGTTAGCAACCCGTTGGCGCACAGACTGCACACCATGCTTTGCCAATTTCTGTACCGATGGTGTGATAGCCTGCTGCAAGACATCGAAATTCACATCCACCAATAGTGTTCCATGCACAATTGTCCCCGTAGGTAAAGCATAGCATGCATTACCCGACACCTTATACCCATCCACCATTATATCATTGTGCTCAGACTTCACCGCAGGCAAACCCAAAGACTGCAGCACATCCGATACCCTATCCAAGAATGATTGAAATACTTGCTCACTATGCTTATCGGGCGAAATCAAACTCATCATCAAGTTTCCTTCGTCAGCATACACACAACCTCCCCCACTCTTGCGGCGATACATAGCGATTCCATGTGCCTCACAATAATCGATATTCACTTCTGCCTCTATCACCTGATGACGACCAAAAATCACCGTAGGTGATACTACCCACGTAAAAAAAATCTCCTCCTGTACGTGCCGAGCTAAGTACTCCTCCATAGCCAAATACCATACGAGGCGACGATTAGTTGGCGCTACTACGTGAAGCATAGTTTCTTGTTCTAAATGTTTAGAATTGAGAGTTGAGAGAAATCTCTTTGCCTTGGCAGAAGCGATGTACGATATGGCGGTCGTCGCCCAAATAGATAAATCGTTCCAAGCGTTGTTGGCAATCGGTAGGCAGACCTACATCATGAATACCCATATCATCTATCACTAAAGCGTCAAAAGCATACCCTACTTCAAAACTTCCTACTTTTCCAAAAAAGCTACCGCCTGCTTTAGTTGCCATATAGAACACCTCCGACAGGGTAAGGAATGGCAATTTACCATCCGACAATGCATATTGCAATTTGCTTACCTGCACCGCATATTGCATCACTCGGAAGATACTCAGATGATGCCCTGCTGCTATATCCGAACCCAATACCACACGCACACCCGCTTGCAAGAACTTACGCACAGGAGCTATCCCCGAAGCCAGATTGCAATTCGATGTAGGACAATGCACTACGCATACATCATTGGCATGCATCAGCTTCAGTTCTTCACCATCCGTATAACAGCAATGCGCCATCAGCGTAGGCGTTTGGCCAAATAGCCCATAGCGATGATACGCATCGCCATAACAAGTGGACTGAGGCTCTAGTTGCTGTACCCAAATAATCTCTTGTTTGTTTTCGCTTAGGTGTGATTGCACGGGCAACTTAAACTGAGTTGCTATAGTTCCCATAGTCTGCAATATCGCAGGCGTGCACGATGGGATGAAACGGGGAGTGACAATCGGTTTCACCTTTGCCATATCTGCCATAGATTGCATCAACGATTGCATATCACTAGCCCAAGACGAAGCCGTATTCACCAATTCTTCGGGCGAATGACGATCCATACCCACCAATCCTATCAAGGCCCCCATACCCATTTCGTCAAAAGTTTTTGCCAGACATTGGGTAGCATGTATGTGCGTTGTCGCGAACACCGCAGCACGCATAGTACCTTGGCGGCATAACTCTTTCACAAAAGCATCATACACTGCCTTCGCATATTGCTCATCAGCAAATTTCTCTTCTTCAGGAAAAGTGTAGGTATTGAGCCATGGTATCAGTTCCATATCCATTGCAATACCCATATTCGCATACTGCGGAGCATGCACATGCATATCGTTCATGGCAGGAATCAGCAATCGTTCACCAAAATCTACCACAGGCATATCTTCCATCTCCGTAGGTAATACCTCGTACACACCCTGAATGATACCATTGTCATCCACAGTTATATACCCTCCTTGATACACTTCAAAATGATTAGGCGATGGGGTATGCAATATATTTGCTTTGTAAATTCTCATAGCTTACTCTGTCTTTTTTGCTCTAAAAAATGGCAATAATACAAAGTAGTTGATTACGCCAGCCAACATGATAGCCACTATTCCTGCCCACTCTTCGGAGACATGTAGCCAAATCATCATATGGAGGAATAGCAATTGTATCACATAATTGAGTGCGCGTCCAATGAGGAAGCCTCCTATATTCTTCAATGAAGGTTTGACCCTGAATGTGTAGTAACTTGTTAGGAAATAGTTGCACACCATCTCCACCACGAAGCCAACCGTAAAAGCCACCGATGTCAGTATGCCCACATCGGGCCACTGGCGCTGAAACACCGTTAGCAGTAGGTAATATATACCATACTGCACGCCCGTTCCTAATGCTCCAACGAGCACGAAACGGGCAGCAGAACGATATTTCATGGGCAAATGCCCCGTCAGGGTTTTCATTACCGAGTCTCTAAACACTAAACAGCAGCGCCTACAGGCGCGTCCACTAAACTAAAGCACCCAGCATCTCCTCCATGGCAGCAGCAAGTCCTTCTGCGTTGCGACCACCTGCGGTAGCCATCCATGGCTGACCGCCACCACCACCTTGGATGTTCTTGGCAGCAGACTTGATGATTTGTCCAGCATTCTTGCCTGCCTCTACCATCGAGGGAGACAGCACCACTGCAATCATAGGTTTGCCTTCCCACTCGGTAGCTGCCACAAGAGCGAAGTGCTTATTCGCGATCTTATTCTTCAGGATGAGTGGCATATTGCGCAAGAGGGTTGGGTCCACGTTGCCTGTGAGGCGAACGAGTTCCACGCCGTTTTGCTCCTCTGCCTTGGCGATAAGTTCGTCGCAGTAGCGCTCCACTTTCTCCGCCATGAAGGTCTCAATTTGTTTTTTCAGCGCAGCGTTCTCGTCGAGGGCTTTGCGGATAGCACCTTCGATATCTTGTGGATTATTGAAGAGTGCGCGCAAGTTACCCATCATATCTACTTGTTTGTAGTAGAGTTCGTCGGCCTTAACCGCAGTCACGGCCTCAATACGACGCACACCTGCAGCTACGCTGGTCTCCATCACGATGCGCACGGCACCAATCTTGCCTGTGCTACCCACGTGGCAACCACCACAGAGTTCGGCAGATGGACCATACTTGATGACGCGTACCTCATCGCCGTACTTCTCGCCGAAAAGTGCCATCGCACCCATTTCCTTCGCCTTCGCAATAGGCGTATTGCGGCTCTCTTCAAGTGGCAAGTCTTGACGAATCATCTCGTTGGCGAGGATCTCCACTTGGCGGAGTTCTTCTGGAGTCACTTTTTGGAAGTGTGAGAAATCGAAGCGTAAACTATCTGCATTCACAAAACTACCCTTTTGCTCTACATGCTCGCCCAATACGTGGCGGAGAGCATAGTGTACGATGTGTGTAGCGGTATGGTTACAAGCAATAGCTTGACGGCGAGATGTATCTACGGTAGCCACCAATGTGCCTTCTATATCTGCTGGCAATTCAGCCAAGAGGTGAACGGCTAGGTTATTCTCTTTCTTGGTGTCGAGTACGCGCACATTGCCTAGGGTACCCGTATCGCCTACCTCACCACCCATCTCTGCGTAGAAAGGAGTTTTACTGAGTACGATTTGGTAGAGGCTCTTGCCTTTTTGCTCCACCTTGCGGTAGCGGAGTACTTTAGTTTCGCAACAGAGTTCGTCGTAACCAACAAACTCGCTGTCGCCTTCTGCCAACACATTCCAGTCGCCGAGTTCTTGTTTGTTAGCTTGACGACCCATCTCTTTTTGGCGCTCGAGTGCCTTGTTGTACTCCTCCTCGTTGGTAGTGAAACCATTCTCGCTGAGAATCAATTGAGTAAGGTCAAGAGGGAAACCGTAAGTATCTTTCAATGTGAATACATCCACACCCGAAATCTCTTTGCCCTTAGCCTCTTTCATGAGTTTGTCGAGCAAACTGATACCTTTGTCGAGGGTACGGAGGAAGCCATCCTCCTCGCTCTTGATAACAGGGGTGATTTGTCCCTCTTGCTTCACGAGTTCTGGATAAGCAGCGCCCATATCCGCAATGAGTTGCGGCACGAGTTTGTACATGAACGCCTCGCGTTGACCGAGGAAGGTGTAGCCATAGCGCACGGCACGGCGGAGGATTCGGCGGATCACATAACCCGCCTTCTCGTTGCTTGGCAACTGACCGTCGGCAATGGCAAATGCAATAGTACGGATATGGTCGGCAATCACGCGCATTGCCACATCCACTTTCTCCTCTTTGCCATATTCAGCACCGCAGATCTCGCCAATCTTCTTCAGCATTGGTTGGAACACGTCGGTATCGTAGTTCGATTGTTTGCCTTGCATGGTGCGCACCAGACGCTCAAAGCCCATACCTGTGTCGATCACATTGTATGGCAGCGAGTCGAGCGAGCCATCGGCTTTGCGGTTGTATTGCATGAACACGAGGTTCCAAATCTCAATCACCTGTGGATGGTCTTTGTTCACGAGTTCACGACCAGAGATAGCTGCTTTCTCCTCCTCGCTACGGCTGTCCACATGAATCTCGGAGCAAGGACCACAAGGACCTGTATCGCCCATCTCCCAGAAGTTGTCGTGCTTATTGCCGTCGAGGATATGGTCAGCAGGCAAATGCTTTGCCCAGATGCTGGCTGCCTCGTTGTCACGCTCAATGCCTTCCTCTGGTGAACCCTCGAATACGGTCACGTAGAGGTTCTTTGGGTCGAGTTTGAGCACATCCACAAGGTATTCCCATGCCATGTTGATAGCGCCCTCTTTGAAATAATCACCAAACGACCAGTTGCCGAGCATCTCAAACATGGTGTGGTGGTAGGTGTCGTGACCTACTTCCTCCAGGTCGTTGTGCTTACCGCTCACGCGGAGGCACTTCTGCGAGTCCGCCACGCGAGGATATTGAATAGGGTCGTTGCCAAGGATGATACCCTTCCAAGGGTTCATACCAGCATTGGTAAACATCAGTGTTGGGTCATCTTTGATAACCATCGGTGCTGAAGGCACAATCTTGTGTCCCTTCTTCTCAAAATAATCCAAAAAGGATTGTCTAATTTCTTTACTTGTCATATCAATCTTGTGGTATAAATTTCTCTACTTTGTACTCTTTTTTAACTTCTTTTACCTCCACTACGAGTTGATTAGCGAGGAGTTTTTCGTTGTCTTCTCGGCGATGGAGAATGTCTATTGCGGCATAAATAGCATGCAACATACTCGTTGCATCGGCTTCGTTCTTACCTGCCAAGTTATACGCCGTACCATGGTCAGGCGAAGTGCGCACCACTGGCAGACCTGCGGTGAAGTTCACGCCACTCATGTCCAACGCCTTGAATGGTGCCAGACCTTGGTCGTGATACATCGCCAATACCGCATCGAAGTGGTTGTATTGTCCTGCCCCAAAGAAACCGTCTGCCGAATATGGTCCAAACGCCCAAATGCCTTGCTCCTGTGCCTTCGCCACGGCAGGACGGATGATATTCGTTTCCTCCTCGCCAATGAGTCCGTTGTCACCTGCATGAGGGTTAAGTGCTAACACGGCAATGCGTGGTTTGCGGCAAGTAAAGTCCTTCTTTAGGGTATCGTTGAGCACAGCTAACTTGCTTAGAATGCGCTCTTCCGTAATAGTCTCAGCCACCTTGGCAATAGGCGTATGGTTGCACACCAATGCCACACGCATACGGTCGCTGATCATCATCATCAAACCATCTTTGCCTTCGCCAAACTGTTGGGTCAAATACTCAGTATGTCCCGAGTAGCGGAAAGAATCCGACTGGATATTATCCTTGTTGATAGGTGCGGTCACAATGGCGTGCACAAGTCCATTCTTGAGATCTTGGCAAGCGCGTTGCAAACTCTTGAGCGAAGCCTGTCCTGCCTCAGAGGTGGATACGCCAAGTTGTACGGGTGTCTCATCACCATAGCAGGAGATGAGATTCAGACGACTGTCTTTAGCTTGTTTGGGGTCTTGGATTATATTCCATTGGATATTGCGGTACTCCTCATCGAGGGTTTGCATGTGTTGGCGTGCTACCTTAGCGTTACCATACACGATTGGGCGACAAATCTCACAGATATGTGGCGCAGCGAGACTCTTGATGATAATCTCATAGCCCACACCATTGATATCGCCTGCTGTAATTGCTATTATTGGTTTCATATACCTTGCCTTTAAACTTTAATTTCTAAACTTTAATCTATCTGCGTTACCTTATCGTATTGCAGTTTCTCGAAAACAAACGGCTTTCTTTCCTCGTTCTTGTATCCCAGCGACATCACGCAGAGTACGGTGAAGTTCTCTGGCAGATTGGTCAACTTGCGCACCAAGTCCTCCGCGCCCTCTCGTTGATACACATGACACCAGCATGCACCCAATCCTTGGTCAGCAGCAGCGAGCCATATATTCTGCGCAGCTATTGCAGCATCGCATTGCCAAGTATCAATCACGCTCGCATCCGCAGCCACCACGATACCTGCCATGGCGGTGTCAAACATACCACTACCATAGGTGCGGCAACCTGCTAATTGGCGCAATATCGCCTCATTTTTGATAACCACAAAATGCCATGGATTCATTCTCTTGCCCGCAGGTGACATCAGTGCGCAACGGATGATATAATCCAATTTCTCCTGCTCTACAGCTTGATTAGTATATTTTCTATACGAACGTCGCAATTGGCATAAACTCTGAAAATCTTGCATAATCAGTCAATGTTATAAACACATTATAAAAAACGCTGCAAAGTTATAAAAAAAAATACATATACACAAATATTACGAACTATATTTTCAAAATGCAGTGCACTTATCCTTTTCGTTGACTCACAAATAGTCCCACGATAATCACCACTATTCCCACCTGTTTCCATAAAGGTAATACCTCGTCAAACACCAGCCACATCAATATCGCTGTAAACACAGGTCGCACGTTATTAAACACATTTGCACGAGTCACACCTATCTCACGCACCGTATAGCAAAATAGTACAAACGCGGTCACCGAAGCCAATACTGCCAGATACACCACCGCCACACAACTACTCCACCACTCCACAGCACCACTACACATTGCTACACCACCTCTACACAACTCTACACCACCATTCAGCCATGCTTCTCCTCCCCAGACCATATAGAACAATAGCAACGAAAACGACTGCACATAAAACACGATACTCAGCGGCGAATAGTGCGATGGTATCTTGCGTAATATTACCGAATAACTCACGGACATACTTACCGTTAGTACTGCCAACAACACGCCCCACGAACTTCCCAACGCAAAGTTATCCGAACCTACCAATAGTAGCATCAGCATACCAACTGTGGATAGTACAATACCTATCACATTATTGCGTGTCACCCGCTCGCGCAACAGCACCCAAGCAAACAGCGGTGCCATCACAGGTTGCGTACTCAATAGTGCCTCCGCAATCGTAGGCGAAGCAAAACTTTGATACGTATAGGTCTCGAAAATAAAATACAAAAACGGCTGAAATAGTCCTCCTAACAAGAACAGCGGCAGGTCCTTTCTATCCACTTTTTGCAATCCAACCACCTCGTTCTTGCGAAACACCAAACCGATACACAACATCAGCAATACCGCCAATGTAAAGCGCAAAACGATGAGCGTCAGCGGACTAAAAAACACCAACGCCTCTTTCACAGCAATCCCAGCACCTGCCCAAATGAGCATGGCGGTAATAACCGACAAATAGGGTATAATCTTTTTCATGTTGCAAAAGTAGTGTTTTTTTTCCACATACACAAATAAAAACACAAATAGTCGTTCGTAAATTTTGTAAATTGTAAATATTTTACTACCTTTGCAGCAAATTTGCACAGCAATTCATAATTCATAATTCATAATTTGCCTCATGCTTACCCATCTTCACATACGCAATTATGCACTTATATCTCATTTGGATATTGATTTCCATGAGGGATTTTCCGTCATGACTGGCGAGACAGGTGCGGGCAAAAGCATCATTCTTGGTGCGCTCAACCTTGTGATGGGTGCGCGTGCAGACACCAAGACCATTACCGAAGGCGAAGAACGCTGCGTAATTGAGGCAACATTCATAGAGGCGAAAGGCAATGAGGCGATGAGTCAGGAGATCATCATCCGCCGCGAGCTCAACATCAATGGGCGTTCGCGCTCGTTTGTAAACGACGAGGTGGTAACCCAAGCCGAACTCAAAGCTCTGGCACACCAGCTCATTGACATCCATTCGCAGCACGAATCGCTGATGTTGGGCGATGACCTATTCCAAATACAGATTATAGATGCTATTGCTAACAACCAGATAGAGCAAACTGCCTATGCCGCAGCATATGAGCGATACAACGATGCACTTAACAGTCTGCGCCAACACCAACAACGCGCTGCTCGTGCGCAGGCAGATGCTGATTATGCGGCATTTCAGTGGCAGCAACTCGAGGATGCCCACCTGCAAGCAGGCGAGATGGAGCTACTCGAAGAAGAAGAATATCGTCTCTCTCACGCCGAGGACATACAGAGCGCGCTTGCTACTGCTATCCAACTCATTGATGGCGATGGACAAGGCGCCTTATCGTTGATACATGATAGTAAATCGGGAATCGGGAATCGGATGTCCGATATCGCCGAGCGCCTTAATAGCATAGAGATTGAACTCAAAGATACCCTTTCTGACATCCAACGCCTTTATGATCGCACCGAACGCGACCCACAGCGTTTGGAGGAAGTACAAGGGCGTATCAGCATGCTGCAAACGCTCATTAAGAAGCACCACGTACTAACTCTTGAGGAGCTTATCGCTCTGCATAAAGAACTAGCACAGCAGATGCAGCAACTGGCTAATTATGATGAAGATATACTCCGTATGCAGCAGGAAGTAGAGCAAGCTAAGCAAGTACTATCCGCGGCAGCGGACTCCCTCACATCCACCCGCCTCATTGCCTCTCACCTGATAGCCCCTCGCCTCGTAGAGGATATGCAAAAGTTGGGAGTAAAGCACGCGAATGTGGCTGTACAAATCACACCTACGGAGGATTTTACACCCATGGGCAAAGACGATGTGCAGTTTCTATTTGCTGCCAACCTCAATCAGTCGCTTCGCCGCGTAGCAGAGGTAGCGTCTGGTGGTGAGATCAGCCGTCTGATGCTATGTATCAAAGCATTGATTGCTTCTACCAACGGGCTACCAACGATTATTTTCGACGAGATTGATACGGGTGTCAGCGGTGCTATTGCTAGTCAGATGGGCGATATCATGCACCAGATTGCCGTATCCAGACAAGTAATCAGTATCACTCACTTGCCTCAAGTGGCAATCAAGGGCGAACACCACTATTTGGTGTATAAGGAAGATACAGCTACCAGAACAGAGACACATATCCGCGCCCTCACTCCCACCGAACACATTGCTGAAATCGAAAAAATGCGTGAGGTATAATATTAGGGACAGCTGGCTACAAAGCAGCAAAACGAAAAATAAGCAACATACAAACACAATTACAGATTGTATATCAAAGAGATGCGGAAGAAATTTCAGCCTTAAAGCGTATCCTAAAATACTAACAGGGACAGCGATGCTGTCCCTGTTGTCCTCCACCCCGCTCATTCCCTTCTAATTTTTGGTCCAATTACTATAATATAATTATGGTATATTTTTTCCGTGTTATCCGCGGAATCCCCCCACCCTCCTCTTTCGAAACAACTTCGTTACCACACAGAACATCCCTTACCCCCCCCAACTCAAGTTTATAATCATCTTGTAAGAATCAATGAAATCTGCGAGAAAAAAAATATGTTTTACAGCAGAAATAGCACAAAAAATTTGCATGATTTTATTTTTTTTTGTACTTTTGCAGCGTAATTTGCGGTAGAGTTCTCAAAAAATCATTTTTTTACAAAAAGAATTCTACATAATCTGCTGAAAACGAATATATTAAGAAAACAAAAAACAACGAAACACAACATTAAACAATCTTTATAAAAGTATGAGAAAGAATCTATTTTTAGTCAGTATGCTGACGGTTGCGATGATTATGTTATCATCTTGTGACAACAGCCATGTCAACAACCACCTTTCCTCTAAAGGCGAAGTGACTATTATCAACGATCCATCTCTATTGGCATCTCGTTTGATATTTGGTGGCAGTCGCCTTAAAAAGGTCCAACGTCAACAAGTTGTAGAACAAGTTGCAGAACCTACTATTCCCAGCGATGCGTTGCCTCTGAAAGACCAACCTACTAACTGGAACAATGGTGTAACTCTCACCCGTGGCAAAGCGTATTTTATCAATGAACCATGGACTGGTACTATCAGTCAAGATTGGTCATCTCAAACTGGCAGCATTGATATCTATGTAGCCGCAGATGCCACCTTTAGCAATTCATGGTGGAACGATGACACACCTTTGAATATTTACATCCTTGAGGGTGCTGTACTCACCTACTGCGAATCAGGTTATGATGACAAGGTGCATATCAAAAAAGAAACCCGCGTATATTGCTGGGGTAATATTACCACACCAGATAATATGGGACTGCGTTTGTACAACGCAGGCTTGTTGCACATCTATGGCACCGAAGGCGAGCCATTCTATGTGAAAGCCAACAACAATACCGTTAATAACAACAATGCCTACTCTTCCTTCCAAGTGGATCCTGCATCCGATTTCTACTGCGAGCGCGAGATGTATGTAGAAGGTACTGCATTGCTCAACGGCGGTAAGACACATACTGTTAACAAAGTGACTATTGGCAAAGACCTCTTCGTAGAGGGTGAGGCTGATGTGACCTTTGATGATTGCGTATTTGTACTCCGCGAATTGGACTTCAAATCAAGTCGCGAGGCCGTAGTGAACGTCAACAAATACTTGCAAGCCAACACCCTGCTCACCAACCAAGGCGTAGGTACCATGAACCTCAAAGATGCTATGTTTGAGCTTTTGAGCGATGGTATGTTTGTTGACAAAGGCAGCCAACGCATCGTGGTAAACGGCGTAGAAGCTACCTACAAGTCGATTGTGAAAGTAGGTGGTAAGCTCTATTTGGATCGCGGCAATGATTACACTACCGTACCTAACAGCGTAGCAGCAGCTAGCTTCCCAAGCGGTAACTTCACCGGTCACCTGAACCTGGAAGGCGATCTGCGCATCAAGTTCTACCACGATGTTCCAGACGAGAACGCCATCTTGAGTGCAGACAACTTGGTAGTACCTGCCACAGTAAGCATAGCAGAGAACTGCTGGTTGCCAGCCAGCGAAGATGGTTGCCGTCCAGAGGTAGGCGAAGTGCCAGTAGTAGAGGTATTGCCTCCAACCAGCAGCACTCCTACACACAAGTACTCAGCTACCAGCATCTCCTTCAACGAGGACTTGGTATATGTAAGCTGGCACGCTAACCCAGAGACCAACATGCACTATGCACAAAGCAACTACAGCCCATCGGTGGACAGCGCAGAAGACTTTGGCGGTATCGTGGATATTATTCACATTGACCGTTACGACATTACCAGCAGTCTCTTTGAGCAATCTATGGAGAACAGCGAGTTTAAGTACAACCATATCCTCTTCTCTGACAACGTTGTTTACACCGCAGCTACCAGCAACAAGGTAGGTGCAGCGATGAGCAAGATCGCTTTGACTCCAGCAGGTTTGTTCCCAGAGTTGGACAACTACAAAGAGGTACGCGTGCCACTCACAGGCTACTCTGCTAACTGCGTAGAGCGTATCGGCAACGAGCTCGTGACCATCTCAGGTTACTCCAAGGGCGGTATCAATAAGTTTGCTCTCACCGACGAAAGCAACCAAGAGAAAAAGCATATCAAGGGTGGTGATGACTACCAAGGAAAGTATGTATATTACCATGCAGCTAATGGCAAGGTGATCACACTCAACAATACCAGTCGCGGAATCGTAACTATCTACAATAGCGACATGGTAGAGGAGACAAGCTTCGAGGTAGGCGCTATCTATCCAGAGGACGGCAAGAACGTATGTATCTGCGACAACGAGCATATCTACGTATGTAAAGGTCAAAATGGCTTCGGCGTATATGACTATGCAGGCAATCGCGTAGGTGGTTCAGGCAAGAGTGCCAACGGCGTAGATGTGGATGACAAATTCATCTACTTGGCAGCAGGCGACGGCTTGGCTATCCTAGATAAGCATAGCAGATTCGTGAACGGCGAAGGCGATATTTGCAACCGCACCGTGAAGAAGTTTAGTTACACAGGTCGTGGTGCTACCAGCGTGACCGACGAGACCAGCATCAAGCAATCTGCTAACTTCGTGAAGAAAGGTCCTGACGGACGTATCTACGTAGCATATGGTATGTATGGATTGCAAATCTACGAACTGGGTATTACAGAATAAGAAATAAGCAAAAATACATAATACTATGCAAAAAAGCGGGTCACAAACCCGCTTTTTTGTATCTATTTGGCAAAATATCACCGTAAAATTTGGAATATTCAAAAATAAAGTGTAACTTTGCAGGTTGTAAGAAAAAACAATCCAAATCAACACTATTTTTTTTCGTCATGACGTATAGAAAAATCATATTGTGTATTCTGTGTATTCTCCCCATGTCTTTTTTCGCTCAGGAGAATAGTAGCCAATTACTCTTTGAGCGTTTTGAGCAGCGTTTTGCCGCACTGGACAGCCTTATCTTTGCTACCGAGGACACAATACCAGACAACTCCTTTCACCAAGACAGTGCAGTGTATTTTCAGCATTGGATAGTAGGCAAGCAATACGTACAAGAGAGAGATTCGCTGGTTAGCAACAAGGTGGCAGCAGAAATCAGCGGCCTGAAGCATGAGACAGGTCTCGCCCTGACAGGACAAACCTATTATCGCTTGGATGAGAGTTTGATGGTGGATGAAGACGATGCAGTATCTCGATACAAAGCCAAGATACAAGTGGAACTGCGTTGGAACTTCCTACACAGCGCACTCATCAAACGCAAAGGACGTATCCACGAGATAGAGCTGCAAGGCGAGCAAGAACGCCTTGGCATGGACAAAGCAAATATAGCAGCTCTGGTAGCCGATCATCAAGAATACTACCGTCAAAAATACGATAGTCTGTTGGCTGGCATATTGCAGCACCGACTATGCAATCTTACGCTCATGAACGACGCACAGATGTATCTGCTGGAACACGGCAATATCTCCAGCGACGACATGCTGCAAATCATCAACGACAAAGCTGAAGCAGAGCGTACACTGATGGGAATCACCAAAACCTATCCCTGTGCAGCCAGTTTGACACACCCCACAGGGCTCATCGTAGAGATAGACTCAATAGGCCTGATGCACTATGTGCAAACTAACCACCCCGACCTGCACATGCTGCAACTACAATCCGAACTACTGGTACAGCGCATGCAGAACGAGACCTATTGGCGCAAACTGAGTATCTCGCCTTTTGTGCGCTACTCCTACTATTTTCGCACCTCCCTACCCAACTCCACCAACGTGGATTTGGGTGTGAACTTCAATATCCCCATCACTGGCGAAAGTGGCAAAAAACGAGCTGCCATGGATGCCGAACGTATGATAGTGGATATGGAATACGAACAAGTAAACCAAAAAATAGCGGAAAATATCCACGCCCTACTACAAGATATAGAGCGCCTGAACCGCACCTCACAAGCCGAACTAAAACGCCTGCAAGATCTGCAAAAATACTTGCAAATACGCAGCAATGCCTATAGCAATCGCAAAGGTGAATACAATATCATCTTGCGCGCCAAAGAGTATAACACCTACCTACTCTGCTGGGAGAAACTGCTCGCCTATCAATATCAGCGCGATTGCCTGCTCATGACACTACAGACATACCTTCCCACAATATCAGTATTTGATTTTTGTGTGGGAACTATTATAGAATAAGCTTATGAAGGAATTTTCATTTTCAACAGAAGAACGTCAAAACGAGATTGAGAGTATTCTGCGTGAACGCAAACGTAAGATCGCTACACAGCAGATCGTATTCACCATGATCCTATTAGTGATCATCGTTATCATCCTGCTATGGATGGGAAAAAAGGTATTGTATACCGAATTTGATGGCTATATCAACACCGATTTGAACACTATCCGACACGCCGATGATATCTATATCTTGGAGACTAACAAAGACGTAGGCGACTTCGTTGCCCCAGGCGATACGCTATTCTCCTACGTGTATAGCCACGTCTTCTATAGCCACGAATCCACCGATAGCGAACCTACTGTAGTGGTGCAAAATCGCAATATGCGCGTGGACTACGGTTTGGCTCGTCAGGACTTGGAGGTGCTGAAAGTGCGCGTGAAAGAGCTCAAAAAGCAGCTGGAGACCGAAGACCACAATATCCGCTTCGGACTAAGCGACAACCTCAAGAAAATGAAAATCGAACAAGAACTCGCCGAAGCCGAAGAGCAATACAATGCACAACGAAGAAAACTGGGTGTGCTATGGAATGCCTTTAAGCAAACCACACAAGCCGTACAGAAAGCATCGAACAACGAAAATGGATTCTTGCGCGTACAAGACATGCGCAACGTGGAACTGATGAAAGAGTTGGGACTGGTGCGCTACTCCATCGCTGTGGACTCGGGTATTGTCACCAAAGTGTATGTGCCCGAATTGATTCTCGTACTACGTGGAGAACCTATCATCTCTATCCAGAGTTTTGACTTGCACCGCAACAACGTATCGGTGGTAGCATACGTCATGCCCAATCAAATGAAACATATAAACCGTAACACACAAGCGGAAGTGATTGTCAATGACGATGTATCTTTCACCGCCAGCGTACTGATGCTGGGTACACGTACCGAAGAAATCCCTGGCGAACTGCGTAGTACACTCTCGCGTGACCATACCGCCGTCATCGTAGTGCTGGGTATTGACACAAATCAAATCATACCCTTCTGGACACTGGTCAAGAATATCCCTGTGCGTATCAGGGTAAATAATTTTGACACAGAAGAAGAGGAAGAAGAAGAGGCAGACTACATGATGTTTCACACCACACACGGTCTGATTCGCCCTACAGAAGACGCCGAAACTATCTTAGACACACTGAATATACCATGCGATAGCATTGTGCCAGATAGCCTCATGACAGATACTATACACGTACAACAATAATATGCCTTAATTGAATCTTTTATGGAGCACTCTATTTACAAGATTGTTAGCAATCCAAACGGACGAAACATATTGGTCATCAATCACTATTTTGATGTAGAAAAAAGTGAAGAGATACAAGATGAGAAATTCGATATTGTCTATCTCAATATCAGTAATATGTCCAACAATGAGATTGGTCTGCTGCTGGAGAAGACATCGCCTATTTTCTCCACAAAATGCTGGATGAAGCCTCGCTATGTGCAAACGAATAATACGGCTCGCATGGGTATCTTGGATATCCTAACCGACGGCATCGTTAATAGTCCATTTGACGAATTGGTCACCCAACGATCAGAAGAAATCTTCCTGCAAATGAGTCGTCTGCAAATCACGCAGACAGCTAATGTATCCACCTTCGTGGCACTCTTTATTCGTCTGTGTAAATACTCCATCAGTCGTGGCAAATATACCTATACCTCCACTATCATCCCTGGTATCACAGAGGGACACTCAGCTCTATATGCCGCCTTGCTATTCAACAACGAGGTAGCTTCCAGAAAAGAGTTCTTAGAGTTTAACCAAAAACTGCTAGAGTTGGGCTATGCTGAACCTCAAGATTTTGTAGAACGTGTACACCTGTGCCCACAATGCAAGAGTAGCCACCTTATATATGCCGAGTGCTGTCCTAAGTGTGAAAGTTCAAACATCAACGAGGAACCCATGCTCCACCACTTCCGTTGCGCCAACATATCCCCAGAGAGTACCTACGTATATGACGATAAGCTCCGCTGCCCTAAATGTCGCCAATACCTGCATCATATAGGCGTGGACTACGACCGTCCAACCGATGTACACACTTGTGGCGAATGTGGACATACCTTCATCCATACAAAAATGAAAGTGCGCTGCGCCAACTGCGGCTCCAAACACCGACCTGCACACCTGCAACCTATGGACGTGGTACGGTACAAATATACAGCCGAAGGCATACAATCCATTGTCAATAACGATGCACTCATCAAAATCGGTAAAGACCTATGGTTTGGTTACTCCAACTTCGACTCCTATCTACAACAGCTACGCCTCTTCTCGCATACCAGTGCACTCAACGAAACGCTCTATACCATTCGACTCAAAATCCGCGTAGCCGATCACGTGAGCGAAACGGATAGAATAGACTTTTTGCGACGTATGCATGAACTATTCTACGACTACAACTTCTCCTACAAGAGCAACTATTTCTTCCTATCCTCGAAGAGCCACACAGAAGATATTAGCAATACACAACAGCAAATCATGCGCAATATCGAATACAAACTCTCTACCCTGCAAACAGACTGTCCGTTCGCATACGTGGAAGAGCAGACAAGCGTAGTTAGAGATGCAAGCGAAAATATCGAACGCTATATCCGCCGACTCTGTGAACCTATCTATCGCAATGAATAAGTAGGCAAGATCAAGGTGCTGGACTACTGTTTCCATATTATTGATAATATCGTCGGGGAATTCACACGTAATCTCTCTTGGCAAGTATTGCTCAATACCTATTGGTTTCTCTTCTTCGTGGAATTCCCACGCTACTACCTGCTGGAAATCATCGTGACCTGCTGGTACAAACTGCACTACCGAGCACGACGAGAGGAGAAAGAAGTAGCACGTATGAAACTCTATATAGAGAACCCCCTAGTAACAATCCTCGCACCTGGCAAAAACGAAGGAAAAAATATCTACAAACTGGTGCAATCGCTCCGCGAACAAACGTATAAAAACTACGAAATCATCATCGTAGATGACGGATCAGACGACGCTACACCACTGATATGTAGAGACTTGGAAAACGCTGGATATATCGATCTCTTTTTGCGAGCACATGATCGAGGCGGAAAAGCTAGCGCAGCCAATCTGGGTACATTCTACGCCAAAGGCAAATACATCGTACACCTCGATGCCGACTCCTCGCTGGATAGAGATGCACTGGAAAAAATATTGATTCCATTCTACTTGGATAGCCAAATCAAAGCCGTAGGCGGTGTGGTGAAAGTGCGCAATGCTCACGACTCTATCTGTACCGCTATGCAAGCACTCGAATACCTCAAGACTATTCAAGTGGGACGTATGGTGACTAGCCAATTAGGCATCTACCATATCATTTCAGGTGCGTTCGGCGCGTTCGAAACGAAAATACTTAAGCAAGTAGGCTATTGGGACATCGGGCCAGGATTGGACGGCGATATTACACAGAAAATACGCAAATCAGGATACAAGGTGTATTTCGCCGAAGAAGCTATATGCATGACCAACGTGCCCGTGAAATGGCAAGTACTCTTCAAACAACGCAAACGCTGGAGCAAATCGCTCGTTCGATTCCGTCTGCGCAAACATATTGACATCTTTATGCCAAACAAGAATTTCTCATTCTCCAACATGATATCCAACTTGGAGAATATCGTCTATGACTTTGGCTTTAACTATATCTGGTTTTTCTATATCCTATCACTCTTCTTTATGCACCCCGACCGACTCGTGGAGATCTTTGCCATCGGATATATCATCCGCATGTTCTTCGGATATATCGGATTTGCTATCATTCAATGGGTTAGCGAACGCCCAAAAGAAGAGCGATGGCTGGCAGGATACGTGCCGTTGTCAACGTTCTACACGGGCTATTTTTTGCGTTTAGCTCGACTAATTGCACATACACAAGAGTTGTTTAACTTCTCATCCTACAAAGACCCTTGGAATCCTCGGAAGACATCCGAAGTGGCACAGTCGGAAGGCATATAAATCTTCGCAATAAATAATTATTCCACTTTTGTTGCATATGTCAAAAAAAAGTAGTAACTTTGCGCGCTATTTTGTAAATAGCGTCGGAGCGCTATGAAAATACAACAATCATAGCCCTACTTACGATAAAAAACAACAACACTATAATGAAAAGAACAGAAATTATCAAAGCCCTGCAATTGGCAGGAGAAGGACAACTTATCAACGTGCGTGGATGGGTTCGCAGCCGTCGCGGCAACAAAAATGTGAGTTTCATTGCCCTAAATGACGGTTCAACCATCAAGAATATCCAAATCGTAGTAGATCTCGCTCAGTTCCCCGAAGAGCACCTCAAGCCAGTCACCACAGGTTCGTGTATCTCAGCGACAGGTCATCTGGTAGCCAGCCAAGGTAGTGGACAAGCCGTAGAGATCCAGCTGACCGAACTCGAAGTATATGGTACTGCCGACCCAGAGCAATACCCATTGCAAAAGAAAGGACTTAGCATGGAGTACCTGCGTACCATCGCACACCTCCGCCCACGTACCAACACTTTTGGAGCCGTATTCCGCATTCGCCACAACATGGCAATGGCTATTCACCAGTACTTCCACGAGCACGGATTCTTCTATTTCCACACCCCAATCATCACAGCTAGTGACTGCGAGGGTGCTGGACAGATGTTCCAAGTGACCACCAAAAACCTCTACAACCTCAAGAAAGACGAGGAAGGCAAGATAGACTACTCCGACGACTTCTTTGGCAAGCAAACCAGCCTCACCGTATCAGGTCAATTGGAAGGCGAACTGGCTGCTATGGCACTCGGCAAAATCTACACCTTCGGCCCTACTTTCCGCGCAGAGAATAGCAATACTCCACGCCACTTGGCAGAGTTCTGGATGATCGAACCAGAGGTGGCATTCATCCAAAAAGACGAACTCATGGACCTCGAAGAAGACTTTATTAAATACTGCGTTCGCTGGGCATTGGAGCACTGCAAGGACGATCTGGAGTTCCTCAACCAATTCGTAGACAAAGGCCTTATCGCACGTCTGGAGTCAGTAATCAAAACCGACTTTGTGCGCCTCACCTACACCGAGGGTATCAACATTCTGCAAGAGGCCATCAAGAATGGCAAAAAATTTGAATTCCCATGTACTTGGGGCGATGACTTGGCTTCAGAACACGAGCGTTACCTCGTAGAGGAGCACTTTGGCAAGCCAGTCATTATGTCTGACTATCCAAAGGATATCAAGGCCTTCTACATGAAGATCAACGAGGACGACAAGACCGTACAAGGTACCGACGTACTCTTCCCACAAATCGGCGAAATCATTGGCGGTAGCGTGCGCGAGGAAAGCCTTGATAAACTCAATGCAGAGATTGAGCGTCGCGATATTCCGATGAAAGATATGTGGTGGTACCTTGACACTCGCCGCTTTGGCGCTGCTCCACACGCAGGTTTCGGCCTAGGCTTCGAGCGACTGATGCTCTTCGTGACAGGTATGCAAAACATCCGCGACGTGATTCCATTCCCACGTACACCAAAAACTGCGGAATTTTAATTTTGAATTAAGAATTTTGAATTAAGAATTAAGATAAACGAATATGAAGCGAGTAATGCTAATCGTGTTGGCTTGTTTAGCAATCTCTATTGCATCGCAGGCACAAACACCCACCACCACCCTGCAAGTAGGCGATAGCGTATGGGTAAATCCCGACACTACCCACTATATGACAGGCGAAAAAATTTCGCCTTGGGTGTACAAAGTAAATCATGCCATCCAACAGATTGGCTCTGTCTTTCACCCTAATGGCGTACTGCTGCAAGGTATCAAATCTTGGGTACACCAGTCCGCACTCTTGGGCGCACGATCTACAACAAAACTGACAGAAGAAGAAACAGCAACTGCACCTGTGGTAGAGGAAACTATAGAAGAGACAGCTACAATAGCAGAAGAAGCTACACCTGTAGTAGAAGAAGCTACACCTGTAGTAGAAGAAGCTACACCTGTAGTAGAAGAAGCCACACCTGTAGCAGAAGAAACAGCGCCAGTCGCTGAAAAAGCAGTAGAGACACCTGCAATAGAACAAGCAGGTACACCTGCAACCGTACACCCCACTCGATTGGTAGGTAGGATTCTGTCTGTCAACAAAGAGGCCATCAAAGGTGCTACCATCACATTGGCTAATCAAGGTTATACAACGACGACCAATGAGAACGGAGAGTTTTCGCTCACCTACCTTGATGCGATAGACGAAGAAGTGATTCTGGAAGCCAACGGATATATGTCTGACATTATACTCGTGGCATTAGCAGACGGTCAGCTCAACACATTGGGCGAGGTATTGCTGCAAACAGACTTCGTACAAGAAGCCAAAGAGGAAGTGATACTCAATATCGCGGAAATGGATCTCAATGACGACGAAGGTAGAGGACAGTCAATGGCTTCCGCATCAAGTGCCAGCCAAGACGTATTTAACTCAACTACCTCTTTCGCATGGTCCAACGCACGCTATCGTAGCCGTGGATACGAACAAATCTACGAACAAAACTATATCGAAGGCATCTCTTTCAACGCCGCTGAACGAGGACAATTCAACTTCTCCGCTATGGGTGGTCTAAACGACGCTACTCGATACAAAGAAATCGTGGAAGGTATAGAAGCCAATAATTTCACTTTTGGTTCGCTGGGTAAATCTACCAACTACCTACAATCAGCTACCAACTACGCACAAGGCTGGAAAGTAGCATTGGCAGGTACAAACCGCAACTATAAGGCAGCAGCACGCGCTACCTACGCCAGCGGACTCTTGGAAAACGGCTGGGCATTCACTGCACAATTAGCATGGCGCTATAGCCCATATTTCGATATCAAAGGACAAATAGGCGAAGGTATAGCATACAACTCTGTAGGATACTTCTTTACAGCCGAAAAACAATGGGGCAAAAACAAACGCCTGTCGCTCATCACCTTCGGAGCACCTACACAACGTGGACAATCATCCGCACTCACACAAGAGACATATGACCTCACCAATCAATACAACAAAACATCTTGGGGACACAATAACTACAACCCATATTGGGGATACCAAAATGGCAAAGTGCGCAACTCACGTATCGTACACTCATACGACCCTACCGTCATCGCAAGCTTTGACTGGAAAATTGACGAGGACAACTTCTTGAAAGCAGGCGCAGGCTACCACTACTCGATGTATTCCAACTCTGCCCTAACATTCTACAACGCTCCAGACCCACGCCCTGACTACTACCGCAACCTGCCATCAGCTATGTGGGATGGACAAATTGATAAAAATGGTAATTTCATATTCAAAGATATGAACGGACAAGTGATGGGCGAGGTGACTCAACTAGGCAACTCACTCCTATACCCCGCTTCATACAACGGATATAATCTCGGACACTCCATACACAAGGATACATACATGACCCTCACCGATCTATGGACCAGCCGCGATAATACCACTACACAAATCAATTGGGACGCCCTCTACGCAGCTAACTATGCAAACAACGTGAATAACCCTACAGGTTCTGCACGCTATATCGTAGAACGTCGCCACAACGACATTCAAGAGGGTATGATCAACCTCAACTACCGCAACACCGCAGTGAAACATATGACACTGACCGCAGGATTAGAAGTGAAAGGTAGTCAAGGTATTCACTACAAAACCATTGACGACCTGCTCGGAGGACAACAATGGGTGGACGTGGATCCTTTTGCAGAACGCGATATCAAAGAATTGGCAACCAATATCGGACTTACACAAACAGATATTGCCAATGTGAAACAAAACGACTTGCGTAATCCTAATGCTGCTGTGACAGAAAAAGGACGATTTGGCTACGACTATCGCATCAATATGATGAACGCCAAACTGTGGGCACAAAACGAATGGAACTGGAATGCCATTGACTTGTACTACGCACTGCAAATCTCCTACTCATCTATGCAACGTACTACCAATATGATCAATGGTAGATCTTGGTACTTGGCAAAACTGAATGCAGACCGATACGGCAGCAATGTGGCGACCTACTACCTCGCAGATCAAGCTTCTGCTGTCCTCAATGCCAACAACGATTATTCAGCACTACCACACACCCTGAAAGGCTATGCACACCACTTTATCGATCCCGCTGTGAAAGTGGGTGCAACCTACAAGATTGATGGACGTAACCAACTGAAAGTAAACGCTATGGCAGAAACCGCAGCTCCATTGGCACGCGATGCATACATCTCTCCACGTGTACACGATAGAGCAGTGGAAAATATCTATCGCCACGATTATGCTGGATATTACGCTAAAACAGACGGCACATCCGTTCTAAAAGAATACTTTGGCGCAAGCCAAAAAATAGCAGGTGGTGACTTCACCTACTCCTTTAACTACCCAATCGTTCGTGGTCGCGTAACTGGATTCTTCACACAATTCTGGAATGGCACCGAACTCAATGGCTACTACGATGACGAAGCACGTACCTTCGTAAATCAATCCCTCACAGGCATCAACCGCCGCCATATGGGTATAGAGGCAGCAGCAGCTGTGAAACTAGGCATGTACTTCACCTTGACAGGTGTGGTGAATATCGGCGATTATCGATATACCTCCAATGCCTACTCTACCACATCTGCTGAAAATGGTATGGCACTGGCAGAAAACGTGAATGGCCCTATGTATGAGTTGCGCGATAGCGTACTCATCAAAGGACTACGCGTGGCTACAGGACCACAACTGAGCTCAAGTCTCAAACTCAGCTTCTTCCACCCTAAGATGTGGTTCGCTGACCTCACAGTAAGCTACTTCGATTGGAACTATATCGACTATGCACCAGCACGACGCATGAAAGGTCTATTTACCGGCACACGAACTGACGGAAGCTCTGTAAACGGCTGGTACGGAGATACATATACCGATGCTATCGAGAAAGATCTAAACGGAGATATTGTATATGACGAATACAATGTACCTAAACTGAAGTATCCATACAACTATCTTTCCGACCAAGAAAGACTGCATGCTAGCAATCCGCTCGACCGTTTCCTCGTAGATGTTAGCGTGGGTAAACTCATCTATCTCAAAAACCGTCAATCTATCTCAATCAACTTGACAATCAACAATATTCTCAACAATACGAACTTCAAGACTGGCGGTTATCAACAAGCACGCTTACCTCGACAAACACGACAAGGCGTGAGCGATAGAGAAAACTCAGTCATCAGTCCTAACATTTGGAAATTCCCATCTAAATACTATTATGCATGGGGAACCAATTTCTATCTCAATATCCAATATAAATTCTAAAGCAATATGAAAACAATGCAATTCATCATTCATAACTCGAAATCCATACTTGCCTCCGCTCTCATGGCATTGTGCGTGGCATGTGCGCCTACGCCGATCGATGAAGCCTCACTCTTCCTCACCGAAGAAGCTGCCAATCAATTGATCGAACAAGGCACCCTGCTCACCCTGCACGAGTTAAAAGATTCGTTCATGACCGAGAAAGGCAACTATCTCAGCGATACCACTCTTTATCGTACTCGCGCTACCAAAGATGGAAAAAACTATCTATTCTCTATCGATACCATCCCAACATTCGATACCCCTATTTATATACGCGGGCGCGTAACAACCGACGACTATGCAGGCAATTTCTATAAGACCCTGTGTATTCAACAAATCGTCAACGGCGAACAACAAGCACTGCGCTTGTCAGTAGATGCTGGCTCAATAGGCGGATTGTATCAAATAGGTCAAGAAATCCTCATCCGCGTGGATGGATTAGCTATCGGACGCTATGCCAACCAACCACAACTCTGCCTGCCAACCTATAACAATAATATCTACGCCAATAACGCAGAACAAAAAGTGGGTTGGGCTGCTGGTCGTATCCCTATCGCTATCTTTAGAGCACGCACTCAATGTATTGGTAAACCAGATGTGAGTAAATTGGTGTATGACGAATATGAGATTCAAGAGTTTATTTCTGTGCTCAACATACAAGAGGCACGCAAATGGGATGCCAAATTAGTTCGCATCAAAAATGTGCACTATACAGGTAAATACTTTGAATCCAATGGTTCACAATCCAAATGCTCTACAGGCGATCCTGAGACCGATGGCAATGCCAATGTGTTTGCTCCTACGACAGAAAATATTGGCTACCCACAAAGCCGTATCGTAGAAGACCTGAAAGGCAACAAAGTATCCATCTCCGCTTCGGAGTATGCCAAGTTCGCTCATTTCTACTTGCCAGGAGCAAATAAAAACGGCATCGATAGCTGTAAAAATTATGTCGGTGATGTGGTTGGTATCTTAGGCTATTACAATGACAACGCCAAATATGATCCCGCTGCTGACGATTGGGCTATCTCTATTCGTTCCTTGGATGATCTGCACCTATATTACGACACCAATAAGAACCTACAACTCGAAGAAGAAGAAAAAACTATCGAAGGCTTGTGGCCACGCATAGAATATACCAAGTAATTGGTCATTCTTCATTCAACATGCTACATCGGATTCATGTCTTGGTTAGATATTCTGATACTATTCCCCTTGCTCATCGGACTCGTTAGAGGTCTGATGAAAGGGTTGATTGTGGAAGTTGCATCAATCGTAGCCATCGTATTGGGCTTCTTAGGAGCCCGATATTGGAGCGCTGTCTGCGCCAGCTGGCTCATGCAACAGTTTGCATGGAGCGAAACAGCATGCATCGTACTAGCATATGCAGTACTCTTTGCCAGTATCGCCTTGGGACTTAATATAATAGCACGGCTACTATCCAAACTATCCCAAAAAATCCAACTGGGCTGGGTCAATCGCCTATTCGGAGGCCTATTTGGCATTGCCAAATGGGGAATTGTAATAGTAGCATTAGTATTGTGCCTGCATAACCTGGATAAGCAGTTTCAGTTTATCAGCAAAGAACTGAAAGAACAATCAGTAGTCTATAGCTATATCACCCCCTATGCCGAACAAGCTTGGGAAGAAATCAAAGCACAAGTGGAAGCTAAAAGAGAAGCACAGAATAGTTCAGAATCTTAAACAATAATACACGAAAGACGCTCGTTCGAGCGTCTTTTGTTTTGGTGACTAGTAGGATGTACGCCAAGCCACTAAACACAAAAAAGACGCTCATTTGAGCGTCTTTTTGGGTGACTAGTGGGGCTCGAACCCACGACACTCGGAACCACAATCCGATGCTCTGCCAGCTGAGCTATAGCCACCATGTAGCGGAGCGATAGTTGAAAAAGTTCTAAAAGTTTTAAAAGTTTCAACCGTTTAACTCCGAAATCTTTTGCAAAGGTACTGCTTTTTTTTGATATGACCAAATATTTTTCAAAAAAAATGGGTATTTTGTCTCACACCATTGTTTTGATCAACAAAAACACCATCAAAACACCCCATTTTGACAACTCGATTTTACAAAATCACGAAATTCATTACTTTTTCAGTACTTTGCTTTGCATAGTATTGAAAATTTCAGTACCTTTGCAGTGTTTTTTAATGGAAAAGAGCAATACAACCCTACAAGTGGCATAGTTTTTGGAACTAAAGTCCATAAAAACAAATATTAACCATTTAACTATTACTACTATGATGAAAAAATCTTTTGCCATCTTGGCAACCCTATTCATTTCTCTTGCAGCATGTGCTGACCAAGAATATGCAGTAAACTACGCACAACTGCCCGAAGATGCACAACATTTCATAACAAGCTATTTCAAGGTTGATGACATCTCGTATATCAAAGTGGAAAGAGAAGGTCTATTCAATGAGTACACCGTATATCTAAAGAATGCAAGCACTATTGAATTTAATCACACGGGCAAATTGGAATCGATAGACTGCGCAAGAACACCTATCCCAGAGGGCATCATGCTTAGCACCATAACAGATTACCTCAAGCAGCACTTCCCTAACCTATTTGCTGTAAAATACAGCATTGATACCCTACATATCGAAGTAGAACTCAACAACGACTTGGAGCTGATATTTGACCTCAATGGCAAATTTATCCGCATAGATGATTAAATAATAACCATATATATCAACTAAAAATTCGTAAAAACAATGAAAAAACTCTATCGTTCATCTAATCGTATTTTAGCAGGCGTTTGCGGTGGTATCGCCGAGTACTTCGACGTGGATCCTACATTGATTCGCGTACTATATGCCACCTTAAGCTTATTCTCAGCTGGTTTCCCAGGTTTGTTGCTCTATATCATCCTGATGATATTGATGCCCAACTATGACCAAATTTCTTAATTAGTCCATCTATCATCTATTTGCCTTATGCTATCCAATCTCAAAAGCCAAATGCGCAAAGGACTATTGGAGTATTGCATTTTATCCATTATCAGCAAAGAAGAATCCTATGCTTCTGATATTTTGGATACCCTGAAAAATGCAGAACTATTGGTGGTAGAGGGCACTGTGTATCCTCTACTGACGCGCATGAAAAATGAAGGTCTTCTCTCTTATCGCTGGCAAGAGTCAACAGGTGGTCCACCACGCAAGTACTATACGCTGACCGAAGAAGGAGAACATTTGCTATCACAACTCAACGAAGAATGGCAAGCAATTTGCCAAGCTATCTATCAAATAACCCAAAAATAACTACTTCTATGAACGAAACTCGTACTATCAACCTAAATGGTTTGGTATATCACATCGACAAAGATGCGTATCAAGTGTTAAGTGATTATCTACACGATATTGAGACACGTCTGCCCGCTAATGACCGTCAAGAAGTGATGGGCGACATTGAATCGCGCATCGCAGAACTCTTTCAAAAAGCGTTGTTCGCTAAGAACACACAAGTCGTTACCATGGAGATGGTACACAGCATTCAATCGCAAATTGGCGCACCTACAGAGTTCGGCGAGAACCGCCGCCCGAAAGTAAAAGTAGATAAGTCACAAAATGCAGGTTGCGGACGCGTGCTGAGCATTGTGCTCAATGTCATATTGGCGATATTGGCATTGCCTGTGATTATATTCGGACTGACTGTACTATGTGCGTTGGTGCTTACACTCTTTGGTGTGACCGTGGCAGGAACCACCACATTGGGAGCTATATTGCCTATTTATCCTGCCTTAGCAGATGTCTTGTCGAATGGCAATGGTGCCGTTATCCTGCTCATGCTGGTGACACTACTGCTCATCGTGGTATTGCCCATCGTGATGATTGTACACAGCATCGTAACATATATGCGTACACGACGCGGACCTAAAGCCCGTTTCTGGTGGATTACCATACTATTATGGATAGCATCAATCGTTTTTTGGGGTGCTTCGCTGCTTAGATTGTATCACGCATACGAGCATGCTTCTCAAATCCTGAGCACGATGGCTATTGACGGCTTTGATGTGGACGATGCAGGTATAGCCACCTCCGTGTTGCAGTTGGATGCATACCACAGCGTCGAGCTCCGCGGAGCCGCAGAGTTGCATCTGAGCCACGCCACTACCCCTTCGACCACCTTGACCACGAACATGCTACAATCAATGGTTAGTGGCGAGGAGAACTGGAAGGCAGAGGTAAGAGATAGCGTACTCTATATAGATGTCACTACGCAAATTCCTATCGAAGATATGATGCTGGATTTTGCCATTGCATCACCTACCCTACGCAAGATTACCGTATACGGGGCCAGCAAAATTGAGACCCCAGATGGTCATACGCTGCAACAACCCACCTTGACGCTCGACCTCAACGGAGCAGCCGAAGCCGATTTGCAATTGCAAGTCAATACCCTGACCGTAGATGCCAAAGGTGCTAGTTCGCTGGAACTGCAGGGCACAGCAGAGTCCACCCACATCACCATCGCTGGTGCAGGCGAATTGGATGCTGAATCCTTCGTGGTACAAGATATGCACATCAATTGCGCAGGAGCCAGCGTAGCAGAAGTACATGCACAGCGCGAACTTTGGGCACAAGCTGCTGGTGCGAGCAAAATTACCTATAAAGGCAATCCTACTATCAAACAGAGCATCGCAGTAGGAGGAAGCATAATTCGCAGAGATAGATAAGAATAGCAAGTACATATATACAGAAAAAGCGCATTGTTGCGCTTTTTTTGTATGGAGTTTGCGTATATGAAAAAAAAGTTGTACCTTTGCACACAAATTAATATGGAGTACTATGTTTGACAATTTATCAGAAAGATTAGAACGATCATTTAAGATTCTCAAAGGTGAAGGTCGTATCACCGAAATCAATATCGCAGAAACCGTAAAGGATATCCGCAAAGCCCTACTTGAAGCTGACGTCAACTATAAGACAGCCAAGCAATTTACAGACGAGGTAAAGGCTAAAGCATTGGGTCAAAACGTAATGACAGCTGTCCGTCCAGGACAACTCATGGTGAAGATTACCCATGATGAGTTGGCAAATTTGATGGGTGGCGAAGCTGCAGATATCAATCTCAAAGGCGCTCCTGCTGTGATCCTTATGAGCGGTTTGCAAGGTTCGGGTAAAACGACTTTCTCTGCTAAATTGGCAAACTATCTCCAAACAAAGAAAAACAAGAAAGTCATGCTCGTTGCCTGCGACGTATATCGTCCTGCCGCTATCGAGCAATTGCGTGTGCTTGGAGAGCAAATCAATGCTAAAGTATATACTGGCGAAGGCGAAGCTAATCCTGTCATTAAGGCTCAAAAAGCAATTCAAGAGGCCAAAGTATATGGTTACGACGTTGTGATTGTCGATACCGCAGGTCGTTTGGCTGTGGATGAGCAAATGATGCAAGAGATCGCTGCTATCAAGCAAGCTATCACTCCACAAGAAACGCTCTTCGTAGTAGATGCCATGACTGGTCAAGATGCGGTCAATACCGCCAAAGAATTTAACGACCGTCTGGATTTTGATGGCGTAATTCTTACCAAGCTGGATGGCGATGCCCGTGGTGGTGCTGCATTGAGTATCCGTTCGGTCGTACAAAAACCAATCAAGTTTATTGGTACTGGCGAAAAGATGGATGCATTGGATGTATTCCACCCTTCTCGTATGGCTGACCGTATCTTGGGTATGGGCGACGTAGTATCACTCGTAGAACGTGCACAAGAGCAATACGACGAAGAAGAAGCACGACGCATCAGCAAGCGAATCGCTAAAAATCAATTCGACTTCAACGATTTCCTATCACAATTAGCACAAATCAAAAAGATGGGTTCGATGAAAGAACTCATGGGCATGATTCCAGGCATGAGCAAGGCACTCAAGGATGTAGAGATTAGCGACGATGCATTCAAACCTATCGAGGCTATCATATCCTCAATGACACCAGCGGAACGCAGCAACCCAAGCTTGCTCAACGGTAGTCGAAAAAACCGTATTGCTAAGGGTTCGGGTACCAGCATCGTGGAAGTAAACCGATTCCTCAAGCAGTTTGAGCAAACCAGCAAGATGATGAAGAAAATGCAACAAATGCAAGGTCTCCGTCGCCGATAAACTGCGGATAAACACAACACCCTCATGACCGTCAAAGAGGTATTTGAACTGCGCCGACAAGGTAAGATAGAAGAGGCATATCAGACTATCCTACCTATGTACAAAGTGCATCATGGTAAATATACCACATTAGCCATGTTTTGGTGTGCAGCGGACATGATGAATCTCTTGCTAACTCGTGCTACAGACAATGATTCTATATCATTAGCATCACTGAAAGAAGCAGAAAAAATATATATCAGTTTACAAAAACTTCATTCTCAAATCCATGATGAGAATGAAGTTTGTAAACAGACCTTAATCAACTTGGGAGAAGCACTCCAAGCGACTCGTATTCGAGTAAGCCAATAAGCCAGTTATTGATATCCTTATACCAACGAGCGAATTAGAGTCTCCTCATCGCCTGGCAATAGATAAATCGGTGGTATTTCAATCATCGTATAAGCCCCATAGCGTCCTTCACGTTGCATTCGCACCGCTGCACGAGCACAAGAAACCATGATCTGACCCGTCAAAGCTGGATTATTGATAGTCATGTTAAATGAGAAACGCTGATTATGGGTATCGCCTGACACTCCCTCACGCACCAAATTCACACCATGCGCCACATTGTTGAGGTTCTCCACAGAATCCACAACAATCATATGCGTATCATCATGAGCAAAATAATCATCCTTCAGCAAGAGTGCTTCTACTTCGGCTGCATTGGCTCCTTCTTCCAATTCCACATACACCATGCGACGGTGTACACCCGTACCCAACGGAATAGTCATCGATAGCGCATCTTTCACTCCAGCAATAGCCTTTGCTGCCACGGTATGCCCCATCGAACGACCAGGACCAAAATTAGTATATGTAATACCTTTTGGCGCCATAGCCAAGAGCAAAGCACGCACCACCGAATCAGACCCAGGATCCCAACCCGCCGATACAATACTTACCGCACGGTTGACTTGGTTTAGAATAGTCAATGATTGGCGCAAAGCATATATCTGCGTGTGAACATCAAACGAATCCACAGTACAGATACCTTTTTCTATCACGCGCGTAGCATACTGCTCCACCTCGCGCGTAGGCGTACAAACCAAAGCCACATCGGCTTGCATATCCTCCAATGAATCATTGTGATGATAGATACCCGCCAACTCCATATCAGGAGCTGCATTGATGGCTGCTTCGGCTGCACGACCGATATTGCCATAACCTAAAATTGCTACACGAATCATGATTGCTCTTTATTTGCAAAAGTACAACTTTTTTCAAGGAATAAAAAAATGGACTCTTTCTTGGAATCCATTTCTTTGTTGCCAAACTAGGACTCGAACCCAGACAGACAGAACCAGAATCTGTAGTGCTACCATTACACCATTTGGCAATATCGTGACACCTAAAAACCTTTAAAACCTTTAGAACTTCTAAAACTCTTAAAACTTCTTAAACTGTCACGAAGTGACATTACTTCACGCGGCGCTCTGGAATACGAGCTTTCTTACCAGTAAGAGCACGCAAGTAGTACAATTTAGAGCGACGAACTTTACCGTATTTGTTCACAGTAATTTTCTCAATGAATGGGCTATCCATAGGGAAGATACGCTCTACACCTACGTTACCTGACATCTTGCGAACTGTAAAGCGCTTCTTGTCACCGCTACCGTGGATGCAAATTACATCACCGCGGAACTCTTGGATACGCTCCTTGTTACCCTCTTTAATACGATAAGCCACAGTCACTTGATCACCTGCAGCGAATGCTGGAAACTCTTTCTTCTCGCCAGCGAATGCCTCTTCGGCAATTTTCATTAAATCCATTTCGATTTATTTGTTTTAATGGGTTAAATAACTATAGTATACACTACTGTTCGAGCCACAAAAATGCGTACTCTATGCTGATCGCCAGAGACTATAGTCGAAAATCGGTGCAAAGGTAGTGCTTTTTTTTCAACTGACCAAATTATACAGCAAAAAAATTTGCATATATCAGAAAAAAATAGTACTTTTGCAGCCGTTTTTTAGATAATCACACCTTTATTACATATATGAAACAGAATTTTGTAGAAGAACTGCGTTGGCGTGGTATGTTGCAAGACATGATGCCAGGCACTGAAGAACAACTCATGAAAGAACCTACCGCAGCTTACTTGGGTATTGATCCTACTGCGGATAGTCTGCATATTGGTCACCTCTGCGGTATCATGATGCTCAAGCACTTGCAAAACGCAGGTCACAAGCCTATTGCCCTGATTGGTGGTGCTACTGGTATGATTGGTGACCCTAGTGGTAAGTCGGCTGAGCGTAACCTCTTAGACGAAGCTACTTTGCGCCACAACCAAGAGTGCATCAAGGCACAATTGAGCCGATTCCTCACCTTCGGAGAAGGCGAGAATGCCGCGGAATTGGTGAATAACTACGATTGGATGAAGGACTACACTTTCCTCGATTTTGCACGTGAGGTAGGAAAACTCATTACCGTCAATTATATGATGGCAAAGGATTCTGTAAAGAAGCGTTTCAACGGCGAGGCAAGTCAAGGTATGTCGTTTACCGAGTTCACCTATCAATTGCTCCAAGGATACGACTACGTATATCTCAACAAGCACAAAAACTGCAAGCTCCAGATGGGCGGTAGCGACCAATGGGGCAATATCACCACAGGTACCGAGCTCATCAAGAAGATGGGTGGTGGCGAAGCATTTGCACTCACCTGCCCGCTTATTACCAAAGCCGATGGTGGCAAGTTTGGTAAGACAGAAAGCGGTAATATCTGGTTGGATCGCAAATACACTAGCCCTTATCGTTTCTACCAATTCTGGTTGAACGTGAGCGACGACGATGCTAAACGCTACATTCGTATCTTCACATGCCTTAACAAAGAAACGATTGATGCCCTTATCGAAGAGCATGACCAAGCGCCTCACACACGCGCCTTGCAAAAGCGTTTGGCAGAAGAGGTGACTGTGATGGTACATAGTCGTGAAGATTATGAGGCGGCTGTAGAGGCAAGCAATATCCTATTTGGCAACGCCACTTACGAGGCTTTGAGCAAGTTGGACGAAGAGACATTCTTGCAAGTGTTTGATGGCATTGAGAAGCACGAGATCAGCATCGAAGAATTGCAAGCGGGTATTCCTCCATTGGATCTTTTGGCAGAGAAAACCAATATCTTCCCATCCAAGGGCGAGGCACGCAAGATGATTATGGCAAATGGTTTCTCTGTAAATAAAGAGAAGTTCACTGATCCACAAAAACCTTTCACTACAGATATGCTACTCAATGGCAAGTATATCTTGTGCCAAAAAGGCAAGAAAAACTACTATATTGTAGAGGCAAAGTAAATAATCGTAAAAACGATATAGATACTTAAAAAATCGCTGTTGGCAATGCCAGCAGCGATTTTTAAATAAAAGTAGCACATTCGAAGTAAAAATCTAAAAAACTTCAGATTTGCTTGCATAATTACAAAAAACTTTGTAACTTTGCAGAAATTTTACATAACAATACTATGAGAAAATTATTTACCATCGCATTGTTTGTACTAGGTATGTACAATGCATCTACGTTGATATTTGCACAAGAACCAAGTAGTTTGCATGTGCAACAGATAGATGGAACGGTGCAATCTGCCTTGCTGGTAAGTATTCAGCATATTACATTTGAAGAAGATGTATTGGTAATAACAACTTCTGAAGGCGAATTCCGCTTGCCATTGGATAATGTAGAGAAACTTACTTTTGGTAATGAGATAGCTTCCTCGATTAAAGATGTGAATACTAACTCCATTCATATTTCCAAATCAGGTAACCAACTAACAATAAAGAGTGAATACGCAATCAAGCAACTTTATTTAGTAGATATATCGGGGCGAATACTTACATGTGAAAGACTTGCCTCTGTCACTGAGAAAACAATTGTTCTACCTAACGAAGGCGTGTTTATATTATTTATGAAAACAAGCCAAGGATATGTTGCAAGGAAAGTAATTAATAATTGATGATTAAACATCTATAATCTTATGAAAAAGATTTTATTTTTAGGAGCAATGTTTGTGATGGCATTAACTCTATCCGCACAACAGCAAATGTACGTGTGGCAATTTGGAGAGAAAGTAGTTTTTGAACTAGCAGATGTTGATAGCATCACCTTTGGCGAGCCATTACCTCCATCTGGTTGGGCTGATGTGTATATCATAGATATTGACTCAACCACCACATGTTGTGGCATTGATAGTTTTACAATTAGATCTCCATGGATACAAGACCATGTTAATACACTCATTGCAGATACAACAAAAAAATACGAGTTGCCAACTACTTTGACAATAGAACATTACATTGATAGTAATAACCAAGACTTCTTTATTGAGCAATATGAATGGGATAGGAATCGTTTGTACGACTGTGAAGGTAATATCTTAGAAGAAAAGGAAGGCTATTATGTAATAGAGTTGCCTAAAGACGCCAAAGAATATAAGATGATTGTTGAAGTATCAATAGGACGATTCCCAAATATCTAAATTGTAATATTATGAGAAAACTATTATTTACACTGCTGAGTATCGTTCCAATAGCCGTATTGGGACAGGACTATTATTGGTATGATGGTACGAAAATTCCATTGGAAAGAGGTAATCAGGAATATATCATATATGATGATTCCTTGCTTTTAGAATTAGATAAAGAGAAATTGATTGAAACTGGAATTGTTTCATACCCAGAAAAGGTTAATCTGAAATGGGGGATTACCAAACCTGGTGCTGTTTTTGAAGATATAGAACACATATTCTATAGGACGTCTTCCTATAAAGACAGTGAGGATGAGAACATGTTTGTAACCCATCGCTTTTATGTTAAGCTTAAAAGTAGCAATGACTTATCAGTATTGCAAAATTTGGCAAAGCAGTACAATGTAGAAATCGAAAAAGAAAGTACTTTACCATTATGGTATATTTTAAGATGTGGGTTACCATCTGTATTCAATGCATTAGAATTAGCCAATAAATTTTACGAAACGGAATTATTTGCAGCTTCAGAGCCTGAATTTATAGGAGGTATATATCCTGACAATGATGTAACAGCAATCAATCATGTCATCAACAATCAGTCTGAAAGAACCAAAAAGACGCTCCATAATGGAATCTTGATTATTGAAAGTGATGGAAAGACTTATAATATTATGGGAGTAGAAATAACTAAATAACCCTATACATTCTTATACTTATGAAACGAGCATTATTATTTCTCTTTTGTGCGCTGATGAGTGCGCAAATTTTCGCAGAAACTGAGTTTGGTGCCAGTTTCCCAATACTCGCATATTTACAGCGAACCACTTGCACCTACCTGGAAGGAGATGAGCAAAACTATACGCTCAATACATTGAATTTTAATCACGATAATATGTGCTATATCAACGATGTGGCGTATGTGCAGCACAATGGTTTCTTTTTCCGTGAAGAAAATGGCAAGATACTCGTTTATAGCGAGCCAGCAAAGAAAGATTTAGTTTTGTATGATTTTACTTTGCAATTAGGCGATACCTTGACTACTGTCAATATTGATGGTGTGGGATACGGCGATGCGGAGATGTTAAAATTTGTAATGGTTGATTATCCTGTAACTGTTGATGGGAACACTGCTACCATTGATACTCTAATTGTTACCGATGTATCAACTATCGTGCTATTGGATAGTAACGAATACAAAAAATGGACATTCAGCAACGGTATGGAGTATGTAGAAAGTATAGGTAGCTTAGGTTACGATTTCTTCCCTACAATTAAACCTTACCCTGGGGATCTTGCATGTGTCCCAACCTGTTGCATAGAGTATCGTCTTGTTTGTGTATCGTTGTACGATAAACTTCGTTATCAAATGGATGACAAGCAAATGGAGCTTATGGGTATGGACTGTCCATGTGTTTCGTGGGCAGGGAAATGGGCAAATCAATGGAATGTATTAGCATCCAGCGGAATGCCATTTGAGCCGACTGCACGAACTTGGCAGTACAAGTTGGAGCAAGACACCACCATTAATGACATAAAATACAAAGCAGTTACTCGTCATTGGACTGCCGATCCGACCCATACCGAATATGTGGCTGCGGTACGCTTTACTGAAAATCAAAAAGTTTTTATCTACTATGATAATGCCGAATACCTATTGTACGACTTTGACTATAATCTTTACCTTGGAGACACACTTGAGGTGTTTTCTGGAACCAACAACTACGAACATTTCAAAACATTGAAATATGTAATTGATAATGTAGAGCAAACTTGTGGTGGAATCACAGAATCTATTTTCTACATGAATATGCTAGATCCAATAACAGAGGAGATTACTGGTCTTCCTTTGGTTTGGGAGGAATTTGTTGGCTCGCATGAGGGCTTTGTGCAAGGAGTCAATCAAACGGAGGGTGGTTATGCTTATCATCTCCTATGCGCATATCATAATGACGGTTTGCGTTATAGCACAAATTACGGAGAATTTTCTCAATACGGTTGCGAGTACAACACAACAACTGATGTGCAAGATGTTACCTCAACTACTTCTCCATTCTCAAAAACTCTCCTAAATGGTCATTTGGTGATTATCCGTGACGGCAAGACCTATAATGTCATGGGAATGGAAGTAACAAAATAGCCACCTTATAAATACTTACACTTATGAAACGACTTATAATAATATTGTGCTTACTAATAAGTATGCATGGATTTTCGCAAACAGAAATATCCAAAGACCTTTTCCCAACCCTCGCAGGCTTGCAACGAACAGGTTGTACAAAGACGATAGGAGAGAATGGAAATGGAACTACTGTTTGGGGATCGCGTTCATATCTAATGCAAGAAATAGAAACCGCTACTATTGATGGAAAGCAATATCTATTGTTTGGTACGAATAACATCTACGATGAATATTGCAGTCTTTGGCTACGCGAAGAAAATAACAAAATATTAGTTTATAGTACAGCACAGAAGAAAGACCTTGTATTATATGACTTCACACTAAATGTGGGCGATTCATTATCGCGTTTGTATGTTGATTATGAATTATCAAGTGTAGTTGATTATTATAAATACATGGAGGGATATGCTTCTACAGATCCACTTGTTGTAACCGAAGTATCAACAATCACACTTCTTGACGGAAAAGAGCACAAGAAATGGACATTCAACAATGGCAGGCAATATGTAGAAGGTATTGGTAGTTTTGGCGCCTGTTATGCACACAATGATTTTTACCAACTAATAGCCGACGCTCCGCTATATTCAGATGTTTATAGCCAATACCTCGTCTGTGTAAGCAAAAACGGCAAACTCCTCTACCAAATGGACGATGCCGAAATGGAGCAATTAGAAACAGAGTGCTTGTGCGAGGGGTATGTAGGTACATCCGTAGAAACAATAATTACGTCCAATACCAAGGCTAACAAACTCATTCAAGATGGTCAACTCCTCATTCTCCGTGACGGCAAGACCTACAATCTCATGGGAATGGAAGTGGGAAAATAATCCTGCTTTGAAATTCTATGATCCTCGCTCAGTTCTTCGGAACTGGGCGAGTTTTTTTGACGGATTTGAGTCTTACGCTGGTAAATAGTTTGAAGACTTTGACGAGTGAGCATGTTAATCTCCTTTGTCGAAAAATTAGCCTTAAGTAAACAACATAAATTTATCTATTACGAATGCAATGGATAGAGTTATGGTAGATTTGTTTGCACATGTCGGAAAAATGTAGTACCTTTGTCAGCGAAATGAGAAGTGCGGCAGGACATATATTGCAGAGAGCATGCAGAGTAGTCTGTGTGTTAGGACTGCTGTGTATTATGATGTGTGCATTTAATTCTTGTCATTGGCATGAGGCAAAAGAGGTCATTGCCACAGCAGATAGTTTGGACCAAACGGAGCATGTGATATATGATGATACCGCAGCATTAGGCAGAACAATACGCAGTTTGGATAATCCATTTGGTAGAGTGTTGATGAGCAATACATTGGGCAAAGCGTATTACTATATGGGGCGTAACTATAGTCTATCTAATCAGATTGCAGAAGCAGCCGATTGCTATATCAATGCCGACCGTTTACAGATTGATGACCCTATTTATCGCGGACGGGTACACTCCTGTATGGGCTATATATGTACACAAAACAACGACAACGATAGTTTAGCCTTAATCTTTTATGAGCGAGCAAGTGAACATTTTAAAGCGAGTGATAATCATTGGTATTATGCGCAAATATTGTTAAATCGTTCTGAATGCTGCATCAGGTTACATAATTATTTCATAGCGGATAGTCTTTTGCAAATTGCAAAATCATATCTATTGGATAGCGCATACCAAGCACGTTATTACGAAACACTGGGACTTTATTTCTACGAACAGCAGCAGTATGATTCAGCATTGGTATATTTTAATCAGGGATTAGATTATTGGCAAAGTGAGGGAGAAAAGTGCTTCAGTTATTTGAAAATCATGCAATCGTATTATTTTAGAGCAAAAGACATAAACAGTGCTATTCCATATGCCAAATTAATTGTAGAGCATTCTACAAATCCCAATTATTTATCCAACGCATACTATTGTTTAATGCAAGATGCGAGAAACAAAAATAATTTAAAACAATTAAGTGTTTATTCTCATACTCGTACTGATGCTCTAAACTTGTTACGCAAAAACACAAAGAATTATGCAGAGGCTTTGCCTATATTGAAAGATTATCTGCACAATCCTTGCCCATGGAGTTTGGTATGGATTGCAGTGAGTGCTTTTGCTATTTTATGTATAACATTTGTTTTATATTTTGTTCTTTATCGCAGATACGCAATAGCGCAAATACATGTTTCTAATGAGCAGATTTTTAATTTGTCTGTACAAATGAAGGAGCAGGCAGATGAACTCCACAAACATGCCATGCTGCATTATCATGACGAATGCTTGGATAAGATTCGTCGAAAACACCCTAAGCCACGTCATCAGTGGAATGAATATGATTCGTTAAAAAAGGATGTTAATCCTTATTTACATGATTGGCTGATTGCTTTGGAGAAACTAAATTTAACTCAAAGAGAAAATGTATTCTGCGTATTGAGTTTTATCTACCCGCAGATGTCTATAGAAGACCTTGCACATAGCATGTGTATTACTAAATCGGCACTCATGGTTCGCAAAACCCGTATAACGAAAAAGATAGGTATAACCTCAGCCCAGTTAGGTGATTTTTTGTACAACTTGCGTTCTATTGATTAATCGCACTTTTTGCACAACTTATCAAAGTGATGTCACAACACATTGATAATCAGACAAAACGCCACTCTAAGCACTTATCAATCTTTTTCCTCCCTTGTGTATTTCATAGTATTGTTGTAATTTTGCAAAAATTTTAAATCAACAATATTATGAAGAAATTATTTGTTCTTGCATTGTTTGTATTAGGTATGTACAATGCATCCGCGTTTGCCATGGCGCAAGAAATTATCTTAACAGAAATGTATTCTGTATTACCCTATGATGATCCTGGAATTGAAGATGGAGGTGGAAGACCTGATCCTACTCAAATCCGTGCGTTCATTGATGGCAATCAATTATCTATTGGCGCAAATACAGATGCGCCTGCGTATGTGGAAGTCATTGATCAAGAAACAGGCGAAGTAGTAGTAGAAGAAGACTTTGTAGATGAAACAGAAGCTTCTATTAATCGATCAGGTTCGTATATCGTGCAAATCTACTCTGGCAACACCATCATGACTGGTGAGTTTGAGGTTAGATAATATGTTTTAATAACTCAAAAAATCTGATGATTATGAAAAAAATCTTTATTTTTTGTGCCTTATATTGTGTATCCATGTTGATATCAGCACAAAACAATTCTTGTGTACAACTACTAGTTAATAATATAGCGACAGATATTAGCATCACTACTGAACAAACGCAGCAGTTGCAAAATATAGCGGAAGATTACGTTGCAGCAATGCAGCAAGCTAATCAGCAATTTTCGGATGACACAGAGCGAACCAAGGCAAAAGAAGGTATCAGCAAGAACTTTCAAGAGGCGTTGCAAGAAATATTAACCGCAGAGCAATATGCAGAATTAATGCGTGTTCGTGAGGAGCGTCGTAATCAACTAAAAACTCGTCAATAATTAAGGCTTAATGGTATGAAACGATATATTTTGATTATTATGTGTTGCATCGCAACAATAATGGCGCAGAATTTGTACGCAGATTGTATAACGCTCACTAATTCATCTGTTAACATTTCGCGTTGGGGCGCACAATATGCGCCTGTTGATGATGAATTGGAATGTTGGATTGTTGATTTAACTGTAGATGGACCCGTGCAAATCACTTACAATATCAGTTTGGAGATGGTAAGTGGTTCTGATCAAGTAACTATTTATGAGTTGGATGAAAATAACCAAACTACAGTATTGCGCTCATTCAGTTCTACGATAGAAACGGGTGTGTTGGTAACGACAGCAAATCGATTAAAGGTAGAATATTGGGGATTCGTAGGGAATATGAATGGTGTATATGACGGTTTTCAATTACATTTTTCAGCAGCCACGCAAGAACATGTCATCAATCACGATTACTATATTCTGGGTAGTTTAGGTATAGGGACGACTCAACCTAAAGGCACATTGCATGTTAATGGTCCTATCTATGGTGGTGAATCTTCGGGCGCAATTAAACTCAAATCAAATGGTGGTTACGTGACAATTGGCACAGCAACAGGTCAGTTAAAAAAAATGTTCTTTACAACAGATAGAAATCAATTTATTTTTAATAAATCTATTTTGACTCAAGAAGGTGTATTTGGTTCTACGGCAAATACGATACAGTTTAGCACCAACGATACTGCACGAATGGTAATTGTTAATAACAACGTAGGTATAGGAATTCTAAATCCTACCACAAGATTACATGTAAATGGTGGAGCTCTCAAAATTGGAAATACTTCATCTTCATCTGATCGATTGAAAAACTTTTTGCAATTTGGTGATGGAAGTTATGTTCAAATAGGCGAATTGGAAAAAGACGATTATTTAACATTTAAAGCAACTGGTTATAATTTTACAAAAGGGAATGTGGGTATTGGTACGATTTCACCTGCATATAAGTTAGACGTAGTAGGTTTAGTTCGTACAAATGGTATGATTGTAAATGGCGCCGTGAATGTTATCGGTACTGTCCATGCAGATAGCATAATTGCAGATAGAACTATTCGCGCAGAAGAGATTATTGTAAAAACTAGTGGTGCAGACTTTGTATTTGCAGAAGATTATCAATTACGCCCATTGAGCGAAGTCAAGGCATTTATCGAAGAAAACAAGCACTTGCCAGAAATCAAATCTGCTCAGGAAATGCAAGAGAATGGTGTGGGCATTAATGAGTTGCAGACCCAACTTTTGCAGAAGATTGAGGAGTTGACACTCTATATTCTCCAACAAGAGGAGAGAATAAAGGCGTTAGAAACAGAGTTGAATAAGTAAAAAACGAACCAACATGAAAAGATTTTTATTAGCATTAGTATTGGGGGGATCATTGATTGCTTGTAATGAACTTCATAATCCACCGATAAATACTCAAGAGAATCCATTATTAGGAAATTGGGCTAAGATTAATGATAGTAATTATATTGTTTCTATCTCTGATAGCTTAATTCATGTAAACAGAATTGCTGATTATGTTTGTCGATATACAAATGACAGCAGTAAATTATATATTAGGCGATTGTGGTTCTCGGATACCCATCCTAGTTATGAAGCAGAATGTAGTTATAATCTAAATGGTGATACTTTGCAAATAGAAGAATTCGAGATGACGTTTGCTGCTATATATCCGCCCCAATTTATTGATATAACTTTAATTAGAGTAAAGCCATGAGAAAAGTTATAACGTTAATATGTTGTATACTTGCTGCAAGGTTATCTTTTGCAGGATATTATTACTATCAAGGAGAAAGAGTTCCTATAGTGATAAATCCTGATAGTGTCGTTGTTTACAAGGCAAATGCCTCCCTAGCGAGTGGAAATTTTGAAACACAACCCTCTATGGAAGCAAAAAATAAGATTAATGATGTGCTGTCACAAAACAACATTGTGGTATCATCTATCGAATATGTGATAGGTGATAGCATCACTAGAAAAATGTCTAACTGTTTTTACGTGAAGCTACATCACTATTCTGATACTACTATTTTGAAAAACATTGTAGAACAAACTCGTACACATCTCTTGGGCGAGGTACCACATATGGATAGATGGTATAAAATAAAGGTTGCTAACTCTACGATTAATAATTCTTTGGAAATGTCTAATTATTTCTATGAAACAGGCTATTTCGAGGATATTGATCCAGGATTTGCTTTTGAATTTACACCCAATTGTGTCAGTGATAGCGAATTCGCGTCGCAATGGGCTTTACCTGCTATTCATGCTTGTGATGCATGGCAACAGACAACTGGAAATCCTGAAACAGTTGTAGCAATTGTAGATCAGGGAATAGACACTTCACACCGAGAATTTGCGAACACTATGTTTTCGGAATATGCGTATGACTGTTGCGCTGATAGAGAAGTAGATACTATTCAAGGTGACCATGGTACAATGGTCGCAGGAGTCATTGCTGCAAGCCATAACGATGAATTAATAGCAGGGCTTGCGCCAGATGTGACGATTATGTCGGTTAGTCATCCTTTGAGCCCTAGATATACCAGTGGTCAAGAGTTAGCATCTGGGATCTCATGGGCTGTAGAACATGGCGCAGATGTAATTAATTGTTCTTGGGGAGATAGGGCTGGATTTTATTATGTTTGTTTACATAGTGCTCTATTGGAAGAGGCTTTACTAAATGCCGTTACTGAGGGACGAGAGGGAAAAGGGTGCGTAGTGGTTTTTGCTTCTGGAAATGCAGCTGAAAATAGGATGGTAGTTGATTATCCCGCATGTTTTACACCTGAATTGTTAGTGGTCGGTTCTATAAATGCACAAGAGAAAAAATCTACATTCTCAGGATACGGATCAACTTTGGATGTTGTCGCTCCTGGAGAGGATATTTATTTGACAATGTATGGAGATTCCTATATTATTGATAGTGGAACGTCTTTTGCTGCTCCGCATGTAAGTGCAATAGCATCTCTGATGTTGTCTGTAAATCCGACTTTGACACGCAAAGAAGTTGTTGATATTATTGAGTCCACAGCTCAAAAGGTTGGAGATTATGATTATATTGATTATGGGTTTGCTAGTCCCAATGGAAGTAGGCATATCCGTGTTGGTTATGGATTAGTAGATGCCTACGCGGCAGTATCAGTAGCAAAGACTAAATATATTCAAAATCACGCTTATCAAAGTGGTAGTATAACAGTTGAAAACTACCCTGAAATCATCGCGGGTTATGCTGTAACAGATAACAAGCCATATGGAAATGTAATATTAGAGGCAGGTAGTGATGTTACCTATAGTGCCACAGAACAGGTAGTGTTAAAGCCTGGTTTTCATGCAAAGGCAGGTAGTAATTTGCACATTAAAATTGAGGATGCGATAGCCAATATTGCCGCCTCCCCTCAACAGGTAGCGCCTCGCTCATCCTCTGCGCCTACAGATGATGCGGACTCTACGATAAAGGAACTTGCCAACAATGGATTGGAAACCGTGACAAGCAATATAATTGTTTCAACTTCCATTTATACTATCAGCGGTCAATTGATACAAACTATCATAGGCGGTCAGCATAATGCTACAGACCTACCTAATGGTATGTATATCCTACAGCATCGCATGAGTGATGGTAGCGTGAGAAGTGAGAAAATTGCAAATAACAAGTAGATTTTGTAACTTTTAATCGTTCATATCCTCGCCCAGTTCCGCGTGAATTGGGCGAGTTTTTTTTTGTAATCAAGTAAAATATATGCAGAAATGGTAGCACAGACCATTTCTGCTGCATTTGTGGTAAATACTACCACCGAAGTATCAATAAAAAGCAGTACCTTTGTAGGCGCAATGAGAAAGATGAGGTTATATAGATTACGACAAGCAGTTTCTTCTGTACCTGTTTGATATACAATCCATCCGCACAAACGTGCCAATATAGATTATTACATTCAAGTATCGTAAACGGAGAACTGCCGTATGCGGACCCGCATGTATGGTGGTGTGAGAGTCGAAAAACGAAAGTAGGAGAAAAACTACATCGTTTCCCTCCTACGCGATTGGTCATATATACTTTTCAACTAACTTGAACTCTTCTACCTTTTCCTCATCCGCACCACACAATAACCATACAATAACCATACAATAACCACACTATTTGAAGCGTTCATAATACCACTCGTAATCACTCTCTTTATAAGCTTCATTTGCGCGTTCATAGAAAATCAACGCTAAACTATCATTATTATTTTGAGCACAAATATGAGCCATATTGCTATTTATCCGTCCTCGGTATAGAAGGTCATCTATTTGTAAACGATCTGCTTCTATGTAGCATTCAGTTGCTTCTGTAATATGATTAGATAGACTAAGGTTTCGCCCCATATAGTAATAAGTTTTGCCTAGAGAATGCCTGATACGAAAGATATTTTACCATAAGAAGAGCTATCCAAGCCTAAAAACACACGATAAATGCAGAAAAATACATAAAAAATGCACTTTTTTGCAAAAATATTTGGTCATATCAAAAAAAAGCAGTACCTTTGCACCCGCTTTCGAAAAGGAAGTCAATGGTGACCAATGGTATAAAGGCTATTACGTCAGATTTTGGTTCTGAAAATCTTGGTTCGATTCCAGGTTGGTCAACAAAGAAGCCCGCTCGTCGGGCTTTTTTTGAGAGAAATCTCAAATGTGTGATGGGATACGGGCAGCCACACCGATAATTATGAATTTTGAATTAAGAATTTAGAATTACAATTTCTGCCCCATATTGAGTAACACTTTAATAAAAGAAATGAAAACTTTTGAATTGGTAGGTACTCCACGTAGCGAGTACGGAAAGAAAGCGGCAAAGACTTTCCGCAAAGAGAACCTCGTACCTTGCAACCTCTATGGCAATGGCGAGAACGTAACTTTCACAGTAACTGTTGATGATGTACGCAAACTCATCTACACTCCAGACACTATGGCGGTAGAGTTGACAATCGGCGAAACCAAAAGAATGGCAGTTATCAAAGAGTTGCAATTCCACCCAGTATCTGAAGAGTTGTTCCACATTGATTTCTTGGAGGTAACAGAGAACAAACCTGTAACTGTGGCTATTCCTGTACAATTGTCTGGTCACGCAGAAGGTGTGAAAGCCGGTGGTAAACTCTCACTCGAGATGAAGAAGCTGAAAGTAAACGGCATCTATACACAAATTCCTAACCGCGTTGAGATCGACGTAACAGAGCTTGGTTTGGGTAAAAAATTGTATGTAGGCGCAGTAAAAGTAGAAGAGGGCTTGAAACTCATGAACCCAGCTGATGCTTGCGTAGCTCAAGTAAAAGCAACTCGTGCAAGCCAACAAGCTGCTGCAGCTGCTGCTCCAGCAAAGGGCAAAAAGAAATAATCACCACTCATAAGAGCGGTCGTGAAATAAGAGTGGAAAGGTATGCTTTCCGCTCTTATTTAGTTTAAGAAGCGGAGTTAATTATGAAATATTTAATCGTTGGATTGGGAAATATTGGTAGCGAATACGCCAATACACGTCATAACATTGGGTTTATGATGTTGGACGCTTTTGCAGAAAGCAAAAACGCCACTTGGGAAGACAAGCGCTATGGCTTCGTAGCACGTTGTCGAGCTAAAAGTGCGGAGATTATCCTGCTCAAACCGTCAACCTACATGAATCTTAGCGGCAATGCCATTCGCTATTGGCTACAACAAGAGAAGATTCCTGTAGAGAACATGTTGGTATTGGTGGACGACCTCAATCTACCCTTTGGTAGCATCCGTATGCGCAAACAAGGTAGCAACGGGGGGCACAACGGATTAGGACACATACAACAAGTGCTGGGCACACAAAACTACGCCCGACTCAGATTCGGCATAGGCAACGACTTTAGCAAAGGTGCACAATGCAACTTCGTGCTCGGACAATGGAGCGAGGAAGAACAGAAGACCCTACCCGACCGATTGAAAGTAGTAAGCGAAATTATTCCCTCTTTCTGCCTACAAGGTATGGATAGGACAATGAATCAGTTTAATGGGAAATAGTGTAAAGTTGAACGTGTAAAGTTGAAAGTTGAAAGGCAGGGCGACGAAGTCGCATAATCCCAGCCTTTACACCCTACACCACAATGACAAAACATCCATGGATAATAGCAGCCAAGAATCTGCTACTCGCGATGGCAATATACACGCTATCACGAGTGTTTTTCTATTGGGTCAATCTGGATATGTACCCCAACGTTAGCTTCACCCATCTATTGGAAATGCTGTCTGGAGGATTGCGATTCGATCTAACCGCACTGCTGTACCTCAACTCGCTATATCTATTGTTGACACTATTACCTCTGCCAACCAAAATCCGCAACCACTCCCTCTACACCACTATTGCTCAATGGGCATTATGGATTCCAAATATCCTCGGATTCATCGTTAATTGCATAGATATAGTTTACGTTCGATTCACGGATCGACGCACTACTTGCACTATATTTACCGAATTTCAAAACGATGGTAACTTAGCCAGTATCCTGGGGCAATCCATAATACAATACTGGTATGTAACACTATTTGGCATAACTATTATTGCCCTATTCATCGTTTGCTGTCGCAAGACATGGACCATTGCCACACCACGCCGACCATGGCTCTATTATACATCTGAAAGTATATTGATGATTGTCACTATCTACTTCATTGTTATCGGCATTCGCGGTGGATTTGGCAAATATACTCGTCCTATCACTATCTCAAACGCACTCCAATACACCAACGAGCCACAAGAAACTGCCATATTGCTCAACACACCTTTCTCGTTGATGAAGTCATTGGAAAACACCACCTATGTTCATCCACAGTATTTCAGCAACGAAGAAGCAGAACAACTATTCTCGCCTATCCACATCGGTGAAATCGAGGCAAACGGGCGTTTAGGTAGTACCAATATTGTAGTGCTCATTTTAGAATCCTTCTCCAAAGAATACATCGGATTCTACAACCAACATATCGATGAATACGAGGGATATACACCATTCTTAGACTCGCTATTAGCACACAGCATCACCTACGCCCACTCCTTTGCATCTGGCAGAAAGTCAATAGACGCAATGCCATCGGTTTTATCGTCTATTCCGATGCTAATAGAGCCTTACATAGTCACTCCTTACTCTACAAATGCCGTATCTTCGCTTGCCGATTGCCTACGCAAAGAGGGCTATGCTACCGCCTTTTTCCACGGTGCACCTAATGGCAGTATGGGTTTTCAAGCTTATGCACGTTCCGCTGGATTTGAGCAATATTTTGGTATGGACGAATACGATGGAATCGAGGCTTTTGATGGAACATGGGCAATATGGGATGAGGAGTTTTTGCAATACTACGCTCGCACTATGAGCCAAATGCAGCAGCCCTTTATGACTGCCGTTTTCACCGCTTCCAGCCATCATCCCTTCCGTGTACCAAAGCGATACGAAGGTGTCTTCCCCGCGGGCGAGAAAGCTATCCACCAATGCATCGGATATACCGACCACGCACTACGCCAGTTCTTCGCATACGCGCAACAACAAGCTTGGTATGAGAACACCCTCTTTGTTCTCACGGCCGACCATACCAATCAAATCACAATACCTGAATACGCTACTGCTAAAGGACTATTTGAAGTTCCTATTGCCTTCTATTCTCCCCGATGGAATCAGGGACAACTACACACACAAGGAGCCGTCAGCCAAACAGACATCATGCCATCTGTTTTGGCATACTTAGGCTACAGCAAACCGTTCTTCGCTTTTGGCGAAAATGCCCTAACACAAGCCAAACAACATCCATGGGCTGTCTGCTACAACCACCCTGTTTATCAGTTACTAACGGATAGTCTGCTGCTGCAATTTGATGGCAAGGAAGTACGAGCAGTATATGACTACCAGAGTGACCCGATGTTACAACACAATATTGCCGACGAGGCAGACACAGAGGCCTTGCAGACCTATCTGCGAGCCTATATACAACAATATATTTACCGATTGACGACCAACCAATTAACCGTTGAAACCGATGGAAGTAAGAGTAGATAAATACCTCTGGGCAATGCGCATCTACAAGACGCGCTCCATAGCCACCGATGCGTGCAAGTGCGGACGCGTGAAGATGAACGGTACAGAAGTCAAACCCAGTCGCAGTTTTCATGTGGGTGACATATTCACCGTGCGCAAAGGTCCTATTACCTATACGTATCGTATATTGCAACTCTGTGGCAATCGCTTAGGAGCCAAAATGGTACCTGAATATCTGCAAGACATTACCCCAAAAGAGCAATTAGAACTGCTGGAATTGGCACGCTATGCCGCTCAGAGCGGACGCGACCGCGGTACAGGACGCCCAACCAAGAAAGATAGACGAGACATAGAACTATTTTTTTCGGATGATTACAACCAATTATTAGATGAAGATTATGATATTGAAGAAGAATAATATTGCCGAATACATCCTATATCTCTGGCAGATAGAGGATTACCTGCGTGCTTTCCCACAGCAAGCAGAAGCCAATCAGGAACTACATGACCTATACAACATGATGCTCCAAGAGAATATCATTGAGGGTGGACACCTACAATTGGCAAAAAATGCATTGGCAGAGTTGGAGGATCTACACGATGATATCTTGCAGCAGGAAGCTACCTACCGCGCTGCTATGCTACGCCTCACTCCTGCACTCAACCTGTTGAAAGCCAAGACCAACACCCCCACCATGAGCGATATCGAAGCATGCTTGATATTGCTCTATCAAATCATGATGCTACATCTGCAACAACGCGAAATCTCCGCAGAGACAGCAGAGACCCAAAAGCAAGCTACCCAAGTACTACAATACTTGAGCAAAACCTACCGCGAACAAGAATGACCATCAAACAACGATACGAAGGAGTACTTACGCAGTTGGCACAAGAATGGCCTACTGCTGATAGCGAATTGAATTTCGAGAACGAATATCAGCTGTTGGTAGCCGTAATGCTATCTGCACAATGCACCGATAAACGCGTGAATATGGTCACCCCTGCGCTTTTTGCCGCCTACCCCACCATCGGAGATTTAGCCCAATCCAACACAGAAAAAGTACTAAGTTATATCCGATCGGTGAGTTACCCCAATAGCAAAGCAGCACATCTGGTAGAAATGGCAAAACGCGTAGTGGATGTATATGCAGGTGAGATTCCCAACACACGAGAAGAACTACAAACATTGGCTGGAGTAGGCAGAAAAACAGCCAACGTGGTCTGCGCCGTATGGTGGAACCAACCTACTATGGCTGTGGACACACATATCTTCCGTGTAGCAGAGCGCATCGGACTAACTACCAATGCCAAAAATCCATTAGACAGCGAAAAACAGCTCATCAAATATATACCCGAATCAGTCATACCGAAAGCACATCATTGGCTACTACTACACGGGCGATACACCTGTCAAGCACGCACGCCGAAGTGCGAAAAATGCCACTTAACCGCATTTTGCAAGTATTTTGCTAAGAAAAAATAAAAACCTCTTGCATTTATGCAAGAAAATTAGTATCTTTGCGCGATTTTTGTATAAATCATCTAAATTGCTATTCAAACAATGCGCAAAGCACTTGCTGTCATAGGAATAATCTTAGTATCACTACTCTTACTGATGGGTGGTTGCACCTTGTCGTTGCGATTTAGCTATGTGCAAACCTTCATCGTAAGAATGGTAACCGAGCGCATGTCTGAGGCGCTGAACGCAGATGTCTCTATCCAACGGATTCACTATCGTCCGCTAAACCACCTGAGCATTGATAGCCTATATATCAGTGACCAGCAGCAAGATACGTTGCTCTTCATCGAACAAGCCAACTTGGCAGTCAACCTGCTCAACATCCTGGACAACCGATTGGATATGATGCATGTAGAGATGAAAAATCCCTATCTGAATCTACAATCGATCAACGATACCACACTCAATTGCCAATTCCTATTGGATAAGATACAGCGCCGCGATAGTTTCTACATGCCGCTGCGTGTGAGCGTAGATTTGCTACGCCTTACAGACCTGCGTTTCCGCTACAATGAAATACTGGTAGATCAACTGCAGTTGGATTTGCAACTCCCTGTGTGGAGCCACGACTCGCTGGATATAGCCATCAACGAATTTAGTTTGCGCGCACAGATAGACCAGATAGATGCAGCATTCAATGCCACCATGCATGGTAATCTGGATTCGCTATATGCCGACCAGATGGTATTAGTATATCGCAATAAGTGCCTTTTTGACGGCGATATAGCCGCATATCACCTTACCCAATTAGATTCGCTATATATACAAGCAAACTGTAATGATCTGTACTGCAATCACGCATTATTGCAAGATTTTCTATCGCAATTGCTTTCCCGCACCATACGCCTACCTCAACCAATAGCTCAATTGGGACACGTACACTACCGCGGCACCATTGATGGTCGTCTGGAGCATCTCAATCTGCATGGATCATTCACCTCCGCTTTGGGATCGCTATCGGTGAATGGCTATGCTGAATCAGACAGACAGATGCAGCATATTAAACTATTCGGACACGTATCTACCAAGCATTTTCAATTGGGCAAAATACTCAACAATAGCGATTTAGGCAAGATAGCCTTCCATGCACATTTGGATGCTAATATCGATTCATTGCAATTGACACAGTGCGTAGCCGAAGCTAACATACAGCAAATAGACTACCGAGGCTATACCTATCAAGATATACATTTTGATGGCATGATGGGCAAAGAGGAAGTCAGTGGAAATTTGCAAATCAACGACGAGAACATCACACTGAAAATCAATGGATTGGCAGAGTGGTCGAAAGAAGATACACGTCTGGATATGACCGCACAAATTGCCAATCTACGTCCTAATGCCATCCACCTGACAGAGGACTATTCAGGACTTTGCATCAATGCTGCCACCTCTATTAGTATGTCCACCTCTGGAGCACCCAAGCAGATGCTGGACAACTTGACCGGATATGTGATCATTGACTCGTTGCATATGGTCAACAGCGGGAAACAGGCTACAATGAACCAACTGAAACTCAATATTGAAAGCGAATGGCAAAATGGTCGCCCCATACGCAAAATATCGCTCCAATCAGATTATCTGACAGCTAACCTTTCTGGTCAGTTTCAATACACTACACTGCCCAATACCTGCAAACGACTCTTGCATAAATATGCTCCCAGTTTACTTGATGCGCCCAAAAGACGCAATAAGATACCTAACAAACTGGAATTTTATGCGTATTTCCACCATTTAGACCAAATATCACAAGTATTGGATTTGCCTATATCTTTCCCCTCTTACCCTACCATCAAAGGATTTCTCAACGAAGAAATAGAGCAGATGGGTCTGCAAGCACATATCCCACATATCTACACATCGGGGGCACAAATTGACAACCTAACTATATCCATGGAGAATAGTCAGGATAGTTTGGACGTAGCTGTCTATATGTATAATCGCCTGCCTAAGAACAATCCTACGGCAGCCAAGATAGGCGATGTGAAGGCACATGCCAATATCACTGCACTCAACGACAAGATGAATGTCAGCATTCAGTTAGACAACACCGACAGCATACGCAATGAAGGTACGATACAGATCACATCGCACCTATTACAATATGCCAACAAGCCTCTGCTGAATGTACACCTACATCCTACCAATATTATTCTTAACGACTCAGCATGGACAATTGATGGTGCCAATATCATCTACAATGCCCATGAGAAAAAATTGGCTATTACCGACTTCGCTCTAAAAACAGATTATCAATCAATAGCCGCACACGGTACAGCATCACCCAATGTAGAAGACTCTATCACAGTGGAGTTGCGCAATATTGACCTGCAATACCTATTGGGCTATACTGGAGTAGGAGATGCTATTACTGTACAAGGACCACTCACTGGTTGGGCTACTCTATATGGACTCTTTACCAATCCTATGGTAGAAGCACAAGCCGTGATCCCAAAAGCAGGACTCAACGGCACATATCTGGGCGATTTGAGTGCTCAAGCCTACTTGAATCGAGAAGATAAAACCGTTATTATCGAGGGGCAAGTCATAGACTCGACAAATCACAACGTAATACAAGTACACGGAAAAGTCATTCCTGCCACTAAATGGTGGGGATTAGATATCCACTGCGACAGCGTAGATATTAATCTGATAGACTATTGGACTCATCCTTTCTTCAGCAACCCACAAGGTAGAGCACACGGTAATATGCAAGTGTCTGGAATAGAACAAAAGGTTTGGGTAACCGCTGCTATGCTGGGAAAAGATGTACAACTCACGATACCACAATTGGGTAGCACATTCTATTTAAACGACTCTATATTCTTGGACTCCACTGCTATTCGTCTGCCACACATAGACGTATGGGATGCGGAGGGACACCATGGTACTTTTGACGGAACAATCCATCATACCTATTTCCAAAACTTCACCTTCGACCTCAACGTAGATGTTAACAACATGCTGGCAATGAACTTGCCATATAACGCACAATCTTTGTTTTATGGCAAAGTATATGGTACGGGCAAGGTTAATATCAAAGGTAATGACACAGAATGTCGTATCAATGTGGACGCACGCACAGAACCTAATTCCAAATTCTATCTTAGCGTTAATACAGCTTCGGTAGCATCCAACTCTTCGTTTGTGCATTTTGTACAGCCAGATACTGCCCACACGCTACTTCGCTTGCTCAACTATGAACAGAATAATAGCACACCTACGAACACACAACCACGTTCCCGCTTCATCTTATCATTACAGCTCGAAGTTACTCCAACCACAGATATTAACATTCGATTAGGTAGTGACGATGGCATTCGCGGTCGAGGCGAAGGCAATATAAAAATCACCTATGATGACTCTACCGAAGATGTACAGATGTTGGGTACATACACACTGCAATCAGGTGTATTCTCCTACGCATTAGGTAATATCGTTCGCCGCAATTTTGATATAGCCGAAGGCAGTCGCGTGATTTGGAGTGGCAATTACCTTTCACCTACGGTGGACATTACAGGTCGCTACCATACTACGGCATCACTGCGCGACCTATTTGGTAGCGAGTTCTCGCAAGCGGCTACCAACCGCTCATCGGTACCTGTCAACTGCGTGTTGTACATGACCGACCAACTATTCAATCCTACTCTGCGTTTTGCAGTAGAGTTGCCACAATCAGATGAGTCAGTACAAAGCCAAGTCAACTCTATCATCAACACCGAAGAGATGCTCATGCGTCAGGTAATCTACCTGCTGGTATTCAACCGTTTCTACACAGCTGACTACTTGCAAAACACACAAACAGTCGGACTCAACGAGACCTACTCGTTTCTATCATCGACCATCACTGGTCAAATCAACTCATGGCTGAGCAAACTCACCGACATCTTCACCATGGGATTCAATTTCCGTACCGATGGTGAGGGAGAAACCGCATCACAAGAATACGAAGCTAACTTCCAACTACAACCCATACGGCAGTTGGTCATCAATGGTAATTTTGGTTATCGCTACAACGACCTGAGCAATCGTCCCTTCTTTGGCGATTTGGATATAGAGTACCTGTTGACCGCCAACGGCAAACTGCGCGCAAAAGCATATACCCATACTGTGGACAAATATTCGCTTAGACAAGCCAATACCGTACAGGGAGTGGGTTTAGTATTCAAGCACGATTTCAATTGGAAACGCCTCAAGAAAAAAGTGCGTCAGCGCCGTGCAGATACAACCGAAGATGCCATTACTATTCCTATTCAAGATGCACCATCTACCCCTTAAATAGCCAAACTGCTTATGTTAATCAAATGTTATGGAGCTGCGCCGCAAGGCATTGATGCGGTGATTGTGACTATCGAAGTTCACGCAGTACCTGGTTTTGAGTTCACGCTCGTAGGTCTTCCAGACAATGCTGTCAAGGAGAGTCACGAGCGCATTATGGCTGCTCTGACTGTCAATGGATACAGCAAGCCACGCCACACACTCACCATCAACATGGCACCTGCTGACATCAAGAAGGAGGGAGCATCGTATGACCTACCTTTGGCTATCGGTATGCTAACCGCCGAAGAAGAGGTGCAGACCAGATTGCTGGATCAATATATCGTGATGGGCGAGTTATCGTTAGACGGATCGTTACACCCTATTCAGGGGGTATTGCCTATCGCATTGGCAGCCCGCAAGGCAGGGTTCAAAGGAGTAATACTACCTGCCGAAAACGCACGCGAAGCGGCAGTGGTCAACGATTTGGAGGTTTATGGCCTGTCCCACCTGAGTGAAGTAGTGCATTTCCTCAATGGTACACAGGTGTTTACCCCCACACAAGTGGATACGGATGCAGAATTTCATATGCACGCTTTTTCCGCTGACTTGGACTTCTCCGATGTACGTGGACAAGATAATGTACGCCGTGCTATGGAGGTGGCTGCTGCAGGCGGACACAACATGCTGATGGTAGGCCCTCCAGGAGCGGGCAAGAGTATGATGGCCAAACGATTGCCTTCTATCCTACCGCCACTGACACTCAATGAAGCATTAGAAACCACCAAGATATACTCCGTAGCAGGTATGATGGCACGCCGCAAAGAGAAGAACGGTATGGCAAGTGCATTGATTGTGCAACGTCCATTCCGTAGTCCACACCATACCATCACCGATGTGGCTTTAGTGGGTGGAGGCTCCAATCCGCAGCCTGGAGAGATCAGTCTGGCACACAATGGCGTACTCTTTCTGGATGAATTGCCCGAGTACAAACGTAGTGCGTTGGAGGTGATGCGCCAACCATTGGAAGATAGACATATATCCATTACGCGTGCGAAGATGCGCGTGGATTACCCAGCCAGTTTTATGCTGGTAGCAGCTATGAACCCATGCCCATGTGGACACTACGGTGAGAATCACCCCGCTCACCCATGCACATGTACGCCAGCACAGATACATCGCTATATGAGCCGCATATCCGGACCTCTGTTAGATCGTATTGACATACAATGTGATATACAACCTGTTCCCTACTCGATGCTCAAAGATGCTACCCCCAGTGAGAGTAGCACCCAAATACGCGAACGAGTGATACGTGCTCGGAAGATACAGCAGCAGCGTTTTGCACTATACAACCAAACAGCCAAATCACCCATCCACTGCAATGCACAAATGACCACAAAATTGGTGCGTGAATATTGCGTATTGGACGATAAAAGCGACAAACTATTGGCATATTCCATGGACAAATTGGGGCTTTCAGCTCGTGCTTACGACCGCATACTCAAAGTCGCTCGCACAATAGCCG
>JAFNUD010000060.1 GCA_017384225.1 Paludibacteraceae bacterium
AAGAATGTAATTGACCATCAGTCGGGCAATACGACCATTGCCATCCTCAAATGGGTGAATACGAATATATCGATAGTGAAACAATATCGCTAAGTCAATAGGTGATAATTTGCCTTCTTGCTCTGCATGATTGTACCAATCAACCAAATCTGCCATCAATGCAGGTGTCTCTTCAGGAGAAGCGTACTCAAATCGATCGCCATAGCGAGTAATCACACTATTTGGGCGTGTCTTGTACTGTCCAGCATGAATCACATAGCTCGTTTGTACGCCTCCAAGTAACATACGATAAACCGTATAATCCTCTCGAAGCAATGTTCGATGAAGAGTGCGAATGAAGTTTTGCGTAAGTGGAAGCTGCTTATCGGATGATTCTACCAACATCATTTGCAATCCCACATTGCTTGCTTTCATCTCTTCGCAGTCGCGGAAATTGGCTTCACCTACTATTTTTCCAAAGAGCAATAGCAATTCCGTTTGACCATAAGTGAGTGTGTTTCCTTCGATATGATTGCTATTGTAGTTAAAGTCAATAGTAAATCGACGACTCAATCTATCACGATCAATTTCTGCTAATGGTTGCAGATTTTGCCACTGTGTTAATACCGTTTCTAATTTAGTATTTGCCATAACTTCATATCATTAATGTATAAAAAACACCTTATTTGGTGGTACAAAAACCACCATTTTGGGTGCAAAAGTACAATAAAAAATGCACATACGCAAGCATTTGGGCAAAAAAATGGCTTTTTTATATTCATATTTGCAAGATTCAAAAAAAATATGTACCTTTGCAAACAAAATAGCATATCAATATGAAAACGACACACATCATCCATCGCGGACTATTGCTCGCAGCCGCAATAATCCTGTTTGTCAGTTGTGGCAAGAGCAAAAGCAATAACAACGGTCGTATCCTGACCTCCGCTACTGGCTCTATCTACGAATGTCTCGTCGTAATGAACGACCAAGCACTCACGCAAGACCAACTCAACGAAATAGCCCAACACAAGCTCGTGAACGAAGCGTCGGGCTATACCAAACCTATAGCAAGCCTATACGATTTGGTAGAAGCCATCATGGCTGCAGATATGCCATGCATGCCACAAGTGGAACCCTATTTCCGTTTGGCACATGTGCCTACCACACAGTTTGACGATATGTTCAAACCCACACGCAATATCCTATTTGTGGACATCAACCCACAAAAATACACCCAACTCAAAGCGAAAGTGTCCAACGACTATTGGTCCACACCACAAGCCATCTATCGCATACAATCGCCCTCAGAGGAAGAATTTATCAACTACTGGTTAGCAAACGGAACAGCTGTGCGCGAGTGGTTTGTTAGTCAAGAACTGAAACGCCAAACCAAATTCTACCGCGCCAGCACCAACAAACAGGCACGCGCTATCCTACAGCAACAAGGATACGACATGCTGATTCCAGAAGACTATATCGTCATCATGGATACCACATTAGGCGGAGCTACCACCTATAGTCTGCGTCGCCCTACTGCTGTAGCCAGCGAAGTACGCCTACTATGGTGCTGCAGCAACAAAGGTCCTATGCGCCGCGACCTTATTATATATAGTTACCCCTATACCGATGCCAACACTTTCACCCTCGCATACCTCAATCAGAAACGCGATGAAGTACTCAGTCGCGTAGTGAAAGGCAGCGTGGGGGGGGCATTTATGGGTACCGAATACAAGGTGATGCCACCTCAGATGCGCACCGTCATGGTGAATGACAGTACCTCAGCTACAGAGGTTCGCGGATTATGGAAAATCCTAAACGGCGAAGCAATGGGCGGACCCTATGTCAGCCTCAC
>JAFNUD010000033.1 GCA_017384225.1 Paludibacteraceae bacterium
GAAGAGGCGATAAACAGAGTCGCCATCGTTTTGGTAGTTCTTAGCCGCGTTGATACCACCTTGTGCAGCGATAGAGTGTGCACGACGTGGAGAGTCTTGGATACAGAAGTTGAGGACATTGAAGCCCATCTCTGCGAGGGATGCCGCAGCAGATGCACCAGCCAAACCAGTACCAACTACGATCACGTCGAGACGACGCTTATTGGCTGGGTTGACCAACTTCTGATGGTCTTTGTAATTGGTCCATTTCTTCTCGAGTGGACCAGCAGGAATCTTCGCCATTTCAGGCGTAATAACCTGCGCAGTTTGTTTTTTTGTTGCCATATGTTTTTGAATTTTTTATGCAAAAAATTGTTATTGGTTTGCCTGTCGGCTCACGTTTTATGCTTTGCGTTACATGCGGCAGAGCCGCGTTATTTAGTTGTTTTGGTTATTTTGGTTATCATTAGTGTTAACATAGATAACGTCCAAAGGACAAATAACTTAACAACGTCAAAGACATGCAACGTCCGCTAGGACATATAACGTGCCGAAGGCACTTATTTTATGCGCAGAGCATGCCGATACCTACGCCGAGGTAGTAGAGAACTACTACAGCAAAGAGACCTACTACGAGGGTTGCTACGATAGCACCAATGCATTTCACGCGCTTCATCCATACGAGGTTGTTGAAGCCCATGGTGTGGAGAGCGGACCATACACCATGACGGAGGTGGAACCACAATGCAACGAGCCATGCGAGGTAGAGTACGCAGTACACTTGACCCCAGATAGGAGTGGTGAAGAGTGCCTTAACGAGGCCAGCGCCATCGGTTGGAGCGAACTCAGAAACTGAAAAATCGTGCGCACCCAAGATGTGCATGATCTCGGTGAACTGCATCTTGAACCAGAAGTTAGCCATGTGGAGAACGAGGAAGCCGATTACGACGAAACCGAGCACCAACATGTTCTCTGACTCCCACTCAACGCCTTCGCGCTTAGCGGTAACAGCATAGCGATCTTTACCACGAGCCATACGGTTTTGGATGGTGAGGTAAAGTGCGTACGCAAAGTGCAACACAACCAAGAAAGCAAGGCCAGCAGTTGCGATCAATGCATACCAGTTAGCTCCAAGAATAGAGCAGATTACGTTGTAGGCTTCCTCCGAGAACACCAACGCGAGGTTCATCGCGCCGTGGAAAAGCAAGAAGAAAACCAAAGCCAAACCAGTGATACTCATCACCAATTTACGGCCAATAGATGAATCTTTTAACCACATCATAAATGTTTTGAATTTAATTGTTTTTATTTAGTTTGTTGTTTATTGTCTAACGTCTAATAGGCGAATCCAATTTAGTAGTGAAAACAAAACATGCCTAATCAACATGCAAAGGTACGAAATATATTTCGTTCTGCCAAATTTTATATAAAAAAACTGCTGTAGAATATAAAATATCTAAAAAAGTATTTGTATTTGCTCAAAAAGGTTGCGTGTTTCAAGAAAATGTAGTAATTTTGTGACCAAATAAATTGGAAAAGTTTGCACGAAAATGAAATTGCGGAAAAATATATCGGTATTATTGCTTTTGTTTGTAGCGATAATCTCTCCCCTTCAAGCACAAATTAAAGGAGCAGGAAGTGGTGTGTTTCATTTTTTAGATTTGCCAGTTTCGTCGCGCATCAATGCCTTGGGTGGTGATAATGTAGCAATTGCAGATGGCGATATTAGTATGGCGTTTATGAACCCTGCGTTGTTGACATCCACTACCGACAAGGTGTTGCAATTGAATTATGCTTATTACCTTGCGGGTACGATGTTCGGGAGTGTGATGTATGGTCATAACTATAAGCACAACTACTTTGCCGCTGCGGTACACTATTTGGATTATGGCAATATGCCTTATGCCGATGAAAATGGTAATCTATTGGGTACTACTTTTAGTGCGAAAGATATTTGTGTGGATTTGATTTATGCAAGGCAATTAGGTCCGATGTTCCGCGTGGGAGCAACGCTTAAACCAATTTTTAGTATATATGAATCATATAGCAGTTTTGCATTAGGTGCGGATGTTGGAGCTCATTTTCAAACGGCTGATAGTACTTTTCATATGGGATTGGCATTACGCAATATAGGTTGGCAACTCAAAGCTTTCTATGAGGAGGATTTTGGTCAGCATACGGAAATGCTGCCATTAAATTTGGAATTAGGATTGAGTTATCGATTAGCACATGCTCCAATTCGTTTTTCGTTGACAATGCACAATTTACAACGTTGGAATATTGCTCCAATGGAAGAACGTGTGAGGTGGGGAGATATGCTTCTTCGTCATACGATTTGGGCGGTTGATGTTGTGCCTAAAAGTGAGAGATTTTATCTCACCTTAAGCTACAACCATCGACGTCAAGCAGAGATGAAGTTGACAGGCGCACGCAGTTTAGCGGGTTTGGCTTTTGGTGCAGGGGTGAAGATTTATAAATTTAGATTGGGTTTTGCGCTTAGTCAATATACCAAGAGCAATTTTACCTATCAAGTATCTCTTTCTACAGATATAAATAGTTTTTTGAAATAAATCGTATATTGTCAAATGATAAATAAGATTATCGTAGCTATTGATGGCTATTCTTCTTGTGGCAAGTCCACAATAGCCAAGGCTCTTGCCAAGCATGCTGGTTACACTTATGTAGATACAGGTGCTATGTACCGTGCGGTGGCACTGTACGTGCAGCGTAATACGAATAGTGCAGTTGAAGAGTTGCACGATTTGAATATTTCCAAAGTGGTAGATCTGCTGCAAGATATACACATTAGTTTTGTACAAACGCCAGCAGGTCAGCATGTGACACTTAACGGTGAGGATGTGGAAGCTTCAATCCGCACCTTGGAGATTGGTAATCTTGCTTCAAAGATCTCTACAATCAAGGAGGTGCGCGCTTTCTTGGTAGAGCAGCAGCAGGCAATGGGCGTAGAGAAAGGTATCGTGATGGATGGTCGGGATATAGGTACGGTGGTTTTCCCACAAGCAGAACTCAAACTCTTCCTTACAGCTTCGCCAGAAGTGCGTGCGGAACGTCGTTTTAAGGAGTTGCAAGCCAAGGGCGAGAATCCTATATGGGATGAGGTGTTGGCAGATGTCAATGATCGTGATTATCGCGATACGCACCGTGCTGAAAGTCCACTCCGTCAGGCAGAAGATGCTGTAGTGGTGGATAATAGTCATATGACGCGTGAGGAGCAAATGGAACGTATTATTGATGTGTTTAGAAAACGCTGCGCTACTATTTAGTGTTCAGAGGTGAAAGTTACGATTGACGAATATTCGGGTTTTTGTTTCGGTGTGACATCGGCTATTGATGCTGCCGAACGCGAACTGCAGAGGGGGACACTCTTTTGCTTAGGGGATATTGTACATAATGGTCAAGAGGTACAGCGTTTAGAGCGACTGGGATTGGAAACTATTGATTATGATGATTTACGCACCTTACACAACGTGCGTGTGCTCTTTCGTGCGCACGGGGAACCTCCTAGTACTTACCGCATAGCTCAGCAAAATGGCATTGAAGTTATTGATGCATCGTGTCCTGTGGTGTTGAAGTTGCAGAAGCGTATTCGTGACACGTATTTAGCACATCATGGCAAGCATACGGGGGCACAGATAGTGATTTTTGGTAAAAAAGGGCATGCAGAAGTGATTGGATTGGAAGGACAAACCAATAACACAGCAATTGTAATTGAGGGTATGGATGACCTTTGTAAATTGGATTTTTCGCGTCCGATTTATCTTTTTTCGCAGACCACGAAGTCTGTGGAAGAGTTTCATGCTATTGTTGCGGAAATCCAACGCCTTACTGCCTTATCGCCTGATAATCCTATTGCTTTTGAATACCACGATACTATATGTCGCAACGTAGCCAATCGTGTGAAGCGTTTGCAAGAATTTGCGCGTAGCAATGAAGTGGTGATTTTCGTAGGTGGACAGAAATCCTCGAATGCAAAAGTGCTATACAATAATTGTTTGGAGGTGAATCCTTGCACGGTTTTTGTAAGTAGCGAGGCTGATATTACATCGAAGTTGCTTGAGCGGTGTCATCAAGTGGATCGGGTGGGTATTTGTGGAGCAACATCTACCCCTAAATGGTTGATGGAGCAGATTCGTACTTGTTTAGAGAACGGCGTAAAGCGCCTATAGTTTGAATTTTAAAGACCAAAATATATGGAATATAAACCTAAAACAATCGGTGTTCTCACCTCGGGTGGTGATGCACCAGGTATGAATGCTGCATTGCGTGCGGTGACACGTGCAGCTATCTCTAACGATATTAAAGTTAAAGCCATTTATCGTGGTTATAAGGGACTTATTGATGGTGAAGTCAAAGAGTTTACTACGCAAGATGTGAGTGGCATCATTCAACGTGGAGGTACGATCATCAAGTCAGCTCGTTGTGCGGAGTTTGCTACTAAGGAAGGTCGTCAGAAAGCGTATGAGACGCTTAAGCGTGAAGATATTGATGCGCTGATTCTTATTGGTGGTGATGGCACTTTTACAGGTGGTCGCATTTTTGCTCAAGAGTTTAACGTACCAGTGATAGGTATTCCTGGTACTATTGATAATGATCTTTGGGGAACGGATGCTACAATTGGATATGATACTGCGCTCAATACGATTATGCACTGTGTGGATACGCTTCGTGATACTGCTACTAGTCACGAACGCGTTTTCCTCGTAGAGGTAATGGGGCGTGATGCGGGTTTCTTGACACTGAATGCTGCTATCGCAGCTGGTGCAGAGGCAGCTATTATCCCCGAGCGTGCTACTATTATTGAGCAGATAGAGGAAGCTATAGGTCAGGGCAAGCGCAAGAGCAAGAACTCCAGTATCGTGTTGGTGCAAGAGCATGCTGTAGAAGGCGGTGCACAAGCAGTGGCTAAGATGATGGAGGAGGCGCATCCTGAGTTCAGTTCGCGTGTTACCATTTTAGGTCACTTGCAACGTGGCGGTTCGCCTACTGCTAACGATCGTATTTTGGCTTCGCGTATGGGTATCGCTTCGGTACAAGCGTTATTGGAAGACCAGCGTAATATCATGGTTGGTATGAAGAACGGTGAGATTGACTATGTTCCGCTGACCAAAGCGATTAAGCAAAAGAAGGATATCAATGATGATAAGTGGACAGCCATGCAAGTGCTGAGCATTTGATGTTGGGGATGGATTTTTTTCAAAAAAGTCACTGTTTTTATCCCGAAGATATCCCGAAGATACCCCGAAGATACGATGAAGATAGAATTGTACTGAAAAAGGTTTTTATAGTGCAATTATTCGTGCTTCTTGGTTATTCATATCAGGCATTGTCATTCCTACTGAGGCGTTGATATAGGTTGGGTCTGCAATGATGTATTTTCAATTTTTGTACATCAAGTAATCGATAAACGCTATTTAATATGTCTGAAACCTACCCAAAGAGACTCGACGAAACGCTTTTCACAGAATACAATTCTCCAAGTGTAGGATTCGACTGCAAAATCACAACATTTTTCTGAATTATGCAAATATTCAAAAGGGAAAGTTAAACAATTATTGTGTATAGGTCAGGACTTACCTGAACACAATTCGGAAGTAATAGAGGAGCATGCGCCAAAGCTCGCATCAAAGTACTTTACGCACAGCTCGCAGGATAGGCTCGACACTCATCGGTGCTCCCACAGCACCTATCATCCATGCCTTAGGCGTCAGTTTACCCTGCTGATAAATACGCATGTATTCCTTAGCAAATTCTGCTGGTGTTTGACATTTAGACAAGTGCTCTTCTAATTGGAATTGCACCAACTGACCAATAGGATATCCCGGCAAATACAACGCATATCCTACCATATGCGAGTAAATGCCCAACAACGGACTATCCACTTCGCCTAAAATTGGTGCATAATATGTATTCCAAATATCAGAGGCAATAGCTATTACCGCATCCTTAAGATCTGCTACCGAAGCATTAGGATGCTCATACAACCATTGCCACATAGCCATATCTACCAAGCTTACCCCCATAATCTCATACATGCTCCAGATCATATCAAGCATAGCCTCTCTGCTCATCGTTTGTTGACCATAGCCCAAAAGTTGCATATCGCGTTGTTGGAAAAGAAATGCACTGGCCTCAGTAAAACCCGTATTAGGTACACCCGCCAGCATATAATGGTCTATATCATAAAGCGAAATCACCTCCTCTACATTATGCCCCATCTCATGAACAGCAATATTATATCCCTTATAATCCATACCGTTGTTGCTGATGCGCGTGCGCAGTCGAGCAGGCTGGTTTCTTCCTACGCATGGACGAGCATGACCCGAACCACGCGCCGCTTCCACTACTATATGCGATTGAATATCATGCGCTTTATCCGCATCAAAACCAAAATCCATCAACATTCTTGCAATATCTTTTTCATAAGCAATAGCCGTAGGATAGCGCGTTTGTGTTTGCTCTGTAAGCACCTGCTCAGACAGAATGCTACGACTTTTGAAACCATCGTACCAAATATCATACGGACGAAGTTCACGCCCCAAACGCTCGCGAATAATCTCAGCCACAGCCCTAACCTCATCGGATTGGAGCAAAGTAGTAAATAAATATCGAATCTCCTCTTGGGATATTTCTAAGTCTTCGTTGAAAGTTCGCAAAACATGGCTTGGAGCATCTGCCCGATATACATCAAGCTGCTGCATGGCATGAAAAATATTCAATATATGTTGATAGCGCGTATTGGGTTCTGCCTCGCACTCCTGTATTTCTAAAGTCGCCCCCTGCCTTACAAGATTAGAATAGGGTTGCCACAAATAATCATCGCTATTTACCACACATGCAGGAATATCTTGCTGAATAATACGCAGCATGATTTGGTATATCATTTCTTGCTTCTCATGAGCTAACGGAAGGTTAGCATAATTAGATTTGATCTCATCGCGCAAATTCCAATGCGAAAGCAGCGCCATCGGTTCTGTCCAAAGCGCTTGCCCTGCTTCATTGCGCACACAATGCATCATCACATTGTAGTTTGAGATATAGTTTTCCGCCTGATTCATCGTCTGCGCACTATGTGCATACACATACCCCGGAATACGTGTGTTGAAGACCTCTCCCATTCGAGCATATGCCCATTCGAGGCGTGTCCATTGTAGTCCGAGCGTGTTTTTTTCGTCTAAAGTATATGCCGGAAAATTGAGTACACAAATATGAGCAAGTTTGTTAGCAAACATATCCTCGGAAAAATGCGCCATCGGACTATATCCACTAACAATCCAATCTATCGCAATAGGCTCCCCCTTTCCGATCAATACAGTAGGTTCTTGTAGTGTATTATTGAGCACATCTGCGCTTTGCCCACATTGTTCTAAGATGAAAGATAGGCGTTCAAAGAGTTGTTGTCTATCCTCGTGATCAGCCACATAATATGTTCGAACCAGCTGTATAAAATCGTTCGCCGTACCATCCGCCTCTTGCCAAAAAGCCGCTACTTGTCGCGTCCCGCGCTCTGCCAAATGCATATTGGCTTGAGGTTGCGCTTGAGAGAGAGCGCTCAAGGCTTGCTGAATGGTAGATTCGCTTATCATATTATTGGTGGCTTTAGTCGGACATGTCATCATGAAGATTGCTATGAATATCAGCAAGGATGTCACTTTCTTCATATGTGGAATTGATTTTATCGATTAAAAATAGTATCCAAAACTAAAATACAGGTTCAGTTTTTTGGATATATTGGATGAACTAATATCAAAATGCAGAGGTCCAATCTTGGTGTCCAACGAATAGCGTACACCAGCGCCCCACCAATTGGAAACATTGTAATCATAAAGTTCGCTCCATTGCAGCACATCACTCTCACGGAAAAAGTTTTTGAAATCTATGCTCGATCGAGCATAATTGACAATAGCAGTCAGGTAATGATTCTTATAGACACGCACCCTCATATCAAGTCGAGCTATCGCCACATTATTGAATGCAAAAGATATTTTATTCAATCCGATAAAAGGCAACTGGTGGTCTATATATCTTCCCATTTCAGCACCGCCGATAATATTGTTCATATATGGAAACATCGGCACCGGTCCTTGGAAAATAGGATTCCACGCTCCATCTTTACCACTGACAGCACCCTCTCCCAACAAAAAACTGCCGTATAGCTGTGGTGCGATGACAAATCGATCTTTGTAGATAGGTATATAGCTCTCCAATCCAAAGACCAACGAGGCAAAATGCAACTTATCAATAGTCTTTTTGCTAAACGTGCAATCCTTCCATGTGAAATCAATCCTGCTCTTTACGCCTCGTGTAGGGAATCGGGTTTTGTTGAGGTTGTCGTAACTCACATACGCAAATAAACCTAACGTATTCACCGATTTATAATCCATATCCACCGCATCATAAAGCGAGTACATCACTTTGCGTGGCGTAAGTAATTCGCACTCCATACCTACTCCCAAATTGAATGTTCTGGAATAGTTTTCAGAGAGATAAAGCCTAAACTTATGTTGCAAGAATTTCTCGTTCATATCCAACACATCCATATCATAAACATCCAACTCGGAATTTCTGAAGTGATATGCCAGATTGATTTTAGGATATAGCAAATGTCCATACGAAAGGTTAAATTTGAGCCACTGATTACCTCCGAGCTTAGCGTCTAAATCCGCTTTGAATCCACTCATATGATTGCTATTGATACCTACATGCAAAAGCACCGATAGCATATCTTGCGAGTCAAATCGCAAGCCAAGACCAAAATCATGTGGAGACTTCTCTACAAGATTAAAACGAAGAATATAGCCTCCTATAGCTGTCAAATCATCATGGAGCGTATAAGTAACACTCTTATAACTGCCAGTACCATAGAAGATAGACACCGACTCGTCGATTTCCTTCTTATTGATCGAGTCACCAACATGCACTTTGCATGCACGATGCATCCACTTCTCAATCTCCTTATTAACGCCTACAAACTCTATTTTGGATATTAGCACCTTGTTCTTAATGATATTGATTGCTTTCTTTGTTTTCACAGCCTTGACAGAGTCAGCAAGTGGCTGCTCAAACACTTTACGCTTCAGCTCGGCAAACTTGTCAGCTTGAGCCGAAGCCGCCTCATATCCACTCTGCGCTACTCGGGCTACACTCTCAGCATCAAAACTCAACATGCCTACCCCCTTTAAGTCAGGTCGTATGAATATATCGCAATGCTTGTGATATTGCTCTACATCCTTGTCTGTGATAATCTCTTTAAGCTGTTTTATTTGAGACAAGATAGAGGACAAATTAGTTGGATTATCCTCCAATCCAGGCGACATGCTCACACCGATAATATAGTCTGCGCCCATCGCTTTGCACTGCTCTGCAGGGAAATTACAAGTCAATCCGCCATCGGTATAGAGCGTTTGGTTCATCTTGATAGGGTCAAACAGAATAGGTATAGCCATAGAAGCACGCATTGCTTTAGTAAACTCTCCCTTATCGAGCGTAGCCGCCTCACCACTCAACATATCTGTTGCAACACATACAAAAGGAATAGGCAATTGCCCAAAGGACAACGAATCGGCATAGCCTACTGCAAGCGCGTTAAACATGTTGATGATATTATCTCCCGAAACAAACCCCTGCGGTAGCGAGTTCTTAAAAGACGTGGATTGCAAATCTTCTTTTCGCATCTTAAACGAAAATGGCAGGGTAAAGATTAGTGAAGCATCTTCAGTTTTATGCCTAAAAGATGTTTTTCGTCGATCCACCTCATTGCTTATCAGTCTATCCCAGTTTGCGCTGCTGATAATATCAATAATTTCATCGGTGGAATAGCCCAAAGCATACATTCCTCCCATCACAGCTCCCATACTATTACCCGCTATGTAATCAATGGGAATCCCCATCTCTTCGATGTATTTGAGTACACCTATATGCGCAGCACCTTTTGCACCACCACCTGATAGTATAATACCCACCTTAGGGCGAATGGATGTCTGCGTAGTGTCCTGAGAATAGAGCGAAAGCGGAATCAAGAATAACCACGCAATGCTTATAATCCATGTAAGCTTCTTCATATATGTGACATCTGAAATAACTTGCAGTGTGCGAACCACGATACTGCTTTTATCCATTATTTCACAACTACAGGCACAAAGTCATAGGCAATCTCACTACCCATATCCACACGCATATAATATGGCGACTTATCCTCATCTGTCATTGAATCTACAATAATGCAAGTCATATCTTTGTACTGCGTCACCTCACGAGAGTGATCATGCCCCGTCCAGACCATATCTACGCCACTCGACTGAAAGAGATTGAGCAGCGAGTAAGTTTCCTCAATAGAAAAATTGGTAGCCACACCTTGCGAGCCATCACGCATAAAAAAGTGGGTGTGCGTACAAGCCACAATATGGCGGAATGACTGTGCAGCTGCCCATTCCAATGTCTTTTTGAGCCAAGTGAGCTGCTTGCTGCCGACAGTACCATCCGCAGAGTCAAACATGATATACAAATCTTGCTGACCCTGTGGGGTCTCGACGATAAAGTAGTAAGTACTCGTCTTGAAAATCTCTAAGTAAGCAGGCCATTGGCTAAAACAAATATCATGGTTACCTGCCACCACCATCAATGTATCTTGTTTGCAATGATTGACAGACACCTCGACAAACGCATTATACATCTCATCAAAGTGATGCTGCGCATCCACCACATCGCCCAAGTGAATAGCTACTGGACACAACGTGTCTTGACGATAATCATCTACAAAAGCTTGCCAACGACTCACTTCGGTGGTGATATGCGTATCGGTGCAGACATATACATGATAGTTTTCTGCAGGAGCTTGCAAGGTCACAAAAGGATGCGCATCATTGTACTTCTCAGAATCTGCCAAACGCTGATCTATGCGTGGTGATGTGCCTGCAATATTTCCTATTAAGTCAAAACGAAATTCAGGACCACAAGCCGTCATCGCCACGCATGCGATGAAGACGGCAACAATTTTAAAGGTTTTAAGAGCTTTCATAATTCAAACTTCATAATTCATAATTAAAACCTATACTCAGCACCCACCCGAACTTCAGATGCATAATAATGCGCGTTCATATGGAACATACCCGCATTTTTGTACTTTCCTGCCAAATGCAAACGCCAATGCTCATGCACATCATACCAAGCTCTGAGATAGAGCATCGGATTCCATGGGCGCTCCATCATATGATCATCCACATTAGATATAGCAACTGCCAAATTCCAACATGAAGTTTCAGGACGAACAAATGCCTCTACACGATAGAGCAATTTGAATGGTTCTGCTATGCTACCATTATCGCTATTCCTCTCATAAGGTGTTGGCACTATCACGCGAGAGAAAAATCCCAATTGTGCACTCACATACTGCATACGGTATCCAAGCGAAAGCGCATGCATAAATTCGTTGACATGATCGCGCGCTATCCAATTAGCCATCAGTCGGTCTTCAAGAAATAGTTCACCTACAGGCAACGCAAACTTCGGACGCATTTGCACACCTATGGTATAGCAATTAGCAGTGCTCGCACGAAGATTGGTTTCCGCTTCAAAATACGGATTGATAGGCAAATAAGCATCTATGTCGAAATTGGCAAACGAGCCATATGTGAGGTTGTGTCCGTAGCCTGCATGCACAGCAAGGCTATAGCGCGACTGACTATAGGCAACTACAGACAGACACAGAGCCAAAAAGACAACAAGCTTTTTCATTATTATCATTGGATAGTTACTTCTGGCATCAATGCCATGATACGAGCTTCAGAAGCAAATTCACGGATATTCATAATAAGACGCTCTTCTGGTGTAGAATTGTCAAGCATCTTCAGCAACTCTTGGAGCGGATCTTTCTTCTCTGGATAATAGCTCAATTGATATGCTTGCAATTCAGCCAATTCTGCCGCCTTTTGGATAGCAGAATTGATGTTGCCCAACTCATCCACCAAACCAAGTTTCACCGCATCTTTACCAAGCCATACACGACCCTCACCTACAGCCTTGATAGCATCTTGCGTCATACCACGACCATCTGCACAGCGTGATGTGAAGAGGTCATAACCACGCTCTACCATGGATTGCATGATGGCATGCTCATCCTTGCTCATACCACGATAGACCATACCAGTAGTCATCGTAGAATACTTATGCGTGCTCACAGCATCCATATCAATACCTACTTTCTCACGAATCTTCTTGAAATTAGGTACAGTACCAAAGATACCAATAGATCCTGTCAATGTAGTAGGTTCTGCATAGATATAATCCGCAGCACATGAGATATAATAGCCACCAGATGCAGCATAATCACCCATAGAAACTACTACAGGCATACCCTTGGCTTGCAAAGTGGTCACTGCATGCCAAATCTGCTCACTCGCATCAGCACTTCCGCCAGGACTATTCACACGCAAAACAACAGCTTTCACATCTTCATCTTTGTGAATCTTATTGACAATCTTTATCATCTCTGTATCCGTAATACCCTGATCACCACCATCAAAAATCTGACCCTCCGCATAGATGACTGCAACCTTATCTTTTGCATCCACTTTAGCACGCTCCACATTTGTCATCTTGCTATGACTGAGCACCTTATAATCTTTTGTGCCTGTGTATTGACGCAATACAGTATCCATATCTTGTACATACACCAATGTATCTACCAATCCATACGCTACATAATTCTCATATGGCTGAACAGACATGCCCTCGTTGGCATATTTATCCAATTGCGCTGAGGTCAATTGGCGCGATTGAGCTACTGCAGAACGCATCTCCTCCCAGATACCATTGAGATATTGCTCGGTCTGCTTGCGGTCTTCAGCCGACATAGAAGTGCGGAAATATGGCTCTACAGCAGACTTGAATGTGCCTACCTTAAGGATTTGCATCTCTACACCCACTTTCTCCATCAGACGAGTATAGTACATCTTCTGTGCACTAAGACCATCCCACGCTACACTACCTACGGCATTGAGATAAATCTTATCCGCCACAGAAACAATATAGTAGTTGGTCTGCGTATAAGAATCAGCATAGGCAATAACAAACTTACCCGACTCTTTAAAGTCTAACAAGGCATCGCGCAAAGCTTTAGCAGATGCTGGAGCTGCAGCCAATTCTCCACCACGCAAGTAGATACCCAAGACTTTGTCATTGTTCTTAGCCAATGCAATATTGCTCAACAAATCATTGAGTCCTACTTGAGTCAGAATATCCTTGCCTGTCATCTCTGCCATCACAAGATTCATCGGATTGTCTTCAGCGGCTTGCTCCACCAATTCACCACTCATATCTATGCGATATACAGTATTCTCTTCCAACGTGGTTTTTGGCGTAGAGAGGGTATCTCCTAAAATCCAACTAAACAAAGCACAAACAAGGAAATAGATTCCTATACCTATCAATGTTTTACCAAAACAGCCCAACTTCTGACGAGGCTGTCCATCTTTTTTTGTACAAAATAGTTTCATTTTCTCAATTTTTATTGTTTATTTTCATTCTATGTTCGACGTTTACTTAGTTTTATACCGTAGGTAATACGCGCGCAGACATCGCTCAAAGCAATTACCCTACTTTTCCAAATTTGGCTGCAAAGGTAATGAAAAAATTGCAGATACACAAAAAAAATCACAATTTGACACGTTTTTTCTACGTAGTAGATATTTTGTTTCTATTTAGAAAACGCGATTATTGGCACGATATATCCTCCAAAAAACAATCCTGAAATTGAACTTTCTAAGTTTTTTTTTGCACATGTGCATTTTTTGTCGTACCTTTGTAGCCGTTTTTCAAAAATAGCAACAATCATGCAAATGCAACATGTAGTAGTTCGCTTCTGTGGCGATTCGGGTGACGGAATGCAATTGACAGGCACCATGTTCGCCTCACTAAGCGCTATTTTGGGCAACGAGATTAGTACGTTGCCTGATTTTCCTGCCGAGATTCGCGCCCCACAAGGCACATTGGGTGGCGTCAGCGGATTCCAAGTACAATTAGGAACTGGTGTTTATACCCCTGGCGATCAAGCCGATGTGATTGTAGCCATGAATGCTGCCGCACTGAAAGTGTGCGCATTAGGTGCTAAATTTAACCAAACGGGAGCCCAATGGGACAGCAGTGACTCAATGTTCAAACGCGATGCTGTCATCATTGTGGACACCGATTCACTATCTTCTAAAGATCTAGATAAAGCTCTCTATCAAACAGATAACCCATTTACCGAGTTAGGACTACCAGAATCGGTACAGATTGTGCCCGTAGCCCTCACATCACTCACCAAAGAGAGCCTCAAAGATATGGGATTGGACAACAAGTCTATTCTCAAATCGCGCAACATGTTCGCCTTGGGATTAGTATGTTGGCTCTTCAATCGTCCTATTGACAAGGCTGTGGATTTTTTGGAGGGGAAATTTCAAAAGAAACCACAACTCATAGCACCCAACGTCAAGGTACTAACCGATGGTTACAACTATGGTCAGAACCTTGCTCTGAATATCCAGACCATGAACGTGGAGAAATCCCACGCTCTTCCACAAGGCACATATACCTCTATTGCAGGCAATAAAGCTACAGCTTGGGGACTCATCGCCGCAGCGGAACGGTGCGGCAAGCGCCTATTTTTAGGTTCCTATCCTATCACACCTGCTACGGACATCATGCACGAACTAGCAGCACGTAAAGATATGGGCGTGATGGTGGTGCAAGCTGAAGATGAGATTGCTGGTGTGTGTACTGCTATCGGCGCAGCTTTCGCAGGCGATTTGGCTGCTACCAGCACCTCTGGACCAGGTCTGTCGCTCAAAGGTGAAGCCATTGGTTTGGCGGTGATGGCAGAGTTGCCGCTGGTGGTAATCGATGTGCAACGCGGCGGTCCAAGTACAGGTCTGCCTACCAAGACCGAGCAAACCGACCTGATGCAAGCGCTCTACGGACGCAACGGAGAATGTCCAGCCGTAGTGATAGCAGCATCTACATCGGCTAATTGCTTTGATTATGCTTATCAAGCATGCAAAATAGCATTAGAAAACATGACACCTGTTGTGCTGCTTACCGATACCTATCTTGCCAATGGTACTGGACTATGGCGCATCCCACAACTCAACGAGTTACCAGTCATTAAACCACAAAGCGTACCCGAAGAACTCAAGGGTAAGTATAATCCAGCCTTGCGCGATGAGCGCGGCGTGCGCTATTGGGCATACCCGGGTATGGAAGGATATGAGCACCGCAATATCGGCTTGGAGCGCGACACGCAAAAGGGAATCATCTCAACCAACCCAGCAAACCATGCAAAGATGGTGCAAACTCGTCAAGCAAAGATTGACCAAGTAGCCAACCAAATACCATTGCTAGAGGTGCAAGGCAATATAGATAGCAGCACACTGCTTGTGGGCTGGGGAAGCACCGAAGGACACCTGCTCGCCGCAGCCGAGCAATTAGATTGTGCATTGGCGCACTTCAATTATATCAACCCACTGCCCAAAAATACCGAAGAGGTGTTGCGCCAATACAAACGCATCGTGGTTTGCGAACTCAACAACGGACAGTTTGCAGGATATCTACGCTCTCGCTTCGAGGGTATTCACCTCGAGCAGTACAACGAGATTACCGCCCAACCATTCGCAGTAGATAGAATAGTACACTTTGTCAATAATACCCTATAAAAAATTAGTATGGAAGCAAATCAATTCAAAAGCGATCAGTTTGTTAAGTTCTGCCCTGGTTGTGGCGACCATGCTATCTGTATGGCGCTGCAAAAAGCCATGGCGCAAGTGGGTGTGCCTACCCACCAAACGGTAGTGATTTCAGGTATTGGCTGTTCGAGCCGTATGCCCCACTACCTCAACACCTATGGTTTCAATACTATCCATGGTCGTGGCGGTGCCATCGCTACTGGCGTCAAGACCAGCCACCCCGAACTGAGTGTTTGGCAGATGACAGGCGATGGAGATTGCCTCGCCATCGGTGGCAACCACTTTATCCACGAGATTCGCCGCAATGTCAATCTCAATATCTGTTTGTTCAACAATAGAATCTATGGTCTAACCAAAGGACAATACTCCCCTACATCACCTAAAGGTTTTGTGAGCAAATCCAGTCCGTTTGGTACAGTAGAACGTCCATTCATCCCTGCAGAATTAGTATTGGGTGCACGCGGCACTTTCTTTGCTCGCACATTGGATGTGGACATGCCTACTACAGTGGACTGTATGGTGCAGGCAGCTCAACACGAAGGTGCCAGTGTGATTGAGTGCTTGGTAAACTGTATCATCTTCAACAATGGTACCCACTCGTGGATTGCCGACCGCGAAGAGCGTGCCGAGCGTAGTATTGTGCTACGCCATGGCGAAAAAATGATTTTCGGTAAGAACAACGATAAGGGATTGGCATTAGACTACTCACACGAACTGATTCCGCAACTCATCGTGGTATCCGCCGACGACGAGCGCGTACTCACCCACGATGCTACTATGCCCGACCCTACACTACACCGTATGCTATCAATAATGGGACAAGAGGAGGCTTTACCTATAGCCCTTGGTGTAATACGCCGAGTACCTACAGAGAGCTACGATGCGGCGGTCAATGCGCAAATCAATGAAGTGCGCGCAAAGAGTAAAGCACAGACTTTTGATGAATTAACACATACACTTGAACAGTGGAGTTTGTAGATAACAATATATGAAGAAAATTTTTATCCTACTGGCTTTTATTGCCAGCACGTGCCTTACAATGGCACAAACCGATAGTATAGCAACAGAAGTTTCCCCCAGCATCATCGAGCGCGTAGAAGGATGGTATGCTAGCCATATGAACTATGCTACTATCACCATATTGATGACTATTGAATCTTCTTTTATACCCTTCCCCAGCGAGATTGTGATTCCACCCGCAGCATATGTGGCAGAAGATCCTAATAGTAGTCTTCATGTCACAGATAGCTATCCGCTGAATGTACTGCTCATTGTTCTTTTTGGTACACTTGGCGCAATGCTCGGAGCTATTATCAATTACTGGCTGGCAATGTGGTTGGGACGCCCCATTGTGTATGCGTTTGCAGATAGTAAGTTGGGGCACTTGTGCTTGCTTTCAGGCGAGAAGGTGAAAAAAGCTGAGGATTATTTCAACGAGCATGGCAAGGTCTCTACATTTGTTGGTCGTCTAATTCCGGGCATCCGCCAATTGATTAGTATTCCGGCAGGCTTGTGCAAGATGCATTTTGGTTGGTTTCTTTTCTATACATTTTTAGGCGCAGGTGTTTGGAATATCGTATTAGCATTGATTGGCTACCTCACTCGCGGTCAGAAAGAACTAATAGATGCTTATAGCCACGAGCTGAGTATCATCATCATGGGACTCTTTGGCTTGGCAATAATTTATTTGGCAGCAAAAGCAGTCATTAAAAGATGTAAGAAATAAATTTATCTTGTAAAGAGAATCATTTTTACCCAAATCGGTTAGACCGATTTGGGTAAAAAAATCCAACGAATAGTGCAACTATTTGGATTATTCAAAAAAAAGCACTATCTTTGCAGCCAAAATAAAACCTTTTGTTATGAAAGATGATAAAATACCATTGATAGACTGCCCTATAGATTATATTTTTGGCGAAGCAAGTGGCAAAGTGCTAAACGAATATGGAAGATTCCCCTGTCAGATACAATGTGCCGTGTATGCATTTATGAAAAAAGGTTCTGCACGCGCCACACTGAATATCACGCAGTACGACTTTAAGGAAAATGATTTGATTTATGTCAAGCCTGGCAGTTTCCTCTTTGTACAAGAATGTAGCGAAGATGCTCAATTGAATTACATCGTTTTTTCATCATCTTTTGTTGATAAAAACGCCTATGGCATACGTCGTCTGTCATTCCCTTCGCAGATATATCAGCCAATAGTAAAACTCACCCCCGAACAAGCAGAAGTAATCGTGCAATTTACGTGTCTGTTGGAAACAGCTATTAATTCTACTCCAACAATGATTTCTACCGACCGTATGGTGCATATTTTTAATCTAATTCAGCAAACCTACTTTGAATTAGCAACTTCTTCTGAAAGTGCAAAGTTGCAACCTCAAGATCGCAAGACGGAGATATATCAAGAATATAATAATCTAGTATTGCAGCACTATCACGAGTGGCATCAAGTGGCTTCCTATGCTGATGCAATGCATATCACCGTACCTCATCTTTGCTCTACAATCAAAGCCGCCAGTGGGCATACTGCCAGCGATATTATAGCGGATGCGATTTTAATGGATGCCAAGGCTCAATTGAAAGTAACTACTATGCCTATCAAAGAGATAGCTATGCGTTTAGGCTTTGAGAACGTAGCGTTTTTCAATCGATTTTTCAAAAGCCACGTGGGCGTGACACCGCGTGCCTACAGAAATGATTAGGAGAACACTCTCAACGAAAAGATTACAGCCCTAACCAAAAGCGGAAACGAACTCCCCACCATGGCGTATGTGGATTGTGTATGTCCGTAAGACGGAATACGCCATATACTTCAGCTACGCGCAAGATATTTCCAATACCTACACCCAACTCCACATATGGTTTTGTGGGGGCAGATAAGAGGGGATAATCGTTGGCTTGATTTTTTCCAAAAAGACTACTTGTAGGAAAAGGAATAACCGATTGATGGTTATTTCGCATGCCTCCATATGCCACTTTTACTTCCAGCAACTCGTGTAATCGTAGGTAGCGAAGTCCTGGAATACTATTAAACACGACACCTCTACCATTCCACGATGCTTGCAACGATATGTACTGATCTGCCGCATATTGGTAGGTGTTCATTAGCGTGAATCGATGGGCATCAAACGCATAGGTTTGGTTAGCAGCAAAGATGTGGAGCAAAGGATAAGGTACACGTCCGAAGATAAGACCTGCTTGCAAGAGATAATCCAAATAGCCTGCCATACCAAGATTCAGTTTGTGCCTAATCATCAGTTGCAGGTTACCATACATGCGATAAGATAGCATATCCTGTGTTTGATAGCTACCTAATTCAGCTCCTAAATAGACGACTGGCAGATGGTTATAAATATGCCTACGATGGAAGTAAGAGTCCACTTTACGCTCGTTAAAACTGATGCGTACAGACGTCCCAAAAGTAGCATAAGCAAATGAGGGCTGTGCATGATAATTGGTAGTAGGCATGCCATATCCTAATCGTCCGATTTTGAGGTATGATTGTGTTTCAAGGTACTTGTTCCAATCATTTTCGAAGTGTATTTTCCCTTCTCTTCTTCTTGCCATCGTATTAAAATAATAATTTTGATTGGATGGCAAGACCTGCATCAATCGGGTAAGGATATTGATCTGTGGACTGAGCACATTGTTTTCTCGTAGATACAGTTGAAAATCACTCACATCAGATAGCACATATTCATCGCTATATCGCATACGAAGGATATGTCTTCGCTGCGCTGGTAAAGCGATATTGACTTGCCCCATGCCTTTCCAAGCTCGGTCCCCTGTGCTGTGGGCAACAAAGACTTCAAGGGAAACTTGCTCCCATAACTCAGCTGTGGTTCGGAGTGGAATACCTAGGCGCAATCCTTCTGCATAGTTATATCGCAACAGATGGTGTATTTTGCCTACTTCTACGTATTTGTTGGTAGGTATGCATCCTGTTTGCAACACATATGCCAAGAATTTAGCTGTCTTAAAAAGAGGTGTATTGCTTACACTATCCATGGCAGAGGCAATTACATTAGCTCTCTGTTCATGCTCTCTTACTAGTTCGTGGTTTTGCGTCTTCGCCTCATCGTCTAACTGCGTATTGCGAGTAAGCAGGAGAGTTGGAAAGATGCGCGACGTGTCGGCCTTGATTGCAAAGTCAAGCAACAAAGACATATTCTCCTGTTGCAATTGATTATCGGCATCAAATTGCTGTTGAATAGTCAGTTGGCGCAGAAAATTGATGTTGGATTTTGCAGGGATAGTGGCACGCATACTACGCAAAGCATAGGTAGCCGAATCAATAAGCATCTCCCCATTAAAAGTAGGATAGAATACATTTTTGGAACGAAAATGAACCAAATAATGTTTCTCTTTATCAGTCAAAACACTATCAGCGAGATAATAATTGTAATACGTATTACCCGACGCTGCCAAAGGACTAAGCAATGAAGCAGAGAGTATATTGACATTATTATCATAGAAATTGCAATAGGATTGCAGTTGGTTGAGCAAGACTTGATAATCCGTTAGAGTAAGTAAAGTAGCTTTTTCCTCTATTTGATCTGCATATTGCTGACGCCAATAGAGTGGTATGAGGAAGGTAGAGTCCTCTTGTTGCAACATTCCTGCCTGAAGACTTTTCCATAGGTTGCGTTGCAGGTGGTTGGATTGAATATCCGATACATACAATGCGGTTAACGTATTCGCTTGATCTAAATTGACTACTCGTTCGTTATTTTGCTTGTGGCGTCGTACATTATCCATCAATGGTAATGCAGGATTGGCTCCTGGATAGACAAACACATCGCCAAGATTGCCCACCTTCTCTTTGAGTGCCACATCAATGCCCACTTGTTGTCCTGCCTCAATGCGAACACGTTCGGTATTATACCCTACGGCTGATACCACCATAGTTCGCTGGCGATCAATGTATCCACGCAATAGGAACATACCCTCTGCATTGCTCATTGTGCCAATAGTAGTACCTTGTATATAGATGTTTACATTCGGCAAAGCTTCTCCCGTATAAGCATCATAGACATCTCCCACAACAATGGTTTCTTGTGATCCATAGTCTATTGCCCATAGTCTAGAGAGCAATATACATAGTCCTAATAGTATGAATACCAGTTTTTTCATTGATTTTCAGGATGATATTTGAGAATAGCCTCTCTTAGGTCTTGGATATTGATATGGGTATAAATCTCGGTTGTTACGATGGATTCGTGTCCAAGCAATTGTTGTATGATACGTAGGTCAGCCCCATTTTGCAACAAGTGTGTGGCAAAGGAATGTCGCAGCGTATGTGGTGAGATTGTTTTGCGAATGCCAGCCGCTTGCGCGAGTCGCTTAACGATAGTAAAAATCATAGCTCGAGTGAGTTGTCGTCCGTAATGATTAAGAAAAGCGATGTCGGTATATTCTGGTTTGATATCCAGTTTAGAGCGATCGTCAAGCCAATAGGCTAATTGCTTATCCGCTTCTGGTGAGATTGGTACGAGTCGTTGCTTGTTGCCTTTGCCTATAATACGCATATACCCCTCTGTACGATAAATATTACTCAATCGAAGTTCAGTCAGCTCGCTTACGCGCAGACCGCTTCCGTATAACATTTCTATGATGGCTTTATTACGGTGCCCTTCGGGCTTTGACATGTCAATCTGCGCAACCATTGCATCGATTTCCTCCAGCGTGAGTACTTGTGGCAAATGCTTTTCGACACGTGGCATCTCTAACAATTCCGACGGATCTTGCTCAATATAATGGTGATAAAGCAGAAAGCGATAGAAAGCGTGAATGCTGGATAGCAAACGTGCTTGTGTTTTCGCACTTTTGATGTCCTTAAATGTTTCGAAAACAAAAGCTTGCAAATCATCGAATGTGGCACGCACTACATCTATATGGTGTTCCTCCATATAGGTCTGCAGGCGTTTGAAATCTAATTCGTATGCCGTTACGGAATTTTGGCTCAATCCACGCTCTAATTTTAGATAAGTATGATATTCGCGTTCAATCATTTGCAAAAGCAGGACCTTGGTAGATGGCACGATAGCGGATAGAATCAGCAGTATAGAGCATCATGTCCAAACGTATATCCTTCTCACTGAGATAAGTAACGCGCATCTCTCCCGAGGTGAATCCAATAATACGATTTATATTATTATTTTGTATCTCAAGCAAGTAGCTCCCCGTAACATTGCCATCAAAGTCCTTGTAAGGCAAGAAAGTATAAGCCTCAGAGGTAGTAGCCATATGATAGACGCCTGCTTGTAAACAAGTATCTGTAAGAGGTAGAAACACATCGGATAGATAGAGGTTATAGCCCGTTCCTACAATATAGTTTGCGGAGTCGAGCGATAGTCCCTGACCAAAGAGGTCAATGGAGAAGACCTGACGATCCAACAACGGATAGTATTGCCCATGCCATTGGATATCGGCTGTTGTATATATACTATCGTATCCTACCAATATACCGTCAATAGTAGGGTCGTCGGACTGAGAAGGATGACAAGCGTAAAGCAGCACCAAAAGGGGTAATATCAATATATATGTACGCATCTTATTTAATTATTTTTATTCTATTCGCAGGTATCCATGCCGCCAAAAATCCCAATAAGAGCACAATAGCGGCTACAATCAAGATATCTGGCAGTTGTACAGTGACGGGGTATGCCGAAACGATGTAGTCCATACCGTTGCCCATCTTGAGGAGTCCACAATGCTCTTGCAGGAGGCATACAGATAGTCCCACCACAAGTCCAATGCTTGCTCCTAAGACAGAAATCATCCATCCCTCAAATAGGAATATGCGGCGAATCATCTGCTCATTGGCTCCCAAGTGGCTTAATGTGTATATATCCGCCTGTTTGTCAATGATTAGCATGGATAGTGAACCAATGATATTGAATGATGCAATAAGCAAGATAAATATCAACAATAGCGTCGTTAGCAGTTTTTCTACGCGTAAGATACGAAAAAAGTCGGCTTGCTGTTCGTATCGGTCAAGTACAACATACTGACTACCCAAGATACGCTGTATATCTCTTTTTGCATGTTTGATCGAAGCATTGGGGGTTAATTTGACGAGCAATGCAGTGACTTCATTCGTATCGTAATCTAATAATCGCCGAGTGAGATTGATATCCACTAACATCACTTCGTCATCGTACTTAGCTTGTTGCACAGCAAAAGTACCTGCGATATAGCATACTTCGTCGTTAAAAGCTTGGTCAGGTCGTAGCATATTGACTTTTACCAATCGTTTAGGGGCATATAATTGTAGTGGTCGTATAAAACGTGCGCCGATCCCCATTTGCCACGCCAACCCTCTGCCAAGTACAGCTCGATCAAAAGCACCGTCATATGTTAGATATTCGCCATCGGTAATGATATCCTGAATATTAGTCAATTGTGGAAAAAGCGAATCCACACCATACAGACGAACAGGCATCTGCTTACCTTCAAACTGCAAAAGAGCTGTTTCTTCTACCGTTTGGCTCAAGATAGCCACTTCAGGTAGCGTGTAGAGAGCATTGAGTTGGTTAGAGCTTGTAAGAAACGATTTGCCCGTAGTAGAAACAATACGCAAATCTGGATCAAACTGTGAGAACATCTGCTCTACCATACTGCCAAAACCATTCATCACGCTCATGACGCATATCATTGCAGCTGTCACAACGCCAACAGCAGCAGCACTAATGCCACTGATGATATGAATGGCGTTGTACTGCTTTTTGGCAAACAAGTATCGCCAGGCTATTTTGAATTCAGTTTTCACTGCTTGAGCAGTTCGTCAATGCGTTCCATCTTTTCGATGGTTTCATCGAGATGAAAATGAAGCTCTGGTATGAGACGCAATTGGTGTCTCTCTAATCGTCCAAGTTCGCCACGCAATTTAGCCGTATCCTCTTGCACTTGCATGATGGTGCTTGCTACTTTATCTTGTGGGAAAACGCTGAGATAGACATGGGCTATACTCAAATCAGGCGAGATACGAACCTCGCTCACAGATATGAGCGTCCCGCGCATTGCGCGCGCGTACCTCAAAAGAATGTCGCTCAAATCTTTTTGGATAAGGCGTTCTATTTTCTGTTGTCTTGTTGATTCCATAATAATTAATTTAAGCTTATCAAACACAATAAGGGAAAAGAGCAGCTCTTTTCCCTATGCTTGTGCCTTAGGGAAAAGCCCTAAGGTAGTCTAATCTTTGATTAGCGTTTGTGGCGACCTTCGTCTGCTACAGTCAATTTCTTGCGACCATGTGCACGGCGAGCTGCCAAAACACGACGACCATTTGCGGTAGCCATGCGAGCGCGGAATCCGTGTTTGTTGCGACGACGGCGTTGGCTAGGTTGGAATGTACGTTTCATTTCTTATGTTGTTTTATGCCCAACTCGTGGGCTCGGTTAATAAATTTCGTGCAAAAGAGCGTGCAAAGGTACAACAAAAAATGCATATGGGCAAATTTTTTCAGAAAAAAATGCATTTTTGCGCAAAAAAAGTATCATATCAGATCAATTTGGTTGGTATGAGTGATTGGTAGCGTAAGAAAAAACAAATTATTTTCTTGCATGTATGCATTTTTTTTTGTAACTTTGCAGCCTATTTGGATAAATGTGTAAAAATGAAACGAAAAATAGCAATTGTAGCAGGCGGATATAGTTCAGAATACGAAGTTTCGCTTCGTAGTGCAGCTGGTATAAAATCCTTTTTAAATCACGATCTATACGATGTGACCATCGTATGTATTCGTCAAGACGCCTGGCAAGCACAAGTGGCAGAGGATCAGTGGGTGGATATAGATAAGAATGATTTCTCTTTCACGTACAACAATAGTAAAACGCAATTTGACTTTGCCTATATTACTATTCATGGCACTCCTGGCGAAAATGGAGTCTTGCAAGGGTATTTTGACATGCTGCATCTGCCTTATTCGTGTTGTGGCGTCCTGGCAGCAGCTATCACTTTTAATAAATTCGCATGCAATCATTATTTGAAAGGGTTTGGTGTGCGTGTGGCAGATAGCATATTGCTTCGCAGAAACGATTTACAACAATTAGGCAATGAAGCAATAACCCAACAGATACTTGACCAAGTAGGGTTGCCATGTTTTATAAAGACAAATGCGGGTGGTTCGTCGTTTGGCGTGACAAAGGTGAAAACCAGCTCCGATATCGTACCTGCTATAGAGAATGCATTGGCAGAGGGCGACGAAGTGATATGCGAAGCATTTATGAAAGGCGTAGAAATCACATGTGGAGCTTACAAGGTAGCAAACAAGGCGGTGGTTTTTCCGATTACAGAAGTGGTGACAAGTAACGAATTCTTTGATTATGACGCAAAGTACAATGGTCAAGTGGATGAGATCACTCCCGCTCGTATTCCTGATGAAGTGCGAGATAAAGTGCAGGCATTGACCTTGAGGATTTATGATATTTTGGGTTGCAAAGGTATTATTCGAATTGACTATATTCTCACGGAGGGTTGGGAAATCAACCTGCTGGAAGTAAATACCACACCAGGCATGACAGCCACCTCTTTTATTCCACAACAAGTACGTGCAGCTGGTCTCAATATAGGAGAGGTATTGAGCGAAATTATAGAGGATGCCTTATAAACTTATCAAAATTAGGGATATGGATGTAAATCAAGAAATATTAAAATTAGATTGGAAACGTCAGCCTTATGGTTTGTATGCGCCTATTGAATACACACTATCGGCAGGCGGTAAGCGTGTGCGTCCCCAATTGGCAATGATAGCCTGTCAACTATTTGAGGGAAAAGAAGAAGAGGTGTTGCCAGCAGCATTAGCATTAGAAGTCTTCCATAATTTCACACTACTGCACGATGATGTGATGGACAAAGCAGAGATACGTCGCGGTCGTCCGACAGTACATGTAAAGTGGGATGAGAATACGGCTATTTTGTCGGGAGACCAGATGATGATTGAAGCCTACAAATTGTTGGCACAATTGCCTGACACAAAATTGCCAACAGCCTTGCGTATGTTTAACCGTATGGCAACAGAAATTTGCGAGGGGCAGCAATGGGATGTGGATTTTGAGAGTCAAGACGATGTTTCAATTGAAGCTTACTTGGAGATGATTCGTCTTAAAACATCCGTACTTTTAGCAACAGCCTTGCAGATAGGTGCTTATATTGCTGGAGCCAATCAATCAGAGCAAGAAACTATTTATCAGTTTGGTATTCATATTGGATTGGCATTTCAGATTCAAGATGACATTTTAGATGTATGGGGAGATCCTTTGACTTTTGGTAAATCAGTAGGAGGGGATATCGCTTGCAATAAAAAGACATTTGTATATCTAACCGCATTGAATTTATTGGATAAAGAGGGACTAAAGCATGAGTTAAAGCACTGGTTTGGTCAAACGCTGGAGAATAATGCAGAAAAAATAGCCGCTGTAAAAACCATATATGACCAAATAGGTGTACGTAAAGCGTGCGAAAGAGTTGTAGAACAATACACGCAAAAAGCATTGCTATTGCTTAAGGAGCTTCCGCAAAACAACGCCACTCTTCAATTACGCCAATTAGCAGATCAACTAAATACAAGAAATTCTTAACTTATAATTCCTAATTACTATATGCCTTATCGTCGATTACCGAAAACAGACCAAGCACGCCTTCGTGCCTTGCAGCAAGCAGTTAGACAAGCAGGAGAAGCTGCCTTTAATCAGCAAGCTATCAATTATAAGACGCTTACAGAGGCTAAGCGACTCTTGGTATTATTCGAAAATCAAGTAGCGCAATATCATGCAAATGTGGATACAAAAGTATCGGACAATAAGCAGTACCGCCATAAGGTACGCAATGCCCGTATGTATATCTCGCATTTCATTCAAGTGCTCAACTTGGCTGCTATACGAGGAGAGATAAAGAAGGGGCAAAAAGAATTGTACCACTTGCACCCAAACAACCACACGTTGCCCGATTTGAGTACAGAAGAAAACTTGCTAAAATGGGGAAAAAACATCATTGAAGGTGAGCAAGCTCGTATTAGTCAAGGTGGTTTTCCAATTTATAACCCTGCCATCAATAAGGTGCAAGTACATTACGATATTTTCCGTGAACATTATAACACGCATGTAGTGCATAAGAAAACGCATAGTCGCGTGTATGAGAACGTAGAGACTATGCGTAAGCAGATTGATGCGTTGATTTTGGATATGTGGGATCAAGTTGAGGCATTTTATAAAGACGAGTTGCCTTTTGCCAAACTAACCAAATGCCAATCTTACGGCATGATTTATTACTACCGAACGGGTGAAGCTCCACTATCGTTGCAAACCGACGAACAGATTATCAAGGAGCGTGCGCAGCAAACTACACTTGAATGGTCTGAGAAGGAAGTATAATACGATGTACCTTTTGGTCGTGATGTAATGTAGGCACTTCCTCTATCAATTGAAAATCATACCCTACGCCTATCAATATGGCGTGGGGATGTTTTTTTATGAAGCGATCATAGTACCCTCCCCCTCGTCCAAGACGATGTCCTTGTTTGTCAAATGCTACTGCGGGTACAACGATTAGATCTATCTGCCCTGTAAAAGGAGAAGTAGTAGGCTCAGGAATACCAAATTTGCCTCGATGCATTTTATCATTACCCTCATAGGGATTGGCAGTCATCTCCCTGCGGTGTGTGACAGGCAAAAGCAGGGTTTTGTCTTTGTGTCGTTTGAATAGGGGTAATACATCCACCTCGTTGTTCTTGGGATAATATAGAAGTATGCTTTTAGCATCTCGAAAACAACTCATTGCTTCCAACTGTGACAAGATGAGTTCGGATTGCGACTTGCGTTCTTCAGGCGATAGCATACGACGTTTTTGTACGAGCAATTCGCGTATGCGTTGCTTTGCGCGATGAATTTGTCGCGCAGGCAATAGTTTGAGTAAATCTCTTATGTTGGTTTCAAAAAGCATAAGCGTAGTTTTTATCAGGTTTGCTGGCTTTCGACTGCAAAGTTACTGCTTTTTTTTAATATAGGCAAGTAATTGGTTCTTTTTTTGCAGTCTTTCTATTCTAGATAAAGTTTTCTACCCCATCTGAGATAGGAGAAAACAGAAAGAACAGTCAAATCATCTTAAACATTTCTCTCCTTGTCGAATTACTATGCCGTGATAATGCTCTATATCTACGGGTTGACCTAGTAGATTGTACCATACATGATGATTATCAGGGGCAATAGGATTGTTTAGCGATGAAGGATTGTTTGTCGTAGTAAAATCACATATAATAAGGCCATCTACCTCTTGGATATTATACAAGCCATTATGCGTAAAAGGAGCATATTGTGTTACATCGCTTTTACCTGGAAATGGCACTTCTGGTTTGGGTTTTGACGTGGTATAAGGAGAAGAGCGCTTTTCTGCAGAAATCAATTGATAGCGCGCTACAAAATCATTTGGACAGTTATAAAACCAATCCTCTTCATCATAGATCACGCGCCAAATCAGCAAACCGTGTCCTGGCAAATACGTATCCCACCCCTCTTGTTGGCGATTCTCAATATAATAAACGGTATCGGTACGACAAGCACCTGCGGATACATGTTGCTCGTTACGCGTAAGCATATAAGTGGTCACTCCATCAGCAGGAATGGTCAATGATTGCGAATGGTCTAATACAGTAGGCTCCAACCAACCTAAATAGTATTTATCATACACCGAATAATTGGGTGGTGTATTACCATTGTTCAGATAATTGCCATATCCCATCAACGACCATGCTCCAGGCGTATAACGCTCATTAACAATAGGATTTTTAGTAGTAAGATAATAATCTGGCAAACCTAAGATATGGCTAAACTCATGGCAAATAGTACCAATACCAGTACGAGCATTCGTGTACATCTTTATTTCATTGGAGCAAGCATAGACATTAATCATCTTACCATCAAAAGTGGGAAGATTGAAATCTGTATCCGAATTTGCATAATACTCATCCATATTGCTATAACCATAGTACAGAGCAGACACCAAGTCCCAATTATGCGGATACATCACATATGCAGGCGCGCCTTCAGACTCTGCATAGCCAGCATATATGATATATACAAAATCAACCATGCCATTATTATCAGCATCGTACTGCGAAAAATCCACACCACGTGCTTTAGCCCCACGGCAAGCTTCTACGACAAAATCAACCACATATTGATCATTCCCCGTCACATCATTTTTCCCATAATACGCCATTTCTTGAGACAAGACAACAGGACCTACCACATCAAAATGCGGAGAATATAGACCATTAGACTGAGCTTCGAAATATTTTTTACACGAACCTACAGCACCATTATAGGTATAATCAATGCCATTGAACAACGAGTCGAAAGAGTGAATTGTATTCCCCTGCGCCAAAGATTGATCTGCAAACTCTACTACGATTAGCAACCCGCGTTCTGCCAAAGGCTCATTAACCTCTCGCTGTGCCATACGCTTTGCACTATGTCCCGCTAATGTAAATGGAGCACGAGGGTAAATTGGTTCTTTTAATCCCAATTCAGGTAATGGAGCTACTGCCAATAATGGAGTGGTAAATACTATTATTATCGCTAATGCGAAAATACGAGAAATATTTTTCATATCATCAATTATTCTAAGTTTGAACTTTCGCCTGCAAAATTACATCTTTTTTTTCATATATGCAACTATTGGCTTTTTTTGTTATCATAGAAGACAAAAAAAACGCCTCATTGTTGAAACTGCTCTATAAATTTGGGATAAGATTTGCTAATGCACTCGGTATCGTCCACGGGGTAGCCAGCTACGAGCAACGCCATAGCCATACGATGATCGTGCTCGGTGCGATGTTCGCGGACTGCACGTAGGCGGTCGGATTCCTTTATAGTAAGTGATTCTGTGCCTGTAGCGTGGAGTGTGATACCAAGGCGTTCGCAGGTGAGTGCGACAGCGGGGTATAAATCTGGACAACTCGAAAAGTTGTAGGCGAAAGGCGATGAGGCGATGAGGCGATGAGGCGAGAGTTTAACGCCTTCAGCGGTGTAGGTGGTTTGTACGCCAAGCTGGGCGAAGATGTCAGCAACGACTTTGTCGCCCTGTAATGATTCTTTGTATAAGCCAGGCAGCTCAATCTCACTGCCATGGAGAGCAACATGCTCGTACCAGAAAGCAGCGGAAGACCAATCTTTTTCAATTATGAATTTTGAATTATGAATTTTGAATTTGTGGGAATACTGATCTATTATTTCTCGCGTAATATCTATATAAGGAGAAGTAGAGTCGGTTTGGACATTCGCGCCAATGAGCATTAAGGCGGAAACGAATTGCGTAGAAAGAGGATTGTCGATCCTTACTATCCTATGCTTATCCAATGCACATCCCGTAATGCGCAGAGGTAGAAACCCCTCTTCACCCAAATACTCAATCTGTGCTCCTATTTCACGCAAAGCTTCTACAAGCTGCCCTATTGGACGATGACGCATACGTTCAACTCCATCTAGTACGACTACTTGGTTGATTCTTTGTGCTAAATAGGCAGTCAAGAATCGTGCTGCCGTACCGCAGTTGCCAATATCTAGTATTATGTCTTTGTCCCCTTGTTGCTCACAAGCTTTCAATGATTGATATAGAATTTGTACGTCGTCTGGCATAGAATCGGAGACGGGCATAAGTGCACCCCACGACGCAAGTGCCGTCGGGGCCCCCGCAGGCTCGTCTCCGTGTATAGCCTGAAGCATGAGCCAACGATTGGCTATAGACTTCGATATGGGCAGTTCAATATTCATTGAAAGTTCGCTCGTTATACTCGCTGTAGATCACTGCGTTGTAGATCGTTCGCTGTGCTCACTGTAGATCGCTACGCTGTAGTCTTCAGGCGAAGCCGATCTTCAGCCCGAAGGGCAATCTATCCGCTACAGGGCACTTGCCCGATCTAAATTAGTTTACATCTGGCAAGAAGGAATAATCGCGCGAATAACGCAAGTGTTGCTCAATATAGCCCTCGCTGTAGTCAAGTGTAACATCCGTGATGTTGCCCTCTGCATCGTAGTGCGCGGTATAAACAGGGTTAACAAAGCCCTTATAAGGAGCCAAGTTGAGTTTCTCGTAGCGCTCCAAAATCTCCTTGTGCAAGTCTTGATCCACTTTTACTGCGTACTCCTCAACCATCGCTTTAGCGGCAGGGTAATCGCCTTCGGAAGTGATGCGTTGTACCTCACGAAGCAACTCGCCATAGAGGCGACGGATACCCTCGTAGTCATTGATTTGGAGGTAGTGCTTACCATCGCGCTCGATCATCTCCACCTCGTTGTTCTTGGCGTTCTTGAACACCCAAAGCGCAATCAACTGACGGTTACGCATGTGCGACTCCTCAATATCTTTACCTGGCTCGATACGAACGAGTTGGGTCATAAGACCATTCATCATTTGTTGGTAGAAGAATCCTTTGTAGGTATCTTCATTTTCGAGCAATCCGAGTTCCACTAACTTAGGATCAGCCATATAGTAGAGACCGAGCAAGTCAGCACGCGCCTCCTCAATGGTAGAAGCATGCTCTTTGAGGGCGTCTTTGCTAACGCCTGGCATGAGTTTACCTGAACCGTGACCCACGCACTCGTGAAGGTCGGTATGCAAGTCGCCGCAAGCGCCCGCTTTCTCATACATAGCTATCACCTCTGGGCTAATCATGAACTCCTCGTTGAAGCCATTGCCTTTGGCAGCTTCGTTGTAAGCGTGGGTGATATTGTCGATGGTCACAGACTTAGAACCGTAATCCTTGCGAATCCAGTTGGCGTTAGGCAAGTTGATACCGATAGGGGTAGCAGGATAGCAGTCGCCTGCGAGGATAGCAGCGGTGATTACCTTTGCGCTTACGCCTTTCACTTCCTCTTTCTTGTATTTAAGGTCGGTTGGAGAGTTGTCCTCAAACCATTGTGCATTGTCAGAGATGGTTTGGCAACGATGGGTAGCACGCATGTCTTTGAAGTTCACGAGTGACTCCCAAGTACCTGTAATACCCAGCGGATCAGCGTATGTCTCGGTAAAACCATTTACATAGTCCACACGGCTGTCAAGGTCTTTCACCCAAGCGATGCAGTACTCGTTGAAGGCACGGAGGTCGCCCGTCTTGTTGAACTCAATCATCTTCTCGATGACAAGGTGTTGTTGCTCGTTCTCTGCAAATGGGAGCGCTTTCTCGAGATGCTCTACCACTTTTTCGAGAGCGGCGCTATACATACCACCTACTTTGTAGGTACGCTCTACAACTTTGCCGTTCTCCTTCACAAGTTTGCTATTGAGACCTATCCAGAGTGGCTCTGCTGAAGTATCTTTATGCTTCTCGTAGTATGCTTCTGCCTCTGCTTGGGTGACGCCTTCGTAGTAGTTGTTGGCAGACGCCAAAAGGAGGTCTTCGCCCTCAAGGCTAAGGCTCTTAGGCATCACGGTTGGGTCGAAGATAACAGGTAGGATAGCCTCATCGTAGGTCACACCTGCTTCTGCGCATGCAGCCACGAACCACTCCTCAGAGAACTCAGGTTGGAACTTATCAGATGCGTAGTGGTGGTGAATGCCGTTGGCAAACCATACACGCTTGAGGTATTTCTCGAAGTTGAGGAACTCAGCGGTAGTCTTGTCGCCTTTATATTGGATATAAAGTGTCTCCAATGCGCGACGGATACGTAGGTTGTAGCGACCATTTTGGTCGAAGAGAATATCACGGCCGTGCAAGGCAGCTTCGGTAAGGTGATAAACGAGGGTCTTTTGTTGCAGACTCAGTGAGTCAAATTCTGGCACTTGGTAGCGCAGAATCTCGAGGTCATAAAATTTGTCCACGGTGTAGTCGAATGTTTGTTCTTGTTTGCAGCATGCGCTCAAAGCGATGAGGGCAAAACTGAATAGGATTGTTTTTTTCATATGATTTGAATTTGTTATCAATTATATCGCTGCAAAGGTAGTGATTTTTTTTGAAATATGCAAGTTTTTATTTGAATTGACTTTAGATTTCCAAAAACCTCTATATACTATAGGAGTGCTGAAGACTCAGCGTTTTGGTGTTTTTGTACATGGAACTTCTATCGGCTTTCAGTGGCGAAATTTCGCTCCACAGAAAATAGCTCCAATAATTTCGAGGCACTACTATGGAGACGATACACTCCTTGACCTCTTTATGCGAGTTTCCTTTGTCCCCTATCGAAGAGGACAAAGGAAATTTCAGTTGCTACTCAATTTGATTTTGTCACGGCAAAGCCGCGAACAAAATCGAATAATCGTTCGAACGAATGTGAGATAAGAAGAATGTGCTATGCTTACAAATTTTGCTGAACGCTAAAAGCGTTTTGCAAAATTTTATAGATCCTTAACAAGACGGACGGAATAACCGACGTAGCGAAGGCGGTTGCCCATGAGCGCTACTGCCGAGTTGAAGTAGAGGCAGTACGCGTAGGTGCTATAGAACTCAGTGGTCGACCAATAGTAGCCGTAGGTGTGCACATAGTCCACAGTGGAGCCGTAGCGGATGCCAGAGGCAGGCAGGAACACAGCACCTGCGGTTTCGAGCTTTGACCACTGCTCAACAGTAAAGGTTTGATAAGCAGCATAATAATCAACACCTTTGTTACTATGGAAACCTGACTTAAAGGTAACATCCGCTGGACATGTCCAATTATCAGGCAACAAAATCAAACCATTTACACCATTCACCTGAGCAACACCATTGAGAGAACTTGCGTTGGTACGAGTATTGAGAAGATAATTCCACTCATCCTTAGTCAATGTACGCCATGTATTAGGAGCATCTGCACCAATCTTATTCCTACCCCAATCTACAAAAGAACCTAAGTAATCAAGCTCATCAATAGAAGTACTTACACCGAAATTAGTAGCATTTGTACTCCAACCAAACAAATCAACCTTATCAGCCAACGCAGTACCTTCTTTGCTATCGCCATCAGTTGGGTCGGGAGATACGCTACCACCTGTCACATTGTCAGTACCAATCATTTCCCACTGAGCACTCGCAAAAGACCATGTGTTGGTGGATTGGGTGTATTGCAAATTGCCCTTTGAGAAGGTCACTTTCTTATCTGCGGAAACGGAGAACACACCAATACCTGCAGAGGGATTTGTTGGCTCCTCAGGTTCAGTTGGTGTATCTGGTTCCTCTGGCTCCCCTGGAGCCACCATACTAATACTATCTACCTTAATGACATTGCCATCACTACAATAAATATAAAACTGTGCGGAAGCACTAATTGTCATCATTAAGGCGATGACTGCCATAAAAAACTTTTTCATATTGCTGTGTTTAATTGTTTAAAAAGTTCTAAAGGTTCTAAGAGTTCTAAAGGATATTTCCAAGTACATCGTACCAAACTTGTTTGCCATCAGGCATGGTGGCACGAATAAATAGTTTGCCATTGAGTAACACTTTATCGGAAGTGGCTTGCTCAAGCGTTTGCACCTCTTCCAATGCGGTAATCTCATTAGGATTTACCATGGCAAACGTGATACTACGCACCCCCATTAAATTAGACTCGGGAACATTCACTGCAAGTGCACCTTTACGGCATAACACACCAAAGTCTGTCACCGCAGTGTAGTCCAATTGCACCACCTGCTGGCTGCCATCTGCCATTTGTACCACCATAGCAGGTACAAGTTCGGCATCTTGAGCAAGAATAGGCACACCCACACTACATAAAAACAGACTTAGTAGAAATAAGGATACTCTTTTCATAAGCGTAATAAGTTAAATTGTTTAATCTTTCAACTCGCAAAGGTACAACAAAATTTACATATGTGCAAGAAAAATCGCATTTTAAGGCGATTTTTCTAGTGTAAAGTGTAGGGTGTAAAGGCAAGGCGGGGTACTGTGACCGCCACGAATAGTGCGGTTATTGTGTGGTAATAGTGCGTTAATAGTGCGGTGCGAGCGGGAAAAGTAAGAGGTGAAAAAGTAGAATAAAAAACGCCACTTGTGCATGAAACACAAATGGCGCTTTAGTGGTATTTTAAGAAGTTAAAGACTTTAAGGTCGGTAAGGACTTTAAAGTCGGTATTAAATTCTTTCTAATACGGTTTGTACCAGTTGTTTGATACGAGGTTTGTAGTCTGTGTTAGCAGCTTCTACTTTGCGTTGAGCAATCACGCAGCAGACGGTCATCGCCTTGTGACCCATCAGCAGACTGAGGCCAGCGATAGCACTACCTTCCATCTCGTAATTAGTAATGCGTTGTCCCTCATAACGGAAGTCGGTAATCAGGTCGTTGATCTCCTTTACTGCCAAGTTGCAGCGGAGTACACGACCTTGAGGACCATAAAAGCCATTGGCAGCGATGGTGCAACCACGCATCATATCGTCGCCCGCAATGCGATTGACAAGTTCGGGGTTAGCAGCTACCACATATGGACGAGCTGCTTTGGCAGGGTAATGGATGAAGTCCACCAATGCGTCCTCAAAACCGAGGTCAGCAATCTCGTCGCGGCCTTCGTAGAAAGCCAATACGCCGTCCCAACCGATAGACTTCTCGCTAACGAGGAAAGTGCCTAATGGGATATCCTCTTGCATGCCACCGCAAGTGCCGATGCGAACAATCTCAAGTGTGCGATGCTCGTCTTTCTCGGTGCGGGTGGCGAAATCAATATTCGCTAAAGCGTCGAGCTCGTTGAGCACAATATCGCAGTTGTCGGTGCCAATACCTGTAGAGATACAGGAGATGCGTTTGCCGTGGTATTTACCCGTAATGGTATGGAACTCACGGCTTTGGATATCGCACTCGATGCTGCCTTCGTCGAAGAACGAAGCCACCATATTGACGCGACCTTGGTCGCCGACCAATATCACCTTATCCGCCAAATGTTCAGGGCGAATATGGAGGTGGAATATACTGCCATCCTCATTGATAATGAGTTGGCTGGCTGGGAATGTCTTTTTCATAGGTTAGAAGATTTTAGATCGCTCGCTATGCTCGCTTGAAGATCGGGCAAAGCCCTGTAAATCGCTGCGCTGTAGCGGTCGCAGAGCGGTCTGGTTAATGATTATGCTTGACCGCCGCCGAAGGACATAGGTATAGTACTTCCTGGGGCAGGAGTGCCATTGATCTTGATAGTGCCATTTTGCTTCTCGTACTTCGCAATATTCTCTTGCAAAGCAAACAACAATTTCTTGGCATTATCTGGAGTCATAATAACACGCGATTGTACATTAGCACTCTTTTGACCTGGCATCATACGAACAAAATCCATGACGAACTCAGAGTTGGAGTGTGCAATAATAGCCAAGTTGGCATAAGTACCCTCAGCCATTTCAGGTGTGAGGTTGATGTTGAGTTTTTGTTCTTCCATATTTGTATTTATTTTTAGAAGTTAGACTATTGTATTGTTAGATGTTAGACCGCTACACTGTTAGACTGGGTTGGTTTACCAATATATGGATCGTTTGCGCCAGCGTTGGGAGATGAGTATCCAGCTGGTAATGAGCGGGAGTACTATATCGTATGCTACAATCTCTATGCCAAAGAGTCGCGTTCCTAAACGATGAGCAGACGTATTGATCACGCAAAGCTGAAGCACTAATCGCAACCACCATAACATATATGCAAAACCTACTGCATAAGCGCCACCGAAAATGCAGGTAGCAATCAGCAAAGCATAGAATAATCCGCGCGTCAGAGGCTCTATACCGATTCGTATCTTACTGCTGCTCCTATAGTGGGATGACACAGATAGATGTCTGCGCTTCTGGTGCAACCATTCTTGCCAAGTAGTCTTAGGCGCTGACCATGTGATGCTATCACGCGAGCAAACCACCGCAGTATTGCGTTTGTCGGTCACCTTGTTAACAAACAAGTCATCATCGCCTGCGCGCTCACCTAACATACCACGGAAGCCATCGTTGCGGAAAAAAGTATCACGCTTATATGCGAGATTACGACCCACACCCATATAAGGATGACCCGCCGCAGCCATACCCAAATATTGCAGGGCTATGAACAGCGTATCATAGCTAATAAGGCTACTGAGTAGCGTTTTTTTCTCGAAGTATGCACCATATCCTAATACGACCTCTGTTTGTTCGTTCTCTGCAAAACCCTGCATCATCTCGCGAATCCAAAGGCGCGAAGAAGGTCGGCAATCGGCATCGGTAAGCAAGAGATAGTCGTAGTTGGCCGCTTTGATACCAATAGTGAGAGCCAATTTCTTGCTGCTAATCACACGTGCCTCATGCGGAACAAACGTGGTGTAGAGGTGTTTGCATTGGTTAGTATAGCGCTCTAAAACAGTCTGAGTATCGTCTTCAGATCCATCATTGACCACAATAACCTCATAGCAAGGATAGTCCTGCGTAAGAAGCGTATGTAAATAGTCTTGCAGATTGATGTGCTCGTTGCGTGCACAAACGACGACACTCACCTTGGGCAATTCGCTATCTGCCATGGGCTGCTCAGAGCCATGTCGGCGCTGCCAACGACTGGCGATAGTGAGATAGCGCAAATAGAAATAGCACTGATAGCAACATATCAGTAGCAGTACACCCAAGAGGCAATAATCAATATGTGACAATGCTGCGAGCATGTAGTAAGCCGTGTAACAATAAGCGATTCTTACTCTTCATCATATACCAAACATACATTGTCCACCCAGAGGGTATTGCCTTCGTGACCTTCGAAAGCCTCCAACTTACCTGAAGTGATAACAATGACCATATGGGTAGGTTCTAAAGTTGCATCCCAACCTTCTTCCATGATTAGAGTGATCTTGCCCTTGGAGTTAGCCGCACGCTCAATCCCCTTGAAGCCCATATACTCCTTGTACCAAGGTTCGCCAGTGATATCGCCATAGTGGATAGGCACACGATGTGCATTTACCCACTCTTCTTGTGTCTTAGAAAAACGCTCGTAGCCCGTTCCTACGCGAATAGAGTGGATCTTGCCCTTCTCGTCCTCCCAACGGTGTTGCAAATAGATATAGGCCTCAGCCTCATCAATCTCTCCATTCTCAAACTCTCTTTTCTTAGGTTTAGCAGCTCCCTTGGCAAACCAATACCAACTCTCCTGCTCTACGATACACTTGTAGTCGAACATCAAGGCCGTAGGACGCTCCGTAAATGGTATGCCGAAGTCGATATTCTGATAAGGATCGGCAGCTGTAGTGATAGGCTCTATATTTCGACCCGTGAACAGGGTACCAGATACAAGCACCTGTATATCAATCATACCCATCACGCGTACACCCAGCATATCTACATCTAGTCGGCAGCAAGTGCCACCATCCTCGCGCACCTCTGGGGTCATCGTACCCGCAGCTTTCTCAATGCCAATAACGTTGGCATAGGCATTGCTGGTAGCCCAAGGATTGCCATTCTGTCCGAAAATATATGGAGCATTTTCGTAGAGCGTATCAGTAGGCGCAAGACAATAAAGCGTTTTGGTCTTACCACCCAAAAGTTTGGACTCTTTGATATACCGTACAGTCCATTGCTCCATATCTCCAAAAGGTATCGTATCAATACGTTCTGCCATAGCACTCAATGACAGTAGCAAAAAAGGTAGAAAGAGTACTTTTTTCATATCTCAATTATAGGTATTCAAACTAAAAAATATCGCCATAGTGTATAAAAAACTTGCAAAGGTACTATTTTTTTTTGATATGTGCAATTTTTTTTGTAATTTTGCGCTCTTGTAAAAAAAATCGCATGAATACTATAGGCGAAAAATTCAGTTTCACCTCCTTTGGAGAGTCGCATGGTCGAGCTATCGGCGGTGTGCTGGACGGTGTACCTGCAGGGCTAAAGATAGATATGGAGATGATTCGCCAAGCGTTGGATCGCAGAGCGGGAAGGATAGCTGAGGGGATGAGGCGAGAGGCAGGAGTCTCCCCTCGGGCGTTGCGCGAGGCAGATGAGGTGGAGTGGCTGAGCGGCGTGATGGACGGTGTGACACTCGGTACACCCATCGCGTTTATCATTCGCAACAAGGATGCTCGTAGCGAAGACTACGATTGGCTGAAGTACACCTATCGTATCGGTCATGCTGATCGTGTGTATCAAGAGAAATATGGCATACGCGACCATCGCGGTGGGGGGCGTGCTTCAGCGAGAGAAACTGCTTCGCGTGTAGTAGCAGGTGCTATAGCACAACAGATGTTACAAGAACAAAACATTCGCATACATGCAAGATTGGTGCAGGTAGGCGAAGAGAGGAATCCCGAAAAATTCGATTCTTATATCACTGGTATTCAGCGCGAAGGCGATAGTGTGGGAGGGATTGTAGAATGTACGATCACTGGCATGCCCATCGGCATAGGCGAACCCATATTCGACAAACTGCAGAGCCATTTGGCATTCGCAATGATGAGCATCAATGCTTGCAAAGGATTTGAATACGGCAGTGGTTTTCAGGGTATCGGCATGAAAGGTAGCGAAATGTATTTCTCTGATAATCAACAGCTCATATCGGGTGGGATAGCAGGAGGAATAAGCGATGGCACTCCCATCGTATTTCGCTGCGTATTTAAGCCAACAGCGTCGAGCCAAAAGACATTTGAGGCAATAAGGCAAGAGGCAAAAGGGGAAAAGAAAAATGGCAGGCACGACGCGTGCGTAGCAGTGAGAGCAGTGGCTGTGGTAGAAGCTATGACGGCATTGGTATTGACGGACTTTGGCATGATTTTTGAGCAAAAGTGCCATGAATAAAAAAGACAACATAGACAACGTGCGCCCAAATCAACTTCCTCAAGCGCGAAAAAGAAAACAACACAACCAAACTTGTAAAAACGAAACGCAATGAAGTACTTACTTATTATACTCAGTAGCCTGATAGTGATGCCATTGATGGCGCAACATACGTTATCTGGCACCATACTCTCAAAAACGGATGGTACTCCCGTAGAAATGGCTACGGTACGTCTATTTGCTTATCCCAAAGCCAACATGCCTACATCTCCCGAAGGCATGCCTGATTCAATATTGGTGCAAGGTGCGCAAACTACATACGATGGCATGTTTGTGCTTAATAACATTCGTCCTGGTGAATACAAATTGATTATCTCCTCTGTGGGTTTTTCAGAAGTGGTAAAAGAGGTGAAGATGCCTAAGACAAACTTGGACATTCCTACTATCCGCTTGACCGAACAAGTGCAACATTTAGCGGAAGTGAGCGTGCAAGGACGTGCTGCAGAAATGACCGTCAAAGGTGATACGATAGAATACAACACCGCCGCCTATCAAGTGAGCGAAACAGCCACAGTGGAAGAACTGCTGAAGAAAATGAATGGTGTGGAGGTGGATAAAGAGGGTAATGTGACCATCAATGGTGAAGAGATAAAAAGTGTGCGAATTGATGGCAAGAAATTCTTTGGCGACGATGTGCAAACCGCAACAAAAAATATCCCTGCCGAAATGATTGAGAAGATCCAAGTCATTGACGAGAAGAGCGATATGGCCAAACTCACAGGTTTTGAGGATGATGAAGGTGAACGCATCATCAACCTTAGCCTAAAGAAAAACCGCAAGAAAGGTGTATTTGGCAATTATTCAGGTGGATTAGGAGCCGATATGGTGACCGACAACGGTAGTTGGTTCGACTATGGCAGTCCTGCATACGGTGCTACGGATGCTGCTCGTATGTTGCATTTCATAGAGAACGATGCGCGCTATAATGCCAATATATTTACCAACTTGCTATTAGGAAATAGTCAGACGACCATTATCGGCGGAGCAAATAATACCAACGAGATTCGTTCGCGTCGAGGTCGAGGATGGTTCGGTGGGCAAAATGCGGGCGTGACAGCATCAGAGAACTTGGGTGTGAATACCAATATCGATCTGACGGACAAAGTGGAAAAAAAAGACGATAAGACATCTTTGCTTTTGGGTGGTGATGCTACGGTGAATCACTCTAACAACGACACCCGCACACTCTCCAACAAAGAGAGCTATAGCGAAGAAGCCACCTATATTGACCGCGACTCAACAGTGAAACTAACAAAATCTTGGGACGCACAAATGCGCTTAGAGTTGGAGTATCAGATTGACTCAATGAACAAACTGATTCTTCGTCCACAAATCAGCTATACCAACTCGGCTTCCAACCAAAACAACGACTACGTGTTTGATCGCGACACTATGCGTATCAATGAGGGTTATCAACATCAGAGAAGTTTGCAAGAAGAGATAGGTGCGTCCATGCGCGCAATATACAATCATAAGTTTGCCAAACCAGGTCGTAGCCTGACTATGCGTGCGAATGTGAATTTCAAGAATACAAATAAAAAGGATACTACTTATGCATGGGATCGAATGACCGATAGTGTATTGGTTGATCAAAATACATTGTCATGGAATAATTCGCTGAGCTATTCGCTACGCACATCATTTGTAGAACCTATATATGGCAAGAATCATTTCTTGGAAACAGTACTCTCGTTGTCGGGTAGCAATCGTAATTCGGTGAAAAATCAATATACGATGAACCCACTTTCGGGAGAGTATCAGTATGATAGCGTTTTCTCAAATGAGCTAAACAACAACATGTACACCGAGCAACTGGAGCTCAACTATCGTTGGGTAAGCGAGAAAATAGACTTGACTGCGGGTGCACGTGTGTTGGCTACACAGACCTATTCAAAGACTTACTATGGAGGTCTCCTCGCGCGCGATACATTATATAATAGATTCAACTGGTCGCCCAACCTTCGCTTCCGCTACAAATTTGGCACAAAAGAGTTTGCGCGTATTGTCTATCGCGGCAATGTCAATCAACCTACAATCCAGCAGATGGAACCTGTGCGCAACAACTCTGATGCGATGAACGAGACCGTGGGTAACTTGGGATTGAATCCAGCGTTCAATCACAATATCTTTGCCATGTACTCACGCTTCAATCAAGAGAAATTCTCCAGTATCATGACGGGATTGCACGCAAATATCACCCAAGACGCTTTGGTAAACAACACAATCTATGATCAAACAGGTAAACGCTATTTGCAGACTGTCAATGCAGATATGATTCCGTGGCGTGTAGGAGCCGATTTTATGTCCAACACACCATTCTACAAAAAGATGTTCCAGTTCCACTCACGTACAGCGGTGAGCTACAACCAACGTGTGGCATACGTGCTCCGTGAACAAGATACGGATCATATCGCACAAATGATTGCAGCAAATACCTTACCCTTGGGAGACCCATCAAAAACGGGCAACTTCCGCATGAGTAGCGATTTAACCCTACGCTTTACCCATCAGATTGTGGATATCGGTATAAAAAACACCAATATTTATTCACTAACCCATAACTCGCTCAACAAGAAGAATGTGAGCCACGTGGGTGATTGGATAGTAACAGGCGATGTGACATTCCACCTGCCTAAAGCGTGGAATATTGCAACAGATGTGAGCTATACCTCACGTTACGGCTACGAGGGACTAACCGATGTGAACGAACTAATTTGGAACTTCTCGGTGGACAAGACATGGGCTAATTCTACCTTAACTCTCAAAATATATGACCTTTTGAACGACAAGAAGAATATCGTGCAAACCATCAATGAGACTAGTGTAAGCTATCAAAAATTCAATACGCTACCTACCTATTTTACGCTGACCTATACCTATAAGCTCAATCGTATGGGTGGTCTGAAAGCTACGGGTCGTGCGGCATGGCAACAGCAGATGATAGAGTCGGGCGGTCGTCCACCAATGGGTCCTCCACCTCATTTTTAAGAAAAAGCAGAAATATATTTGCGTATATCAGAAAAAAGTAGTACCTTTGTTGCCTGTTTGTATTACTGAACATTTTAGAAATGCGCAATTATTTATACATACCATTACTCGTCTTGCTGTTGGTAGGGTGTCAAGAGAAGCCAGAAGCACTTAACACATCTTCTGAGACCAAGGTCAACACCTTTAGTTTTTATAAGGACACTGCCAATTTAGGTTTGACCGAAGCCATCTACACGATAGAGCACCTGAGCGATACAGGACGTATCTACTCAAAAGACTCATTGCGATTTGGCACACGCTTGGATAGCGTAGTGCCCAACATCACATACAAAGCCATCCCTGCTGCAGTGAAATATATCTTACCAGACACCGTGGTGGTGAGCACAGGACTGGATACATTGGACTTTAGCAAAGCTCCTATATACCTCTATGTGCAGTCCTCCGACTTGACACAGGAACGGTGGTATCGCATTGATATTGCGGTACATACGGTCGATCCCGAGTTGTACGTATGGAAGCAACTCTCAGCTCCATTCCCACCACAGCACTGCGATATGAAAGCTTTTTATATAGATGGGGAAATAGAGTTATTTGTTAATAATGGTTTTTCCACCCAGCTATATAGCTCTAAAGCAGGCATAGTTTGGGAGTCACAAGGCGCTCCAATAGGATTGCCAACATTCTGCTCGGTTCGCGATATTCTACAATGCAACGATACGCTATACTATACTGAGGGAAATAAAATATATAAGAGCACAGACCCATCAAACTGGGAGATGATGGATGTTTCTATTGGTGGTTTTTCGGTGGTCAACATGTTAGTAGCCTACCACGATATGCCATGGTGTATCTTGCAAGATAGTGCAACGAGTGGACTTTGCTTAGGTCGTTTACACAATGGCACTATCGAATCGATGACCAATGTGAGTGGATTGTCAGAAGGCTTTTTGCCTAAGGATTTCCCAGTGAGTGATTTTGCTGCATTATCCTTTGCAAGTAGCAGTGAACGCCCAAGAGCTATGATAGTAGGAGGACGTACACAAGAAGGGATACCCGTCAACACACGTTGGAATATCGAATATGAGCGTACTGCAGGTTATCGCATGCTAGATTTCTCAATAGAGCAACCATCTTTTGCTTCGTTGACAGGTATGTCTATCATACAATATGATCAGCATCTGATGATGTTTGGCGGCATTGATAATGACATGGACTATCGTAGTGATATTCTCTATTCGGATGACGAGGGAATGCATTGGTATGCTCCTGATTCGATGCAAAACCGTTTACCAGACAACTACACGTCAAGACAACGACAAACAGTGGTAGTAGATGACCAGAACAATATCTATATCATTGGAGGTCAAGACAACACACAAAGTTATAGTGATGTGTATCGCGGCTACAAAAACGAGTTGAAATGGTGAATATCGCATGACCAATCCTACTGACATACGCAAACCTATCGCTTTGGAATTTCATCAATACGAAGAAGCCTTTGCGTCTTCTCTACAATCGGATAATCCAGTACTACAGCAAGTATTGGATTATATCTACAGCAAGCGTGGGAAACAACTGCGTCCGATGTTGGTACTGCTATCCGCTGCATTGTGCCGTGGAATCACTGATAAAACCACCCAAACTGCAGTAGCATTGGAGATGATGCATACAGCGTCGTTAGTACACGATGATGTGGTAGATGACTCTTCTCTTCGCCGTGGTAGCGAAGCTGTGCACACAAAATGGACAAATAAGATAGCCGTATTGGCGGGGGATTATATGCTAACTCGCGTGATGAGCATCGTAACCAATCTACGTAATATATCCATTCTAAATATCGTAGCCGATATGGGTGCTACACTGACCTCTGGTGAATTGCTCCAATTACACGCTGGCGAGTCCATGTGGATTAGCGAAAAGCAATACAACATGGTCATTGAGAAAAAGACGGCTTGTCTGTTTGCTGCATGTAGCGAGGCAGGGGCTGCTAGTACCGGGGCAACGCTTCGCCAAATGACAGCTCTGCGCCAATATGGCCTGCACCTTGGTATGTGTTTTCAAATAAAAGACGATGTGCTGGATTTTTCGGATATAGAAGATATTGGTAAACCAACTATGAATGACGTGCGCGATGGTAAAGCTACTTTACCCTTGCTGATATCATTGCAGCGTGCAAGTCGTGAAGAGGCTACATACATCAAAGAGATAGCCGAAGGGTTAGCTACCAAAGCTGCGCACATTGACGCCTTTGAGGCAGAACAAGATATCAAATCGTTTGTCCTGCGTCATAATGGAATTCGCTATGCACATCAAGAGATGGAAAAACATCGCAAAAAAGCTATCGAAGCCCTATCTATCTTCCCAGACAACAAATATAAAACAGCATTGCTCGCGCTATTGGATTATGCGATTAATCGCATGAAATAGAAAACGCCACAACGGATTGTAGGAATTAGACTACAAGATACGATGGATGGATTCTCTAACCTGCTCTTGCTGTTGCTCATCGGACAACATAGCAATATTTTCTTCAAAGAATGCTTCTAATAATAGTTTGGCTGCGGTATCGCAGCTTATGCCACGTTGTTGCATATAGAAAAGCGCATTGGAATCCAATTGCCCTGTAGTAGCTCCATGACTAGCTTTGACATCATCGGCATAAATCTCCAATTGCGGTTCTGTGAGCATCTCCGCTTGACGCGAAAGTAGAATATTGCGGTTTGTCTGATATGCCTCGGTTTGCTGCGCATTAGGTAGTATCTTCAGTTCTCCGCGGAAAGATCCTTTGGATTGGTCATCCAAGACAAACTTCAATTTTTGCATAGAATAGCCTCCTCCTACATTGTGATTTACACGCGTAAGGAGGTGAGCTTGTTGCGCATGATGCAATAGCCCTATAGCATAGATTTCAGTTTTGCACCCAGTAGCATTCTGGTCTACTGTGAGAGTGGATTGCCATTGTGCTTCGTAGTCGTCTTCGGATAGGAATAGAACATGTACGCGCAAAGAAGAATCTGCCTCTTGCACGATATGCCAATCCATATTAGGTTCGTTGATAAAAACCAGTTCGCGCGTTTCGCCAGTATGTAGAGTGATGTGGTTCAACATTGTTCAGAGTGGTTCAATATTGTTCAGAGTGCTTCGTTAAGGAAGGCATATCCATTGGCTTCGAGCTCAAGGGCAAGTTCTTTGCCGCCTGTACGCACGATCCGCCCATCTGCTAACACATGTACAAAATCAGGTACGATATAGTCTAATAATCGCTGATAGTGGGTAATCACAATTGAGGCAGTATGTGGTGTCTTGAGCGCATTGACTCCCTCTGCTACAATACGCAAGGCATCAATATCCAAACCTGAATCTGTCTCATCAAGAATAGATAGGCAAGGCTCAAGCATAGCCATTTGGAAAATCTCGTTGCGTTTTTTCTCACCACCCGAAAAGCCCTCGTTGACAGATCGATTAGTGAGTTTGTTGTCCATACCTACCAGTGCTTTCTTTTCGCGCATGAGTTTTAAGAAATCTGTTGCCTTGAGCGGCTCTTTTCCCTCATGTTGACGTTTCTCATTAACAGCAGTGCGCATGAAATTAACCATTGATACTCCAGGTATCTCAACTGGATATTGGAAAGAAAGAAATACTCCCTCTCGAGCACGCTCCTCTGGTGACATCTCCAAGAGATTTTTACCACGGAAAATCACCTCTCCTGCTGTGACAGTATAAGCAGGATGTCCAGTCAGGACATTGGATAGAGTAGATTTGCCTGCACCATTAGGTCCCATAATCGCATGTACTTCCCCCTCATGGATAGAGAGGTTGAGACCTTTGAGTATTTCCTTGCCAGCAATAGTGGCATGTAGGTTCTTTATTTCGAGCATATTGTTGTTAGTACAGTCTCTCCGACTGCTTGAAGTGTTTGTTTGTTAATATTTCTCATATCATCTTGCTGCGTATGCCACCAGTGTGCAAAACCCGTGCCAGTGTCAGGTTTATAATCAATGATATCCACACATGGTATTCCAGCAATGGAGTTGACATAATAGTGGTCATCAAGGATCGGGGAAACGTTTTGATTGACAAAATAGCGTCCGTAGCCCAATCGTATAGCCGTTCGCCAGATGAGTTCAACATAGTTGGCAGCATATCCCACTGAGAAATACTCACGTGGAAAAGTGGCAGACGGATCGCCTACCATATCAAGCAATACTCCATATTGGCATTTGATGGAAGATTGCTGGTAGTCTTTTGCCCATAGTTGGCTGCCGAGACACCATGTGTGTTCTCTATCCTTGCCCGTATAGTGGTTGGGAGTACCCATATCTTCGCAATCGAAAAAGGCAACCAATACAGAGGGCACAAACTCACCATTTGCTCTTCGCATATTGAGTTGTCGAACTATCTCCAGAATGACTCCTACTCCACTTGCACCATCATTCGCACCCATTACAGGCTGGAATCGTTTTTCGTAGATTTCTTCTTCATCGCACCATGGTCGGCAATCCCAATGCGCACAGAGCAGAATAGCTTGCGATGTGTGTCCTTCAAAATAGGCAACGACATTACGAATCTCCTGTGCTTCGCCAGCATAGTTAGTCATTGTACCATACTCACTTTTGGCTTGTGCTCCGTGTCGCGCTAATTCGCCAATGAGCCAATCGCCGCAGGCGATGTGTGCATCAGAACCAGGCGTGCGTGCTCCGTATGCTACTTGATGAGCAACATAGGCATATGCAGAGTCCGCTGAGAAAGCACAGCGGACTTCTGATGGCGTCTTGGTTTTTGCCTGACAAGAGAGCAATACCAAAGGTAGAGCAATATAATATAATGCGCGTAAGATAGTCAAATCAACGTATATTCAATTCGCTTACCGAACGATGGTTTTGGATAGCCAATATGGTCTGAGCGATTGGTTTTGCCATGGAAGCGATGCTCACTTTAGGGCAACGTAGTTTGTCAAAAGGAATAGAGTCTGTAAAGACTAACTCTTCCAATGCAGAAGTAGCTACTCGTTCGCATGCAGGTCCTGACATCAATCCATGAGACACTAATGCTCTGACCGATCTTGCGCCTGCTTCTTTCATCACCTCAGCTGCTTTGCAAAGTGTGCCAGCCGTGTCGGCGATATCATCAATAATAACTACATTCTTATCCTTCACATCACCCAAGACACGCATTTCACCAATCTGATTAGCGTTAGGACGATGCTTGTAGCAGATGACCATAGGTACATCTTGCTTGGTCAGTTCGGTCAGTTTCTTTGCGAAGACAGATGCACGCTTTGTACCACCCACATCAGGAGATGCTACAATCAGGTTGTCCAACTGCAAATTCTGCACATAGTTGGCCAACACGTTTGCGCCATAGAGGTGATCCACTGGGATATCGAAGAATCCTTGTATCTGGTCAGCATGGAGATCCACTGTAATTACGCGATCAGCTCCAGCCCCTTGAATCATATTTGCACACACTTTTGCTCCGATCGACACACGAGGTTTGTCTTTTCGGTCCTGACGAGCCCAGCCGAAATAAGGAATGACAGCAATCACTTTGTATGCACTTGCACGTTTGGCAGCATCAATAGCCAATAATAGCTCCATGATATTGTCGCTATTTGGACATGTGGATTGTACGATATACACGGACTGTCCGCGTACTGACTCTTCGAAACTTACGGCAAACTCGCCATCAGAAAAACGAGATACTTGGATATTACCCAACGAACATCCTAAATACTCACACACACGTTTAGCAAGTTCACCTCCTTGGGAAAGAGCAAAAACCTTGTAGGGGCTGGTTTCAACTATCATGACAATTTGAATTTATTAGTTATTTTGAATTAAAGTGCAAAAGTACTACTTTTTTTTGAATTTTGCAAGTGTTATTTGCATATTTCAACAAAAAATCGTATCTTTGCACGCAATTTGTACATTGGGTAATATGACCAACAAAGAAAAATACCGCGAATTTTGCAAAAACCATAGCAGCCTGCCTATCTTCATGCAAGATTGGTGGCTGGATGCAGTGTGCGCAGGTAAGCAATGGGATGTACTGCTACGTGAAGATGAAACAGGGGAGATACAAGCCGCTATGCCATACTTGCTGCGTAAGCGCGCGTGGATGAAGTACATCATCATGCCACAACAAACGCAGATTGGAGGCATATGGATGGAAACTACGCTATTGGACAATGGGAATCAGGCCGCGGAGGTTTGTCAGGATTTTGCACGTCAATTGGCAGAATTAGGATTGAGCTATTATTATCAACACTACCCTATTGATAGTCCTGCAGTGGAGCAAATGCAAGCATTGGGATTCAAAACTAAAGAGCGCGTAACTTATCGCATTGAAGACCTAACAGATCTCGACAACGTGATTGGTCGGTTCTCAAAGAACAAAAAACGACAGTTGCAGAAAGCCCTTTCGTTGCATGCGGAAACAAATATGAATATCGAAGACTTCTACCGTTTTCATGTGCAATGCCTGCAAGAGCAGGGCAAACAGATTAGTTACTCGCGCGAGTTTCTGCTGGTGCTTAATCGCAAGACTACTCGCCTGCAGCAGAGTCAGATTATTTCTATTTGCAACGCTGACAATGAAGTACTGGCTGCAGCATTCCTCGTTTGGGATAAGCATAATATGTACTACCTTATCCCCTGCTACGACCAAAAATATAAAGACTCCGGGGCAAGCGCTCTACTTGTACTCGAAGCCATCAAATTGGCACGTCAAAAGGGTGTAGCATTTGACTTCGAAGGAAGTATGATTCGTGGTGTAGCGAACCATTACAAGCAGTTTGGCAGCATACGTTGTGTATATTATAGCGTAGAGAAATACTACAAGTGGTATTTCTGGTTTGCAAATGCAATCAACTGGCTGAGGGAAAGGAAGCTACGATGAAAGTACTATTCTTGAGTGCATGGTATCCTACCGAACGTGATGCTATGGTAGGATTGTTTGTTCAGAAACATGCAGAGGCGATAGCTGAACAAGGATGCGATGTTCGCGTGTTATACTCTGAAAAAATAGGATTCGGATGGATACAAGAAATGTACAAGAAATGGCAAACACTACGGAAAGAATGGGGAATGCCTGATATAGTGCAAATGAATGTATTGGACAAGAATGGAATTATTGCACTATGGTTCAAATGGCGCTATCGTATTCCTTATATCATAGTAGAACATTGGTCTGGATATCTGCCTGCCAATTATGCTTTTCGCGGAGGTTGGCATGGATGGCTTATGCGGAAAATTGCGGAAAAAGCATCGTGTATTCTACCCGTCAGTCAAATGTTAGAAGACGCCATGAAGCAGTGCCGCATACAAAACAACAATTGGCAACGCATTCATAACGTGGTAGATGACTTCTTCTATCAACCCATTTCCCCCATTACAATCACACCAAAGGGAGAAAAATTTCGATTCTTGCACGTTAGTTGCTTCGATGAAAAAGCAAAAAACATACAAGGCATGTTGCGAGCAGCACGTAAAGTAGCAGAAAAGAGACAAGACTTCGAATTGGTCTTAGTAGGCATGGGAGTAGATTATACCGTAGATGTGGATTATGCACGGTCACTGAATTTTCCTGAAGGCATGTTGCATTTTACAGGAGAACAGACTCCCTATGAGGTCGCACAATGGATGCAGCAAAGCGATTGTTTCTTATTCTTTTCAAGATACGAAAATGCACCTGTTGTCATCTCTGAATGCCTCGCCATTGGCCTGCCCATCATTAGTAGCAATGCAGGCGGAATACCCGAAATGATTAGCCAGGAATGCGGTCTATTGGTACCATCAGGAGATGAAGTAGCACTTGCGAATGCAATAATAGAAATGATTGATAATCATGGGGAATACGTAGCAGAAACTATCCGAAAAAAGGGTACAAAATACACCTACCAAAACATTGGGAAGCAGTTATCCGACCTGTACCAACGATTGGTCATATCTACGAACTAGCGAAGCCAACCATATCAATTGCACCAACACCGCAAATGCAGTACCCACTGAATATGCAGCAATCGCTATTGTAAAATCCTTGGTAATAATTCCAATCGAAAGGCCAATGACACGACAAACCGCTAACAGGATTTCAAAAAATAGACCTATTTCTTGTTTCATAAACACATCTGACAGGTAACATGTACTACCTGTTAAGAGTGATACGTATAACCATGGTAACATCCATCGAATATACTCACCTGCCACACGCCACTCTTCACCCAAAAGCCATGCGGTTATAGTTGGTAAAAAGACACCGATACCTACAAAGACAGGAATAATAACTATACTGCCATAACACATAAAACGCCAAAACACATCACCAATTTTTGCAGAAGCATGCACCCGTTCAGTAGTATGCTGATATAGAACCTGGTACAAAGCTCGAGTGATAGTACCAATTGGTGTATAGCCCAATAATAAGGCCATACTTAATAGTCCCACATATTTTGCTCCAAAAAATGGGGTAAGTAACAAAATAGGCAACTGACCTGCTATAACATTGATGAAGCTACGCGGCAAGACAAAGCACGGGAAATTGCGATAATCTTTGGCTTGGTTACGTATATTGTCCCACGACCATTGCAACAATGGGCATAGCGTCTTACGAAACCCCAATGCCATGCTTGACAACAAGGATACTAATGGAGCCAGCACCGCAGCATAAATCATTCCTCCTTGCAATACGCCTGCATACCCCATTCCTATCTTGCCTCCAGCTGACAATAGGCTCTGCGATATTTGATAGCCAGTAATCCTACCAAAAGATTTCTTGCGTATATACCAATAGTTCAGTATATTCCAAGCTCCCATTAGCAACACATAGATCGGCATCAGCCAATAATACGCAGATAAACTTGGCAACTTAAATAGCGCACTCAACTGCTCTGCAAATATCACACTCACTATCACTAAAGCAGTAGTACAGCACAAGAGCAGCAAAGATAATTGCGTCAATGCAGCAGCATCCTTTTCACGTTTAGGGAGTACAATCGCATAATAATAATCTGCCACTGACAACACAACCAGCACATTGCCTATACTCAAAAACAAATTCAGCAAGCCAAAGTCCTCGGGTGCATATATACGCGTCAGTATAGGGTAAACAATCAAGCCGATGACCTGCGCCACCACATTAGCAGAAAGCAATTTTGCAAAATTGCGTACGACTGATGATTGAAATAACGACCCTATACTCATTTATGCTGCAAAAGTACTATATTTATCTGAAAAATGCAACTATTTTCAAGAAAAATTATAAAAATTGACAAGATATTTGCACAATTCAGAAAAAAGCTGTAAATTTGCAGTCCGAAATGGTAGTGCTATCCAGAGCACGTATGAACGTAAACATAAAAACACAAACAATATGCAACTAAAAAAGAATCCCCAAGCAAGCTTGGAAGACAAGAAACTGACCTATGTTCTCGTAGGATTGGTTTTGGTATTGAGCATTTGCTATGTCGCATTTGAATGGACAGAAAAAGAAGTAACTAAGTACGATGTCGTGGACACCGAATTTGCATTCGAAGAGGAAATCGATATCCAACAAACTACGCAAGAGACTCCTCCACCACCTCCACCACCAGCACCAGTTGAGGTTGAAGTTCTTAACGTAGTGGAAGACGATGTAGAGGTAGAAGAAATTCAGATTAACACCGAAGATGACAAGGATGTTGAGGTGATTATCGCTCCTCCTGTAGAAGCTCCAGTAGAGGAAGAAGAAGAGGAAGTAATCTTCGTGGTTGTAGAATCTATGCCTGAGTTCCCTGGTGGTCAACAAGCCATGATGAAATATATCGCTGAAAATATCAAGTATCCTGTGATTGCACAAGAGAATGGTATCCAAGGTCGTGTGATTTGCCAATTCGTGGTAGAGAAAGATGGTCGAGTATCCGACATCCAAGTAGTACGTTCTTCAGGCGAAGCGTCTCTTGACAAAGAGGCTGTACGCGTGATCAATAGCATGCCTAAATGGAAACCAGGTAAGCAACGCGGCAAACCAGTACGCGTGAAATACACCTTGCCTGTGAACTTCCGTTTGCAATAATTCCTCGCCTTTAGCCTAATCGCCTTTAGCCTTTAGCCTAAGTCGCGAAGCGAAATGGATTTGGCAAATAAAAATATCGAATATTGTAAGGGTGTCGGCGCTAAGCGTGCCGACATTCTTCGTAAAGAGCTGGGGGTAAAGTCGGCTTTGGATATGCTATACCAATTCCCCTACAAGTATATAGATCGAAGTCGTTTCTACTATATCCACGAGATTGACGATGATGAGACCTACGTGCAAATCATAGGTCATATCACAGAATGGCATACCGTAGGTATAGGTGCTACGCAACGACTATCAGCCACTTTCACCGATGGGCGACATACGATTGAATTGGTATGGTTCAAGGGCGTGAAGTATGTCAAGCTGGAGCGCAATGTACAATATTTGCTTTTTGGTAAACCCTCTCGCTTTAATCATCAGTATAATTTTGTGCACCCTGAACTCACGCTCATGAGTAAGGTGCAACCTGAAATGACTCAGGGTTTAGAGCCACACTACAACACTACCGAGGGCATGAAACGCGCAGGTATCAACTCCAAGACCATGCGCACTATCATTGTTCAACTCATCCCCGAACTACAGCAACAAGGTTTGGTGGACACCATAGGCATGGATATGGTACAACGTTACCACCTGATGCGCCTTAGCGAAGCCATCTGCAATATCCATTTTCCAAAGGATACGCCTACGATGCAGAAAGCACGCGAGCGACTGAAGTTTGAAGAGCTATTTTATATTCAGTTGCAGATATTACGGCAGATGAAGCGCCGCGAACAGAATCAAGGTTTTCTGATGCCTATCGTAGGTAAGGCTTTCCACTCTTTTTATCAGCAGCATCTCCCCTTCCCGCTCACCAATGCACAGAAGCGCGTGATACGCGAGATACAAGCCGATATCAAGTCTGGCAAGCAGATGAATCGACTCTTGCAAGGCGACGTAGGTAGTGGTAAGACTATTGTAGCTTTGCTTACTGCTCTCTTAGCAGTAGATAATGGCTATCAAGCTTGTATCATGGCTCCTACAGAGATACTCGCCAACCAGCATTATCAAAGTATCAGTGAACTGCTAAATGATAGCGACGACATCAAAATTGCTCTTCTCACTGGTTCCACTACTGCCAAGCAGCGCCAGCCTATCCATGAGCAGTTGCAGTCGGGCGAGATTAATATCCTCATTGGTACACACGCCCTCATAGAGGACCATGTGCGCTTCGCCAATCTCGGATTATGCATCATTGATGAGCAACACCGCTTTGGTGTAGCTCAACGTGCAAAATTGTGGAATAAGAACCTGCGACCTCCACATGTACTTGTCATGACGGCCACACCTATCCCTCGTACATTGGCTATGACCGTCTATGGCGACCTGCAAGTGAGCATCATCGACGAACTACCTCCTGGCAGAAAACCAGTGCAAACACTCCACTACTCTACACTGCGACGAACGACTATCAATCAGTTTATCGAACAGCAAATCGGTATAGGCAGGCAAGTATATGTAGTCTATCCTTTGATTAAGGAAAACGAAAAAATAGAGTTGCAAGACCTGCAGAATGGCTATAATCAGTTGTGCGAAACTTTCCCACACTATCGTATATCCATGATACACGGGCAAATGCGTGCTAAGGACAAAGACGAGCAGATGCAACGTTTCGTGAGTGGAGAAACACAGATTCTTGTCGCCACCACCGTCATTGAGGTGGGGGTCAATGTGCCCAATGCCAGCGTAATGATTATTGAGAATGCCGAACGCTTTGGACTGAGCCAACTGCATCAGCTACGCGGTCGCGTAGGACGTGGTGCCGAGCAGAGTTATTGTATTCTACTCACCAAAGTAGAACTCAGCAAGGATACCCGCAAGCGTATGGATATCATGGTTGCCACCAATGATGGTTTCCGCATTGCGGAAGCTGATCTTCAGTTGCGTGGTCCTGGTGACCTCGAGGGCACACAGCAATCAGGACTCCCTTTCGAGCTACGCATAGCCAGTCTATCTGCCGACGGGCCACTGCTCGAACTGGCACGCCAAGCGGCTATGGAGATTTTGGATGCAGACCCGCTACTCGAGGACATGCACAATCGCATATACAAACAGCGACTCGACTATCTTCGAATCGCTGCTGGTAATTGGGGAGAAATATCCTAACTCACCTTTACATTACTCCTATCAATAGCTGTTTCAATATCGATTTCCTAATAAATCGTAATAATGACCATCATGTAGAATGACCAATTTGCCATTCTGAATGATTTTTGTGCCATTAGTTGTTGGCTGAATAGTGGTATTAGGTATTGCAGTCAGAGGATTCGTATTGATCGTCAAGCCATCAAGTGCGAAATAACATGGCGTATTTGCACCATAGTTACCAACATCTGTGGTAGTCATACTAAAACTCAACATAGATGTTTTACCCAAAGACCTCAATGGAACTTTTATCCAACCTTCATTTTTCTTGCCATCTACAGCAAGATAGTAAGTGGTAGTAGCAGTGGGTTGCATACTACTATCAAGTGCCTGAATAATGAGAGCTAAAGTGGCTTGATCCGTAAAGGCACGGGCATTAAACTCACCTTGAGTAATAGCCTTGTAGGTATTGCTATTTTGGCAAATATATACATACTCGGGATAATACTCCTTATTTAATTGGATGATATTGGAGGAATATCCTTGCGAGGCACTCACCCATTCGGAGTAATAGCCAATCACATAGGGTGTACCTACCCCAGCCATTCCACCATTCGCCACGCAACCAAACACATTAGCTGTATCTTGTGATACGGTAGATAGTGTGAATCCTTCCCAACTCATTCCGCCGTATGACAAGCCACTGGGTAGGTGAGATAGACGAAATACGCCATCATTGGTAAAGATTTGGCTACACGAATCCGCATCATTATAAGTATCATTCCAAACGTGAGTAAGGTTATAGTACCCTTCTCCATAAACAGTGCTATAGACAATAGTATTGCCGTTGCTATTGGTGGCCGTACTTAGATCCATCGTTATTTGCTCAGCACGCACTGGCGTAGCAAGAGCAATAAGCAATAAGCAAAATATAATCTGTTTCATAAACATCTAAACTTCAATTCCTCAAATCGCCTGCAAAGGTACTGCATTTTTTGTACTTGTGCAAATCTACAGAAGATTTTTTAAGTTTTCCTCTGTAGATAATTTAGTATTTAGAGGATTCATCGAAAATGTGCAAATCGCGGGCATGAGAGATCTCTGTACTCGTCTCGCCTATCCAACCACATTCTTGATTCACACCCGTATAAACACGCACAAAGTCTGCACAAGGCAGATGAATAGGTTCGCCATCTTCGGTGACTGCCCATGCTATGTCAAATGAGTTGAGGTGTACGCTATCATTCGGATTGCAATCCACATAACCCTGACCATAGAAATTCTGCACCCATAGTGTGCCATCACCATTCGAATCATAAGCGTTGTCGGGCAAGCAAGAACCCAAAAAAGTCAAAGTGGAGTCCTGCAACCACATAGGAAAATAGTCCTGCGTATGGAAACAATTCTTCTTCACATATCCCTCACCCCCTTGATTATCTGTCCAGAGAATATACACCGAATCGGTGATAGGCGATTTCTTTTCAAATTCAGGCACATGGTCTGCTGGGGTGCGATGATAGGTAACTTCATACTGATGAATCGTAGCCGAATTGCGATACTCGCTGCCTGCGAGTTGATAAAATGGGTCATCGGGTTTGCCATTCTGATTCACATCCACACTCACCATCACAATACCAGGTTCGCTACTACCACCTTTCTGCATGGCACTGCTAAGAAAAGCATTGCCCTCAATCAAAAAGTCCAATTCATCGGGAAAATTCACCACAGAGTGGTCAAAAGCGAAAGTCACATACCCACCCCAAGCACCCAACGAAATCAGCGTATTATTGGTACCCGCAACAGACTCTTCCGCTTTCTGGCGCATCGTTTCATACGTATCGCCCTCTTCGTACATAGGCATGGTATTGACAAACTGTCCCGGCGCTGGATTATACTCCAACACGCGCGAAATATACGGCGAATACGCCACTTGCTCTTCCCAAACAACCACCTTAAAAGAGTGCGTGACAGGATTTTGCCTGTCTATAATATTCAAGCAGAGAGTATATGTACCCGTATCTGCTTGACAGAAAATCAAGTCTCTTCCCGTAGAAAGTAATTTCTTTTCTTCTCGCCATTTCGCCTCATCGCCTTTCGCCTCAACTAACCACCACTCATATTCTTCTCCAGAGAACTCTGGATGTAAGATAAGGGTACGCATACGCTCCACAGCATAGCTCTCGTCTATGCCAAGATTGACCATTGGTATGTCGGGCTCGCAACTAACGATAGACAAAGCACATATGAGCAGGGATATCACCCGTGCGCACAGACCATTTGCGTTTGCCCTCGCGCGAGTAGCAGTGCAGTTGTCCGCTGGATACGTAGTTTTTTGCATCTGTAACATATATATCGCCATTGTATGGATTGACTTGAATACCATATGGAATCTTAATGTTTTTATCGGTTCCATCGGTAATAAATCCTTTGGATACCAACTCGCGTGTGCGCACATTGATGATACCATAGTTGATATTATTCTCCTCGGTTTGATTATTCCAATTCACCCCATAAAAATACATCGAATCGCCTACCATCACCATCTCCGAAACAGGTATTGAGAGAGTATCTATCGCGCGCATATCTGCGGTGAATTGGGAGTTTTTTGCTATACAGACAAGTGCAGAAGGCACATCTTGATAATCGCCACGCGATGTAACCCATAGTTGCCCCAAGTGATCTTGGCGCAAGCGGTGGGGATTCGTGCAAGCGGGCAACTTCTGCACCTGCTTAAAGCCATACATCTCTACGACAGATACAGTATTATCATAATTAGGTGCACGATAACCACCCGAATTAGCAACATAGATATATTCACCAATTATCTCGAGTTCATCGGGTTGATAACCCACCGTCACCTTGCGTGTGACCTTCAACGAAGCTGTATCTACCTCAAAGACTGCACCCAACTGCGCATTCGGATCAATGGTCACAGGACCTACATACGAACTAACATAGGCTTTGCCATCTTTGAAGCGAATATAACGGCAGTTAGGAATATCCACTTGACCAATGCGACGGCAGGTACGCAAATCCATCACTTCTACTTTGTGCGAACAATTGATGACAGCATAGAGACGATTACCATATACCTGAATATCATTGCCCACGTCACCAAGTTCTTTGATGACATTCGGATTACGTTCGCCATATATATTGCGAATATAGTAAGCATTGCAGAAGTCCACATAGTCAATACTCGCTTTGTTGCTACCCATATTCCCCTCATTGAGCAGGTACATACCGATAGGTTCATCCGCAGCGAAACTCGCCTCTTGACGCACCTCTATAGGCAATAACTCGTACTCTGCAGGCACTACAATCTCATCGCCACGGCAACCCGTCAGTAGCAGAGCTACCGCGAGAATGATGAATTTTGAATTATGAATTATGAATTGCATTGTCATTCTTCTGTTCGCTACGCGTATGCGCTATATTGTTCCTATAGCCCTCAGGGGCGTCCTATAACCTATGTGCTTGCGCATCAATATGTAATACTTACCGTGCATTTGTAATTTCGTTTTGGCATAGGGTAATTAAGAATCACGTCGTAGTCTTGCGATAACAAGTTATTCACATCCAGCGCCACACGCAACGTAAACAATCTCTTGCCTCTCGCCTCTAACCTATCACCTATAGCCTTACAAATATCCCATTCGCCAACGAGAGAGAGGTCATGTGTGTACCAAGGTTGAGTGTAGTTATAGAGGATATTCTCCTGTTGGTTATAGCGTTCGCCTACATAGATAAAACTATAGTTCAAGTGGTACTGCATCCAATCGTTGCTCCATCCAAACATACCCACCGCACTACCCGAGTGCCAAGGTATATACGGGATTTGGTGACCATAGTAGTTATCTGCAGGATCGGTAACATCAAGAGCTGTTTGGTAGGTATATTGCGCTTTAGCAGTCAGGTAGAAGTTCTTGGGTAATACGAAGTGTAGTTGCGTATTCACATCCACACCATTAATTTTCACCAATCCAAGGTTGAGCATCGTCCAACGGAATTGTTGCCCCTTTGGATAAGCAATAATCTTGTCCGAAATACGATTATAGTAGTAATCGGCATTTAAGCGGAACTCTGAACCGCGCTGATTAGCAACACGGAAAGGTTGCACAAAACTCAATCCTGCACTATGTTGCTTTGCCAACTCTGGCTTTAGATATGCATTACCCATGTCCGTATAATAGAGATCGTTGAAAGTAGGATAGCGATAGCTCTGTTTATAGAAAGCATTGAAGCGCAAATCAACCACTTGCGACGGACGGTACGAGAAGAATACAGCTGGCGTAAACTTGCTAGTATTGGGTGCCTCATCACGGTCACGTGCTTCTTCATTAACAAAAGTGCCCAACAAACTCGCCTGCACACGCAGATAATTCTGTATATTCATTGCGGTTGCAACACTTACCCAATGCGTAAAGCGATGAGCATTGAGATACATACTGAGGGCGTTGTACTGCATATCGTAAGCGGCACTCATGTCCCACCAGTCGAATATTTTTACCTTGTGCGCCATGGTCAGATAGACCTCTTGTTGGAGATATTGGTTCTCTACATGAATCAGTTTGTCATCGTTATTGATATAGCGCGTATAGTCATTGGCATACTTGGCATTCACACGTACGGACCAGCGATTGAAGAGCTCGTCTTGCCAAGTAGCTTGCACAAACGAGTTGCGATCCCAAAGGCGCTCACCATTGCGCCACACATTGTTCACAATAGCACCAGGAACACCACGCTCCGAATTGTAGTGATAGAGTTGCACCTTCCAGAAACCAGTGTTGCTATAGTAGTGATTGAGCGCTGCCTCTACGCGGATGGCATTAATATCGCCGTTTTGGCGAATAGCTGTCGTGTCATATGCCAATTCGCCCGAAGGAGTCACGCGGCGGTAACGGAAAGGATACTTACCACTAGAAGATACCAATTCGGCATTCGTAGTGAGAGACATCGTTTCACTGAGTTTGATGTCCAATAGGAAACTAGGATTAATCAAATCAAAACTACCTGCACGCATCTGCCCCTTCACATTAAAGGTCTTGCCATTCTCAAAGCGAGGGCGGCGAGAAGTGAGATAGATGCTACCCGCAGCACCAAACTCACGAGCCGACTGCCAAATATCAGATTTCTGCCCATTATAAAGTTGTATCTCTTCGATATTCTCAAGTGAGTATTTGCCAAGGTCTATCTGTCCGTTTTGGGCGTTGCCAAGTTGGACACCATTGTAATACACACCCATATGATTGGTACCCATAGAGCGGATATTCACTGTTTTCAATCCTCCCACACCACCATAGTCTTTAATCTGCACACCTGAGAAATAGCGAATAGCATCGGCTACACTCAAGGCGTTCATCTTCTTGAGTTGTACGCCGCCAAGTGTTTGAGGAATAATAATATCCTTCTCTTTGACGCGAGCGGTAATGGTAAACTCATCCAAATCCAAATGACGATAGATGGAATCTAAATACAATGAATCAGTGGCACTATGCTGAGCTACTGCCACTACACACAAGAGTGTGAAAAATACTATGGATACTATTCTACGCATGTTGTTTGACTCTATACCACGAGAGTGTTCAACGAATGCATTGGTCGGTCTTCTGACTTATCGCTCGTTTGTTCAGCCTTCCCACCCATAGGGCAGTGACTTTTTAGATAACGAACATTCGATTGCGAATCACAGCAGCGGGTCTGTGTAGGAATCTCACCTACTTCCCATTTTCCAAATGCGCTGCAAAGGTACTATATTTTTTTCAGTCTTGCAAGAATACTAACGAAAAAGTACAAAAATAAATATCTTTACCCATGTGCGGATGGTAACAAATGATATAGAAAAAGGGTGCGCCCTTCAGACACACCCTTTCTCCATATCAGCTATTCGCCAGTGCAAATAGCATGTTCATCCTAAAATTAGAATCCCTCTTGCTCACGAAGTTGCGCCTCTGCAGCAGCTGCACGCGCAGCTTGGATAGCAGCATACTCGTCTGCATTGTGTACCGATACATGTTGGAACTCACGAAGACCCGTACCCGCAGGAATCAAATTACCGCAAATCACGTTCTCCTTCATACCATCGAGGTAATCTACCTTGCCTTGGATAGCCGCCTCGTTGAGCACCTTAGTGGTCTCTTGGAAGGAAGCTGCAGACATAAAGGACTTAGTACCCAAAGCAGCGCGAGTGATACCTTGCAAAATCTGACTTGCAGTAGCACACATAGCCTCACGCACTTGTACGAGTTTCTTATCCTTACGACGCAATGAAGAGTTCTCATCGTGGAGACGACGTGCAGTGACAATCTGACCTGGTTTCAAGGTCTCGCTATCACCAGCATCGACAACCACTTTCTTGCCCCAAATACGGTCATTCTCCTCAAGGAAGTCACGCTTGTCCACAATTTGCTTTTCGAGGTAACGTGTATCACCCGCATCTTGGATTTCTACCTTACGCATCATTTGGCGTACAATAATCTCGAAGTGCTTATCGTTAATCTCCACACCCTGCATACGGTAAACAGCTTGTGCCTCATTAACGATATAGTCTTGCACCGCAGTAGGACCTTGGATAGCAAGTATGTCGTTAGGAGTGATAGCACCATCAGACAATGCTACACCCGCACGCACATAGTCGCCCTCTTGTACGAGGATCTGCTTGCCAAGTGGGATAAGATAAGACTTCACCTCGCCCAACTTAGAAGTAACAGACAATTCTTGGTTACCACGTTTGATACGTCCGAAGCTAACTTCACCATCAATTTCTGACACAATAGCAGGGTTAGATGGATTGCGCGCCTCAAAGAGCTCAGTTACACGTGGAAGACCACCTGTAATATCGCCTGCAGTACCAAACGAACGTGTTTGTGTAAAGAGCGAATCACCCACCTTCACCTCATCACCATCGTTATGTACGAGCAATGCTTTCACAGGCAAGTTGTATGTGCGAATCACGTTGCCATCAGCATCCAAGATTTGTGCAGAAGGCATCTTAGAACGGTCCTTGGTTTCGATGATAGAAACCTCTTTCTTACCTGTTTGGTCATCCACTTCAGTCTTGCAAGTCACACCCTCAACTACATCTACATATTGCAGCTGACCAGCTTGCTCAATAATCATAGTAGCCTTATAAGGATCCCATTCGCAGACTTGTGTACCCTTCTCGTAAACCTCACCTGGATTGATAAAGAGCTTAGAAGCGTAAGGGATATTGAAGGTGGTCAAAACCACATCTGTCTTCACATCTACTAGACGCATTTCGTTCAGACGGCTAACAACGATAACCTCTCCCGCTTCGGTAGTAATGGTACGAAGTTCGTCAATCTCGATGCGACCAGGTTGCGTGATAGCGTATGTATTTTGTGCAGTAGCATTACCTGCAACACCACCAGAGTGGAAAGTACGAAGTGTAAGCTGTGTACCAGGTTCACCAATGGCTTGAGCTGCAATCACACCGACAGCCTCACCCTTTTGTACCATCTTACGGCTTGCCAAGTTACGTCCGTAACACTTAGCGCAGACACCTTGCTTAGATTCGCAAGTAAGCACAGAGCGAATCTCTACAGCCTCAATACCTGCTGCCTCAATAGCCTCGCAAGCTGCCTCACGAATTTCTTCGCCAGAAGCCACAATAAGGTTGCCATCAATATCATAAATATCATGTACGCTGACACGACCTAAGATACGCTGTGTGAGAGTAGCCACAACATTGTCGTTTTGCTTGATAGCACGAGCAGTCAAACCACGAAGAGTACCGCAATCGGTTTCTGTGATAATCACATCGTGAGAAACGTCCACAAGACGACGTGTCAAGTAACCTGCATCGGCAGTCTTCAACGCAGTATCGGCAAGACCCTTACGAGCACCGTGGGTAGAGATAAAGTACTCCAACACGCTCAGACCCTCTTTAAAGTTAGAAAGAATAGGGTTCTCAATTGTTTGACGACTATCAGTAGCACCAGCCTTTTGTGGTTTAGCCATCAGACCACGCATACCCGCAAGCTGCTTAATCTGCTGACGCGAGCCACGGGCACCTGAATCCATCATCATATATACAGAGTTGAAACCTTGGTCTGCCTCTTTCATATGCTTCATGAGCACCTCAGTCACCTTGGTATCTACCTCATTCCACGCTCCAACTACCTTATTATAGCGCTCGTTATCGGTCATCAAACCTTCCATATAAAGCTCGGTCACCTCTTCTACAACTTGGTTACCCTTAGCCACCAATTCATTCTTCTCCTCTGGAATAAGAATATCATTGAGGTTGAAGCTGAGTCCACCCTTGAACGCCATCTTATAACCAAGATCCTTGATTTCGTCCAAGAACTTAGCTGTACGAGCTACACCGCAAGTCTTAATCACGTCGGTAATAATCTCCTTAACAGCTTTCTTGCCGAGAGTAACGTTCTTATATCCTACCTCGTTAGGTACATAGTAATTCACCAAGATACGACCAGGAGTAGTCTCTACAAGTTGTGTCTCACCTGTACGCTCATCGGTGATACGCACTTTTACGATAGCGTGCATATCTACCTTACCCTCATTAAGCGCAATCTCACACTCCTCTGGAGAGTAGAATATCAAACCTTCACCTTTAGCACCTACACGATCCTTAGTGATATAGTATAGACCAAGAATCATATCCTGAGAAGGCACGGTAATAGGATTACCGTTGGCAGGGTCAAGAATATTATGTGAACCGAGCATGAGAAGTTGTGCCTCAAGGATGGCCTCGTTAGAAAGTGGCAAGTGTACAGCCATTTGGTCGCCATCGAAGTCAGCGTTGAAACCAGCACATGCCAATGGGTGCAACTGAATAGCCTTACCCTCAATCATACGAGGTTGGAAAGCCAAAATACCATGACGGTGCAAAGTAGGAGCACGGTTCAAAAGAACTGGGTGACCCTTCATTACATGCTCAAGGATATCAAAAATGATAGGCTCTTTGCGATCAATGATCTTCTTTGCAGACTTCACTGTCTTTACCACACCACGCTCGATGAGCTTGCGAATGATAAATGGTTTGTAGAGCTCAGCTGCCATATCCTTAGGCAGACCACACTCGTGCATCTTGAGCTCTGGACCTACAACGATTACCGAACGTGCTGAATAGTCCACACGCTTACCGAGCAAGTTCTGACGGAAACGACCTTGCTTACCCTTCAAAGAGTCAGAGAGAGACTTAAGTGGGCGATTAGCGTCTGACTTAATCGCAGTAGTCTTCTTGCTATTATCAAAGAGCGAATCTACTGCCTCTTGGAGCATACGCTTCTCATTGCGCAAAATCACATCTGGAGCCTTAATCTCTACGAGGCGTTTGAGACGATTGTTACGAATGATTACGCGACGATAAAGGTCATTGAGATCGGATGTAGCGAAACGACCACCATCCAGCGGAACGAGCGGACGCAACTCAGGAGGAGTAACAGGGATAACGTGCAATACCATCCATTCAGGCAAGTTTCTGCCCTTGCTTGCACGGAAGTTCTCTACCACTTGCAAACGCTTGAGAGCCTCTGCCTTGCGTTGCATAGAAGAATCTGAATTAGCACGGTCACGTAACTCGTAACTCAATGCATCCAAGTCTATCTTCTTGAGTAATTCCTCTACCGCCTCTGCACCCATCTTAGCGATGAACTTATCAGGATCTGTATCATCCAATAAGTGATTTTCTGGAAAATCCTTAGCCAGACGATCCATCAATTCGATGTACTGATCCTCATCAAGCAAAGTCTTATCTGCTACAATCTCATCATCTATCTCTTGTCCTGCCAATACACCTGCTTGCAGCACAATGTATTTTTCGTAATAAACAACTGAATCTAATTTCTTGGTAGGAACACCCAACAATGCCGCCATTTTGGATGGCAATGAACGCAAGTACCATATATGAGTTACAGGAACCACTAATTTGATATGTCCCATACGCTCACGACGCACTTTCTTCTCTGTCACCTCTACACCACAACGCTCGCAGACAATACCTTTGTAACGAATACGTTTGTATTTACCGCAGTGGCACTCGTAGTCTTTGGTAGGACCGAAAATGCGTTCGCAGAATAGGCCATCACGCTCAGGCTTGTAGGTACGATAGTTGATAGTCTCAGGCTTGAGTACCTCACCCGAACTAATACGCATAATCTCATCAGGCGATGCTAAGCCAATTGAGATACGGGAAAAACCATTTTTCTTATTATCTTGTTTGAAAGCCATAATTCTTGAATTTTATTCCATTGTAATTGAAAGACCAAGACCTTGCAACTCGTGCAACAATACGTTGAGCGACTCTGGCAGACCTGGAGTAGGCATAGACTCACCCTTAACGATTGCCTCATAGGTACGAGCACGACCCGTCACATCGTCAGACTTAACGGTGAGAATCTCTTGCAAGATATGAGCAGCACCGTGTGCCTCAAGTGCCCAAACCTCCATCTCACCAAAACGCTGACCACCGAACTGTGCTTTACCACCGAGAGGTTGTTGTGTAATCAAGCTGTAAGGACCGATAGAACGTGCGTGCATCTTGTCATCTACCATGTGACCAAGCTTCATAAAGTAGGTAACACCTACAGTAGCCATCTGGTCAAAAGCTTCACCAGTACCACCATCGTAGAGCTGTGTCTTACCAGCACGTGGCAAACCAGCCTTGTCTGTCCAATCATTGAGCGAATCCAACGTACAACCATCGAAGATAGGAGTAGCAAACTTCACACCCAACTCTTTACCTGCCCAACCAAGCACAGCCTCGAAAATCTGACCGATATTCATACGAGAAGGTACACCTAGTGGGTTCAATACTATATCTACTGGCGTACCATCTGCCAAAAATGGCATATCCTCTACGCGCACAATCTTAGATACAATACCTTTATTACCGTGACGACCAGCCATCTTATCACCTACACGAATCTTACGACGCTTAGCGATATACACCTTAGCCATTTGGATAATACCATTTGGCAACTCATCACCGATAGTCAAATTGTATTTATCACGCTTAAGCTGAGCATCCATTTCTTTGTGCTTGGCAATATAATTCATGATACACTTCTCTACCAACGCATTGGCATGCTCATCTGTTGTCCAACCAGCCAACATCAGCGAAGTATAATCCAAATCTTTCAAGCGCTCTTCAGTGAAAGTAAGACCCTTAGCAATCAATTCTGTATTGATATGATCGCGTACGCCTGCAGATGTTTGACCATCCAACAAGGTAACCAACTTGCCTACCAATACGGCCTTCAATTCTGCAGCCTTGATAGCGAAATCGGCATCCAATTTACCGATAATCTCCTTGTCCTCAAGCTTTTGTTTACGATCTTTCTGAGCTTTCTTGTAGAGACTCTTATCGATAACCACACCGCTAAGTGATGGACTAGCCTTCAAAGAAGCATCTTTCACATCGCCAGCTTTGTCACCGAAGATAGCCTTCAAGAGTTTTTCTTCTGGAGAAGGATCAGATTCTCCCTTAGGAGTAATCTTACCAACGATAATATCACCTGGCTCGATGTGAGCACCAATACGAATAATACCATTCTCGTCCAAATCCTTGGTAGCTTCTTCACTCACATTAGGAATATCAGAGGTAAACTCCTCCATACCACGCTTGGTCTCACGAACCTCCAAGAGTTGCTCCACTACGTGTACAGAAGTAAACATATCCTCACGTACAATGCGCTCACTCAGCACAATAGCATCCTCATAGTTGTAACCCTTCCAAGGAATATAAGCAACCTTCAAGTTCTTACCCAAAGCAAGTTCACCATTCTCAGTAGCATAACCTTCTGTAAGAATTTGACCTTTCACCACCTTATCACCCTTGCGAACAATCGGACGAAGGTCAATGGTAGTATTTTGGTTAGTACGTTGGAATTTAGGCAATTGATATGTCTTTTCTGCAGATTCAAATGAGATAAACTCCTCTTCTTTGCTACGTGAATATTTGATAACAATCTTACTTGCATCAACATAGGTAACAACACCATCACCCTCAGCCATGATTTGTGTACGAGAGTCTTGAATAAGTTGTCCCTCAATACCCGTACCTACGATAGGAGCCTCATTACGAAGCAATGGTACTGCTTGGCGCATCATGTTTGAACCCATCAATGCACGGTTAGCATCATCATGCTCCAAGAATGGAATCAAAGCAGCAGCAATAGATGCGATTTGCGAAGGAGAAACATCCATCAAGTCAATTTGATCAGGAGCTACCACAGGGAAGTCTGCCTCGTAACGAGCTTTTACTTTGGTACGGATAAACTTACCGTTCTTATCCAATGGCGCATTACCTTGTGCTACGGTAGATTGTTCCTCATCTTCTGCGGTCATATAAACCACGTGATCATTGTCCAAATCTACCACACCATTCTCCGCCTTACGATAAGGTGTCTCAATAAAACCTAACTCATTAATCTTTGCATAAATACACAAAGAAGAAATCAAACCGATGTTTGGACCTTCTGGAGTCTCAATTGGACACAAACGACCATAGTGTGTATAGTGTACGTCACGTACCTCAAAACCAGCACGATCACGACTCAAACCACCAGGACCCAAGGCTGACATACGACGCTTGTGGGTGATTTCAGCCAATGGGTTCTGTTGATCCATAAACTGAGATAGTGCGTTGGTACCAAAATAAGTATTGATTACACTTGATATAGCCTTAGCATTGATAAGATCAGTAGGAGTGAAGACCTCTGTATCACGCACATTCATGCGCTCACGGATAGTACGAGCCATACGAGCCAAACCAATACCAAATTGATTATAGAGTTGCTCTCCTACAGTACGCACACGACGATTAGATAAGTGGTCAATATCATCCACCTCCGCATTGGAGTTAATGAGCTGTACCAAGTACTTGATAATCTCAATAATATCTGTATTGGTCAATGTACGTGTTTCCATTGGAGTATCCATCTCCAACTTACGATTGATACGATAGCGACCTACCTCACCCAAGTCATAGCGCTTGTCAGAGAAGAAAAGGTTTTGTATAGCTTCGCGAGCTGTAGCATCGTCTGCAGGCTCAGAGTTACGCAACTGACGATAGATATAAAGCACAGCCTCTTTCTCTGAATGAGAAGGATCCTTTTGCAAAGTATTGAAAATAATAGAATACTCAGATTCATATGCCTCATCTTTGTGCAAAAGAATAGTTTTGGTACCTGAATCAAGAATCAGTTCACACAACTCTTCTGTCAGTACTGTCTCACGCTCCAGAATCACCTCATTACGCTCAATAGTAACCACTTCACCAGTATCTTCATCTACGAAATCCTCTGTCCATGCCTTGAGCACATTACCAGCTAAGGTGCGGCCTACTACCGCCTCTAAATTCTCTTGCGTACACTTGATTTCTTCAGCCAATCCGAAGCAATCCAAGATATCTTTATCGCTCTCAAAACCGATAGCACGCAACAAGGTTGTTACTGGTAACTTCTTCTTGCGATCGATATAAGCATACATCACACGGTTAATATCCGTAGCGAACTCAATCCATGAACCACGGAAAGGAATAATACGAGCAGAATAAAGCTTAGTACCATTAGAGTGCATCGAAGTACCGAAGAACACACCAGGAGAACGATGCAATTGGCTTACAATCACACGCTCCGCTCCATTGATCACGAAAGTACCCTTTGGAGTCATATATGGAATAGTACCCAAGAATACATCCTGCATTACTGGCTCAAAATCCTCGTGATCAGGATCAGTACAGGTCAAAAACAACTTTGCCTTCAAAGGCACACTATACGTAAGTCCACGGAGCAAACACTCCTCAATCGAATAACGAGGAGGATCAATGTGATAATCCAAGAACTCAAGCGTGAAGTTCTTTCGAGTATCTTCAATTGGGAAGTTCTCCGAAAAAACTTTGAACAAACCTTCCTTATGACGCTCCTCTGGAGTTGAATCCATTTGGAAGAAGTCATGGAAAGACTTTAATTGAATCTCCAGAAAATCAGGATAAGGCATCTGCTTTTGCATTGCCGAAAAATTGATTCGCTGGGTTTTGTTTGTATTTGCCATTTATTTATAAATTAATTAGTTTCGAATATTAATCAAACGCCTGATAATAAATTATTTAGAGCTAAATAGACGACTTGTTATTTTTACACACATTAACATAAGTCACATTAAAATTACCAGATATTAACATTTTTTCAATATTCACCTCTATTCAGAGAAAAAGGTTTAGACCCCCAATTTAGGGTCTAAACCTGTCGTTATAAGGTCAGTAGGTATTACTTCAACTCTACCTCAGCGCCTACCTCCTCAAGAGCTTTCTTGAGAGCCTCAGCAGTAGCTTTATCTACGCCTTCTTTAACAGTTGCAGGAGCAGCATCTACGATGTCTTTAGCCTCTTTCAAACCGAGACCAGTTTGCTCTTTAACTGCCTTAACCACTTGAAGCTTGTTAGCACCAGCTGATTTCAAAACAACATCAAAAGATGTTTTCTCCTCAGCTGGAGCAGCCTCAGCAGCTGCAGGACCAGCAGCAACTGCAACAGCTGCAGCTGCAGGTTCAATACCATACTCCTCTTTCAAAATTTGAGCGAGTTCATTTACTTCCTTAACGGTAAGGTTTACTAATTGTTCAGCAAAAGCTTTCAAATCTGCCATTGTTGTATAATTTTAAAGTGTTAATTTTTAATGTTAATTTATTTGTATTTGCTGATTATTCAGCGCGTTCACCCAGCGTCTTTAACACGCCGTGGATGGTAGTACCTCCTGATTGGAGTGCAGAAACAACATTCTTTGCAGGAGATTGGAGCAATGCAACCAAGTCTGCAATGAGTTCGTTCTTTGACTTGATAGTAGCCAAGAAGTCCAAGTTGTGAGCTCCTACGTAAACTGTCTCCTCTACATAAGCAGCCTTTAACTGTGGCTTAGCTTCCTCTTTGTTCTTCTCTTTCTTTGTAAACTCTTTGATAAGCTTAGCAGGAGCATTACCTGTATTAGAAAGCATCAAAGCTGTATTACCTTTGAGAGCCTCAAAAATTTGAGCATCAATACCTTTTGCCTCAAGTGCTTTTTGGAGCAAGGTGTTCTTTGCTACAAGCAATTTCACATCTTGCTTAAAGCAAGCACGGCGCAACTCACTAGTCTTCTCTGCATTCAAACCTTCGATATTGGTCAAATAGAAGTGTGAGTATTGACCCATTTGCTCTTGCAATGAAGCAATAATGGCGTTTTTATCTTCCTTCTTCATACTTGTCTTCGATTAAATAAATTACTCAATAGATTTTGGGTCAATCTTAATACCCTGACTCATTGTACTGGAAAGATAAATGCTCTTGATATAGGTACCCTTGCTAACAGCGGGTTTCAACTTGATGAGTGTTTGTACGAACTCAGTAACGTTCTCTGCAATTGCCTGTGGAGTAAAAGATACTTTACCTACAGAAGTGTGAACGATACCAAATTTGTCAACCTTAAAGTCAATCTTACCTTGCTTAACCTCTTTTACAGCTTTAGCAACATCCATTGTTACTGTACCTGATTTAGGATTAGGCATCAAGCCACGAGGACCCAATACGCGACCAAGAGCACCAAGCTTACCCATGATTTGGGGCTGAGTGATAATCACGTCAATATCGGTCCAACCGCCTTTGATCTTCTCGATATACTCATCCAAACCTACATAATCAGCACCTGCCTCTTTAGCAGCAGCCTCTTGGTCGGGAGTACACAATGCGAGTACGCGAACCTCTTTACCTGTACCGTTAGGCAAACTTACCACGCCGCGAACCATTTGGTTTGCTTTACGTGGATCAACACCCAAACGTACATCTACATCTACACTAGCATCAAACTTAGTTGTAGTGATCTCTTTCACCAACGCAGCAGCCTCTGCCACGGTGTAGAGCTTACCTGCTTCAATCTTCTCAGCAGCAAGCTTTTGATTCTTTGTCAATTTTGCCATAATAATGATTGAAGTTTTAATTATTTAACGGTAATACCCATACTGCGAGCGGTACCTTTTACCATGCTGATAGCGCTCTCTACGGTGAAACAGTTCAAATCTACCATCTTATCGGTCGCGATTGCCACTACTTGCTCCTCAGTGATAGTAGCTACCTTGTTACGGTTTGGCTGAGCCGAACCTGATTTCAATTTAGCAGCCTCCTTCAACTGTACAGCAACAGGTGGAGTCTTAACGATAAAATCGAATGATTTGTCAGTGTAAACAGTAATCACAACAGGCAAAATCTTGCCTGCTTTTTCCTGCGTTCTGGCATTGAATTGTTTACAAAACTCCATAATATTCACACCCTTAGAACCCAACGCAGGGCCTACTGGAGGTGAAGGGTTAGCTGCGCCACCCTTGATTTGGAGCTTGATAAATCCAGCAATTTCTTTAGCCATAATTTAATTTTTTTTACTTTGTTAATAGTTTTGTTGTTAATAAACTACCGAGTAGTACAACGGCCCGTAACAAAATGCCTCCTACTCTTTTGCTACCTGATCGAAGCCTAACTCCAATGGAGTCTGACGATCAAAGATTGTCACCACCACTTTGAGTTTTCGTTTGTCTTGCGACACTTCATTGATAACACCTTCGAATCCATTGAATGCGCCAGTAATCACTTTCACGCGCTCGCCTACCAAGAATGTCTCCTCCAACATCGCCTCTACAGCAGTGTCATCCACATTACCAATAATCTTATTGATTTCTGCTTGTGGCACAGGAGCAGGCTTGGTGGAAGATTTACTTTCACTCAAGAAGCCAAGCACATTAGGAATATTACGCAATAGTGGATAGCATTCATCGGTCAAATTGCACTCTACAAGCACATAACCTGGTAGCAGATTGCGCTCTTTCACGACACGCTTGCCACCACGAAGACTAAACACCTTTTCGGTTGGGATTAAGACTTGAGACACGTACTCTTTAAACAAAGTAGAGGTAACCAAAGCGCCTTCGATATACTCCTTCACTTTGTTCTCCTTACCACTGATTGCTTTCAGCACGTACCATTTGTAGTTATTCTCAGCCATATTCAAACAATTCTATTGATTAGAACAAGCCATAAACAAAAGTCATAATCGACTCGAAACCGTAGTCCATCAGCCATACGATGAGCGCTAGTATTATGGAAGCTATCAATACCAACACTGCACTTTTGGACAATTCTTTACGAGTTGGCCAACTCACTTTATGAACCAACTCATTGTAAGACTCTTTAAGATTCTCAACGAACTTCATATCTGTAGTTTTTATATTTCTTTACTTGCGCCAAACATCTGGCCTCAGCAGCAGCCGAAGTCAGACGGAAGCTATTTTTTTGTAACAGCACGGAAGGCAGGAATCGAACCCACATTGACGGTTTTGGAGACCGCTCTCTTACCATTAGAGGACTTCCGTAAAGCGATTGCCAAAGCCGAAACTTCGGCAATCGTTTATCGTTGACCTAAGAATTAGTCAATCAAACCAGTAATCTGACCAGAACCTACGGTACGACCACCCTCGCGGATAGCGAAACGAAGACCCTCAGAGCAAGCAACTGGGTAAATCAACTTAACTGTGATTTCCAAGTTGTCACCTGGCATAACCATCTCAGTACCCTCTGGCAATGTGATCTCGCCAGTTACGTCCATAGTACGAATGTAGAATTGTGGACGATAGTGGTTGTGGAATGGAGTATGACGGCCACCTTCCTCTTTCTTCAAGATATAAACAGAAGCCTTGAACTCGCTATATGGCTTAACAACACCTGGGTGGGTGATAACCATACCACGGCGAACCTCGTCTTTGTCGATACCACGGAGCAACAAACCTACGTTATCACCAGCCTCACCTTGGTCGAGCAATTTACGGAACATCTCAACACCAGTTACAACTGACTTCTTGCCCTCTGCACCAAGACCGATCAATTGGATCTCATCACCAACTTTCACGATACCTGTCTCGATACGACCTGTTGCTACAGTACCACGACCAGTAATTGAGAATA
>JAFNUD010000061.1 GCA_017384225.1 Paludibacteraceae bacterium
CTCTTGAGGTAGAGGAGATGGCAATTGAGCAGGGTTATTCTCTGAGCACGGGCTTTGAGGTTCCGGGCGGCGAGGATAATGGCGGCAGCGATGAATGGGTTTAACAGTTAATTAGAAAGAGACAAGATGAAAAAGATTTTTGGAATATTAATCGCTCTGTCTGCGCTTATTAGCTGTTCAACAGAGCCAATGGAAGAGATTACACTACCTACTACCCTTACCGCCCCAATGGAGGTAAGCGTAGATAGCCAGAGCCGAGCATTTGATTCCACTCTTACATGGAGTTGGTCAGATGGCGATACAATTGCGGCGTATCAGGATTATGGTGCCAAGACAGTCAACACCCTAACCCTTAATGAGAATAAGAAATTCTACTGCGAGCAGTTTAGCTATGCTACAGCCGAGCCAGCAAGCTTTAAGTTTGTCTATCCAGCCGCAGCACTTAGTTCAGATAAGACCTTAGGCTATGTTCAGAACGGCGAGTGGACACCAACCCTTGTAGGTACAGTTGATAATGCAACCGTTGGAGCTATTAGCTCTGTTACTATGGAGCACTACTCAGCAGCCTTTGAGATTCGAGTTTGGGACGAGGGCCGAGCAGCACGCAAGACAATCAAGAGCGCAACCCTTACCTCAGAAACCGACTTCTGCAATGGCACAACAGCCGCAGTAGCGGTAGCAAATAAGGATTATGTTGTGTTCAACCTTAAAGGTGGCGACTACTCATTTACCTTGACACTCACCGACACAAATGATAAGAGCTATACCGTCTCTATTCCACAAAAGAACTTTGTAAACGGTAAGCGTACTATCCTTAATGTTGAGTGGAAGACGCCTTCAGTGTCGTTCCTTGCATACTCATCATACAATGAGAGTGATGGCGATGTGATAAAGAACGATAGCCTGCAGGGTAATACAATCTATGTAGATGAGATTGCTCTGAACAATACCGCAACAGGTACAATAAAACTATATATTGATGGCTCGGAGAAATCAACTATCTATGCTGGAAGTAGTTATGTATTTGATTTTAATAGTTTTGGCTCTCACAAAGTACAAGTGAAGCTGTTCGATGAAAATAGTGTTGTTTGGAGTTCAGAAGAGGTAGAAATCCATGTAACCGGTATCCCATATCATGCAGATTGGAGAAACTCAGATCCTAATTGTACAATGTCCAACATTACAGATAAGGGTAACTATTTGAGAGTAAACGATGCAAGCTGGTTTGGCAGCGTTTTGGGATGTGTGAGAACTCCGGCTTTCCATATTCCTAATGGTAAAATGCAAGTATATACAGCTATTGCAGCCACAACAGGAGCATCAGCTGCAGGAAACTATGATAAAAGTTACTATTATGCTGGAACCACAACAACGGGTGCTACAGAGAGTGGAAGTTATGTAGTAATACCGTATGTTGCAGCAGATGCATTAGATTTGGCTGCAGCTTTGGTAGCAGGAACAGATGCTATAGAGCTTACAACTGCAAAACCTTGTCTTATCCATACAGCAAAGGACTTTACTCCGTTTACAAGCACAAATATTTACCAGGTTAAGGTAACTTACAATAAGCAGTA
>JAFNUD010000062.1 GCA_017384225.1 Paludibacteraceae bacterium
GCAAGTAAAGTACGCGTTTATGGCAAAGCACAAAATCGCACCGCTTTGGGTATTGTGAATGCCTATTTAGTAATGTATCCTCATGCAACTGCGGAGGATTTGAACAAAGCATTCCCATTAGAATTGCAATCACATGGCACATGGAAATCACTCTTTCGTACCCCAGAAGAGTATGCTGCCAATGAAGCTAACCAAGGTCTTTGGTTCGCAGAGGAAGATGAGATTCTCCACCTGCAAGATGGTACACAATTAATATTCCTAAAACTCTGGCCCAAAGACAAATTTGACAACATCGTTAATCATGCCAAATTATATGACATCGAGATTGCTGAATTTGAGAAAGGTGAGAAAGGCACTAAAGGCGGTTATCGTCTTGAGTACCTCAACGGCTATGTTCCACCTGTACCAACCAAGAAAGGTATGCCTAAATGGTTGTTGGCACTCATCGCTGTATTGGGCTTGGCAGTAGTAGCATTGCTCCTTTTCTTGCTTCTCGGCAAGAAAGCAGAGCCACAAATCGTAGAGGTAGAGAAGATAGTAGTGGTACACGACACCCTCTATATTCAACAAATCGCTGAGATTGAGAAGAACTTCAACGCTGCTCAATTCGAACAAGGCAAAGCCGACCTCAATGAGGACGCAAAATTCGTATTGCACGATTTGGCTAAAGTGCTGAATGCACATACCGACATCAAACTCACAATCAAAGGTCACACTTCGGCAGAAGGCGATGCGACTTTCAACCAAAAACTGTCTGAAGCCCGCGCGAAAGCAGCTGTTGACTTCTTGGTAGAGCGCGAAGGCGTAGCTGTAGAGCAATTGTCATACGCTGGCATGGGTAGCTCTGAGTTGAAGAACGCAGACAACCCAATGGCACCAGAAAACCGTCGTACCGAATTTATTATCGAATAATAACTCTTTAATAACTATCACAAACATGAAAACGAATTCTAAAGCATTAGCATCATTCCTGGCAGCAGCTGTCTGGGCTGATGGCGAGTACTGCGAGTTTGAGCAATCGCTCGTAGCAGACATGGGGGATCTCTTGGATGCAAAGACCCTCACACAAGATTTGGAGGCAGCCATCGCTGCTACCGAGAATATGTCAGGCGACGAACTGACCGCACATTTGGAAGAGGCAGCTAAGCAAGTAGATGCAACTGAGAAAGAGGGTATCCTGACTCTCTGTTTGCAAATGCTCTGCTCTGATGCGTTCTTGTCATCGGATGAGGTAGAGAACTTCTTCACTTTCGCTGAATTGCTCGGCGTGGACGAAGACGATGCACAAGCTATTCTGGATGTGTTCATCGACGAAGAGGAAGACTTAATTATCGAAGAGTAATCAACCAATAAAAAAGAATACAATTATGGCTATACAAAAAACAGCAGCTGGTAAGGTTGATAAACGTACCAAGGAATATAAGGAGATGGTAGCACGCGCTAAGAAAGCGCGCGCAGCTCAAAAGAAAGCAGCTAGCAAAACTACCGTTAAGAAGTCTGCCAAGGCAAGTCGCCGTCAAGATGGTCATCTTGACCAACGCACCAAAGCGGGTAAAGAAGCAGCAGCACGCATGGCAGCAGCTCGCAAAGCGAAAGGTAGCTTGAAGAACAAAATCAAAAACCTCTTCAAGTAAACTCCCTCTCCCCGAATGGGGATATAAACAAGGCAGGCGGGCTTGACCGCCCACCTGCTTACCAGCCCCCTCCTAACTCCCCATAAGGGGAGGATGAAAATGAGGAAAGTGATCTTTGACGTATTGTAGAGAAAATAGCAATAGCGATTTCCGAAATGGCGATTATGATTATTCTGCTATTAACGGACAAAGTGCAAAAAGTTCTAACGCAGACGCTGTTTCGGGAATAAGTTGCTCACGGGCAAAGTTCTTGGATTGATTATCCAACAGTACTTCACCCAATCCTTGCATCAACATGCGTGAACTATACGAGCGCACTTTGGCGGCACATTGTTGCGCATACTCGCTAACCGACATAGCTGTACGCAGATGTACAATCTCTGCATTGATCTCTGTACGATTTTGCAAAAAGAACCACACATCGTAAATGTCACGAGGTGTAATGCGTTCGCCTAATGCACACAATTTATGTGCAAACATATCCGAGAGTGTCATCACCCGAATATCCGTGCCAAGCAATGAACGCACCTCATAATGATTAGGGTACTCACGATTACTCACCTCCACTTTCAACATTCGTTCGCCCTTGCCGTAATTGAGTACCAAGATTGGACCATAAAACTTCATTGCTTCATCATCAATCATGCCAAATTTGAGCAGTAAATTGTGCAACTCGTTATACACATACTCCGTTTTAGAAGCGTCTAATAGATTAAAATACAAGTCGGTAGAGAAGCGCGAAAGATTATGAAATATCATTAGCGAGGTGCCACCTTTGAAAGCAAGCAATTGGCTGAGTTGTGGATGACGAAAGATAGCAAGTAGCACTTGCATCATGTAGTAGCGATGTTTGTTGGTATCCATAGTATTATTGTTTGAGTAACGCTTCCACGCGTTTGGTAAGTATCTTTGAATTATATGTTGGCAATATCTGACGCACCAAGTCTTGGTTCAGCGGATGTAGATTGTCAAAATAGCATTGTCCTGCGCTAAGATAAACCATATCCAAAAACGCACGCTCTGGTGTGGCAATAGCGATATTGTCGCGTTGCTCAATGCCCAACATATTTGCCCATATCATAGGATTAATCTTGCGGAATACATATGCTTGTCCATCCACCTCAATGGTACGGTTTTGGTAACTGATACAGGTAATCTCGGAACTGTATTGAAAGGTAACGCCCGCGCGCGCAAGCACGTATTCCAACGATATATACGACGGACTAAGTAGCGTACAAGCCAATTCCTGCTCATTGTATTTGGGCTTGGCATAGATGCCTTTGCGAGGATTAAGAAGTACTCCTTTTTTAGCATAATACATGAGTGAACGAGATAGCGATTCTCTATCTCGTGTATCGTCTTTTAACGCCAACCATTGTGA
>JAFNUD010000003.1 GCA_017384225.1 Paludibacteraceae bacterium
AGAGGCGAGAGGCAAGAGGCGAGAGGCGAAAGGAAACCCCACTTAGCTATTTGGTGCACTGCGATACTATTCTCGGCGATACACCTACAGTTCTATGGTTTTGTACCACGCATGCTCATGGGCGCATTATTCGGTTACGCCTTGGCATGGAGTGGCACACTATGGTTGCCCATACTCATGCACCTGACCAACAACGCTATGGCTGTGGTGATTAGCTACGTCAGTATCAAAGCAGGATGGGACATGGAAACAGTGGACAGCATAGGCACAAACGATACCCTATGGTTGGGTATCGTCAGTCTGCTGATTACATGTATCGGAATTTATGCTTTTCGTCGCTCAACAACAATGAGCAAGGCTTCTTCTCGAATGTCCAGCGGAAGCTGAATATTGCGCAACTGAATACTACGCACCCAGCCAGGCACATCACTCGCCTTAAGCGTATCAAAGACATCACGCAACATCTGATACTGCTCCTGTGTGTAGTCCTCAACAGGAATACCTATCAGTTGATCTAACTCTTCATCGTCGTAATACTCAATCTTCGCATTAGTCTGCAAAAGCGTCTCACGTTCGCAAACGAGGTGCTCACCACAACAGCCATCGTCAGGACTATCGGCTATAGGTGATTGGCTATCGGTTTTTTGTTGCTTACGAGCTCGTACCTCGAACACAATGAGGATAACTATACCGAGACAAACGAATAATATCAACGGTAAAAAACTACTCCACATCTTCTTCTACAACAAGATTGTTAATAATGAAATTTTGACGTTCGGTGGTATTCTTGCCCATGTAGAAATTCAAGAGGTCTTTCACCGCATCTTCTTTGCGCAGCGTGACCTGATCCAAACGTATCTCCTTGCCTATAAATCCCTTAAACTCATCCGGACTAATCTCGCCTAAACCTTTGAATCGGGTAATCTCAGGATTGGGTTTGAGGTCTTCGATAGCCTGCAAACGTTCTTCTTCGGAATAGCAATAGCGAATCTCCTTCTTGTTCTTCACACGGAACAGAGGCGTTTGCAAAATATAGACATGCCCCTTCTTGACCAAATCAGGGAAGAACTGCAGGAAGAATGTGAGCATAAGCAAACGGATGTGCATACCGTCCACATCGGCATCGGTAGCAATAATCACCTTATTATAGCGTAGCTCATCGAGTCCGTCTTCTATATTAAGAGCAGATTGCAGGCAGTTGAACTCCTCGTTTTCATAGACAACAGATTTGGTGAGTCCGAAAGAGTTGAGTGGTTTACCGCGCAACGAGAAGACCGCCTGCGTGCGCACATCACGGCTCTTGGTGATAGATCCTGAAGCCGAAAGACCCTCCGTAATAAAGATACTACTCTCCTGACGCAAATCATCATCGGCATCCTTGGCAGACTTGGTAGGCTTGGCATCGTTGTAGTGGACCTGACAGTCACGCAGTTTAGGATTGTTGAGCAGATTCTTCTTGGCACGCTCACGAGCCGCCTTAGTGACACCCGCAATAGCCTTGCGTTCTTTCTCTGATTCCTGAATCTTTTGCAGCATCACCTCTACAATATCCGCATGCTTGTGGAGGTAGTTATCCAATTGCTGCTTGATGAAATCTCCAACGAACTTATTGACCGAGAGTCCCCCCTCTGGCGACATGTCCTTGGAGCCTAACTTAACCTTCGTTTGGCTCTCAAAGACAGGTTCGGAGACATTGATAGCAATCGCACCCACTACACCATTGCGGATGTCGCTATACTCTTGGTTCTTATTGAAAAACTCCTTGATTGTACGCGCAATAGCCTCACGGAAAGCGACTTGATGAGTACCCCCCTGCACCGTATGCTGACCATTGACAAAAGAATGATACTCCTCTCCACTCTGGTTGGTATGTGTGAGTGCTATCTCAATATCTTCTCCCTGAAGGTGTATGATAGGATACAACGGTTCAACGGTCATGTTATCCGTCAGCAGATCAAAGAGTCCGTGTTTGGAGGAATATCGTTTGCCGTTATAGACGAGCGTGAGTCCCGTATTGAGATAAGCATAATTGCGCATCATCGTTTCGATGAACTCATCACGGAAATGATAGTTCTCAAACAAGCCATGGGTATTGTCGGGCACAAACTCAATGCGTGTTCCGCGTTTTTCGCTACCCGAATAGTCTTGTACCTCCGTGTCGGAAATGAGGTGTCCTTGTCGGAACTCAGCTCTCCGTGTTTTACCATCACGGAAGCTCTGTACGACAAACTTCCAACTCAACGCATTGACAGCCTTAGTACCAACGCCATTGAGTCCGACCGACTTTTTGAAAGCCTTGGTATCGTACTTACCTCCCGTATTAAGCAACGAGACTGCCTCCACCATTTTTCCTAACGGAATACCACGACCATAGTCGCGCACGGAAACCATCTCGCCCGTATAACCCGTTTCGTCGGTGTAAGGACGTACAGCCACTTCTACAATCTTACCCTCGTTCATACGAAACTCATCGATGGAATTATCAATGGTCTCCTTGATGAGCACATAGATACCATCGTCGTCGTGTTTTCCGTCGCCGAGTTTACCAATATACATACCTGGACGACGGCGAATATGTTCGCGATCGTCGAGATGGACGATATTGTCGTCGTTGTAGGTGCTGGTGGATAAGATTTCTTCTGCCATAAATTAGAGCGTTGCAGTGTTAGAAGTTAGACCACTTCGTTGTTGGAAGTTAGAATATCGGATTATTTCTTTTTTGCATCGATCTCAGTATCCACGAGGATACGACCGCAAAATTCGCAAACGATGATTTTCTTGCGAAGACGAATATCCAATTGACGTTGAGCAGGAATCTTGCTATGGCAACCACCACAGCTATCGCGCTCTACCTTAACGACAGCCAAACCATTGTGCGCATTCTTACGAATACGATGGAAAGCCATGATAAGACGACTATCGATATGCTTCTCAAGATCGGTAGCACGGAGCATGAGCTTCTCTGTTTGCTCTTTCGTTTCAGCCAAAATAGAATCCAACTCGTTGCGCTTTTGGTTGAGGTCAACAGTCTTGTCCTCAATCTCAGCAACAGTTTTTGTTTTCTCGTTTTGACGCTCTTCCAATTCAGCTTTGAATTTGCCTATTTTGCGTTGTGAAGCTTCAATCTCAAGTTCTTGATACTCAATCTCCTTGGTAAGATTGTCGTACTCACGATTGTTGCGCACATTGTTTTGTTGCTCTTTGTAGCGAGAGATAGCCGCATTGGAGTTCTCAATACGCACGCGGTGGTCAGAAATACCAGTCTCACACTCCTTGATGTTGTTTTCGATATTAGTCAATCGCGTCTTCAAACCCTCGATTTCATCGCCCATGTCTTTCACCTCTTGAGGCAACTCACCCGCCAAAATACGCAGGTTATCAATCTTAGAGTTTACAGTTTGCAATTCATACAGAGCGCGCAGTTTCTCTTCTACGGTCAACTCTTGTTCTACTTTTTCTTTTGCCATAATTGTATGTTGTTTTAATGTTACTATTCGTTTGGAGTGTACAGGCGAGAGGTTAAAGGTTAGAGGTTAAAGGCATGGTATTTAATGGGGCTCTCGTCCGCGCGCGCCATGCGCGTATGTATATAAGGAGAGAGCAACTGCTCAAAAATCTCCCGCGTGAAATGCTCACTCACCCAGTGGTCCATATCCACTACGGTGATACGTTGATACGCATTTTGCAGTTCATGGTACTTGAAGTCAGCCGAGACAAAAGCATCTGCCCCTTGGGCAATGGCTTGCTCGAGGAACTCAGCTCCAGCACCGCCGCAGATAGCCACTGTGCTAATTCGTTTATCCTCTCCCTTCACCCATCTCAGAGCCGTATTAGGCGCAGCAAACACCCGCGCCACATGCTCCACAAACGCCTCTGCCTCCATAGGCTCCGCCATGTCACCTATCACACCCAAGCCTGCACCAACATGGGAGGCAGAAGGGATAAGGATACGGTAGTCCTGTATGCCCAATTTCTCTGCCATGCGTCCGCTGACACCATGCAAATAGCAATCCATGGATGTGTGAGCCGAATAGATAGCTATGTTGTGGCGAATAGCCATCTCCACACAACGCTCCTGTGGCGTACTACCTGTGAGATGCTTGATTCCGCGGAAAAGAAGTGGATGGTGAGAAATAATAAGATCGCAACCCAGAGAGACAGCCTCATTGACCACAGACTCTGTAACATCTACGGTCAACAATGCCTCGCGTACCTCTGCATTGCGGTCACCCACCTGCAGTCCCGAATTATCCCAATCCTCTTGGTAACTCAAGGGAGCTACAGATTCTATGATATTGATTATATCCTGGAGGATCAACCTTTTTTAGCCCCCACACCCGTGCGAGCAGAAGAAGCCGCAGCTTTTTGCGTCTTCACCTGTGCTTGAGGAGCAGGTTTCTTTGTTTCAATCTTCTTCTCTTCGATGGCAGCCAACTCCTCACCGTTTTCTTCAACAGAGAAATCGGTAATACCCGCATTGATGAGGATATTATACCATTGAATGAGTTTGCGAATATCACTTGGATACACGCGATCGCGGTCAAAATCAGGGAGCACCTCACCAAAGAAAGAGCGCAACTCTTCATTGTCCGCCTTTTTAGGATCAATAGAGGTGACCTTCAATCCCTCTTTCTCACCCAACTTAGTAAGCACTTCGCTCAAAGCGATATCCTCTCCCATGGTGTACATAGAGATTTCACCCAATGACACGATTTTATCGCGAGAATAAGTAGGAATACGTTTGCCATCGAGAAGCGACTCAACGATGAGCATATTATTACCACGATTCACTAATTTGTACAATCCAGGCTTACCTGTAATAGACAAAATATCTCTTAACATAATTCAAAATTGTTTTCTAATTCAATTGTTGATTACCCCATCTTGGGAATTTCTTATCTCGCCCGCCGAATAGCCCGAACGATAAATTCGCTGCAAAATTACTACTTTTTTTTTATATGTGCAAGATTTCGAGAAAATTCTTCCATTTTAGGCAATATTTCCACGCCCAAAAATACTAAAAAAATCGTTTGGCAGGGTGCGGCAAGAGGTTAAGAGTGGTAAGCAAGTGGTTTCCGAAGATACGAGTCATTAACACCCTGATAATTCCTCGTATGTGAATCCGCGTTGTAGGCAGAAACGAATGAGTTTGTTGCGAGCTTGCGGATCCGAACTTCTCAAGGTGCGTTTTTTGCCTTCAATCACTTTTTTGAGCACTTCTTGATACAGTTCTTCGTCGATCTCTTCTAAGGCGCGAGCAATAGCAGATGCTGGCAAGCGTTTGGCTTGCAAATAGGCGCGCAACTTCATTCGTCCCCATCCCTGATACAGCAACTTGTCGTGTACAAAAGCATGGCAATAGCGCTGTTCGTCAAGATACTTATGCTGCTGCAAATGGAGCGTGATTTGCTCTATTTGTTCGGGCGTAGCCTCCCATTGCAGCAATTTCTGTTGTACATCTAACAAGCAATGCTCCGCTGCGGCACAATATGCCTCAGCCTTAGCCGTTAATTTCGCCAAAGACCATTCGTGGTTTGCCATACATATCGTGTTTTAATTCTACATTCGTATATCCCATCTCGCTTAACATGGCGCAGACTTCGGATCCGTATGCCTCATTGATTTCGAAGAAAAGATAGCATCCCCTTTCCGTGCTCTCTCTCAACGAGGAAGAGTGGCGACAAGGCGATGCGGCAAAGGGCAAGGAAGCTATTCGTCGATAGAACAGCAAAGGGTCGTTATCAGGCACAAACAATGCTGTATGTGGCTCATAATCCAACACGCGTGCATCCATATCTACCCGCTCGCTATCGCAAATGTATGGAGGGTTGCTGATGATCATATCGACTATTGGCAATTGGCTATTGGAGAGAGGCGAAAGAATGTCGGCAGAAATCCAACTAACTTCTACTCCATTGCGCTGTGCATTATTACCCGCAACAGCCAATGCCTCTTGACTGATATCTAAACCTGAGACCTGCCATAGCGGAGCTGCCTTCTTCAGCGCAATAGCTATACACCCACTACCCGTACCGATATCCAAAACGCGCAACGGCTTGCTCTTGTCGCAACGAGATAGCACCCAATCTACCAACTCGGCAGTCTCTGGACGCGGAATGAGCGTAGCAGGCGTGACTTGCAAATCCAATCCATTCCACAAGGTGTGACCGAATATATATTGTACGGGCACGTGCGCGCGAAGTTGCTGCAAAACAACTTCTAAATTGCTTTGAATTGGAACATTCAGCAATTTTTCTTGCAAATGTGCATTTTTTGTTGTACCTTTGTCGGCGATAAGGATTTCTGCACGAGTCAAGCCTGTGATTTCCTCTACAACCCAATATGCCAACTCACGCAATTCCTCATCAGGATAATATCCACGCAACTGAGAAATAATATAGTCAATTTGCTGTTTCATGGTGCAAAGGTAGTAAAAAAAAAGCAAACGTGCAAATTTTATACTGAACGAACGGCACTTTGTGCCTACCGCTTAGAAAGAAGAAATGAAAGAAGAACAATACATATCACGCTGCTTGCAATTGGCTCGTTTAGGCGAATACTATGTAGCCCCCAATCCGATGGTGGGAGCCGTCTTGGTGCTTCATTCGGAAGCAGGAGATAAAATCTTGGGCGAAGGATGGCACAAGCAATACGGATACCCACACGCAGAACCCAACTGCCTGAAAAACGCAGAAGACAATTATCCAGAAGGCATTGATTATAAACACTGTACATTGTATGTCAATCTGGAGCCTTGTAGTCATTATGGCAAGACCCCCCCCTGCGCCGAACTGATTATTCGCAAAGGAATCGGAAGGGTGGTAGTCGGTATGCTGGATCCTAATCCGCAAGTAGCGGGGCGAGGCGTGAAGATGATGCAGGAAGCTGGCATAGAAGTGGTGGTGGGCATAGAAGAAGCAGCATGCAGAGAACTCAACAAACGCTTTGTTTGCCTACACGAGAAACATCGTCCGTATGTGATTTTGAAATGGGCAGAGACTGCAGATGGATATATTGATTACAAGCGAGAAGCAAAAAACGACCAACAAGACATAGAAGCTCCGCTCACAATCTCTACCCCTCTAATCAAACTCTTAGTACATCAGCAACGAGCCGAAAACATGGCAATCATGGTAGGTACACGAACCGTGTTGCTGGATAATCCTAAACTCTTAACCACCCACTGGAGCGGAAGAAATCCTATTCGCATCACACTGGATAGACATGGGATTTTACCTGCTGACAGCAAGATATTCTCTGACGCAGCACCTACCATTGTATATCGCGAAAATACGGATTGGAGCTTTATTTTGCAAGACTTGGCAGAACGTAACATACACTCCGTGCTGGTAGAAGGCGGAACCACCCTATTGCAGCACATATTGGATTCAGGTATCTATGACGAGGTGCATATTGAAGTCAGCAACCACCCTATGCCTGTCAGCCCCGAAAGACACGAAGCACAAGGTGTGAAAGCACCTATCTATCAGCGATGTACACAACCAAAGATGGTGGACAATCATCACATTTATATAGAAAACCGCTTACAACCGCTCTAACTTGGCATACGTGACGAGAAGCGTCTTCTTGCCCACTTGATCAAAGAGGATATCTATTTTATCGTTGTCGTTCTCACGATAAACATCCAACACCGTTCCAGCTCCAAAGACACGATGTGCTACACGATCGTCCTTTTGCCACTCCGAACGGATTGTCTTCTTCTTGCTCTTCTCTTTCATGCCAGTCGTAGGAGTAAGGTGTGCGCTGCTATGCGCAATCGAAAAAGCAGGAGTAGCAGGCTGAGGACGGCGCGTCTCACCATCCTGACTCAACAAGAACTGGCGATCGATATCCTTCAGAAAACGCGACGGCGTAGTGAAAGTGGTCTGACCATTTCGGAATCGTTGTTTAGCATTCATGAGATAGCACCGCTCCATACTGCGCGTGATAGCCACATACAACAACCGACGCTCCTCCTCAATCTCTCTAACCGATTGACAAAAAGCAGACGGGAAAAGATTCTCCTCTAACCCCACAATGAAATTAGCCCTAAACTCCAGTCCCTTTGCGGCATGAATAGTGAGCAGCGTGACACGAGCTTGCTGATCATCCAGATGCTCGTCTTGGTCGGTCAATAGACTGATTTCTGCCAAAAAATCAGTAATAGGAGTGAAGTCAATACCCTCTTGCTGACGGCGATCGCAAAACTCATGCAGACCACTCAAAAACTCTTCTATGTTTTCATATCGAGCAATCCCCTCTGGCGTAGTATCTTTTTTTGCCTCACGCAAGATACCTGTTTGGGTCATCAAATCTTGCGCAAAAACAAACGCATCTTTTAGCATCATCTCCTGCGCAAAATGCTCAATCATTTGGGCAAACTCCATGACCTTCTTCTGCGTAGCTGCCGACAAATCGGAGGTCATCTTATCTGGTGCTATAGCCACTCTCATGAGCGAACATTTATTTAGTCGAGCTGCTTCGTAGAGACGCGCAACGGTAGTATCGCCTATACCACGTGCAGGATAATTGACAACCCTCAAAAAAGCCTCATTGTCGTCAAAATTAGATACCAATCGCAGGTATGCTACCAAGTCTTTGATCTCCTTGCGCTGATAAAAACTGGTACCACCATAAATGCGATAAGGAATACCTAATAGGCGCAGCTCATCCTCAATCACGCGCGACTGTGCATTGGTGCGATACATCACAGCAATATCATCATAGGAGTATGTGCGTGGAGCCAATGCGTGGATATGCTTCGCTACAGCCTTCGCTTCGTCGCGATCGGTCATATAGGTAGCCAACAAAAGACGCTCACCAATATTCAATTCGGAAAACACCTCTTTGCGAATCTGCCCTTTGTTGTGACGAATAAGCGAATTGGCTGCATTCACAATTGTCTGCGTAGAACGATAGTTTTGCTCTAACTTATATACTTGGGCATCTGGATAGTCCTTTTGAAAATTCAAGATATTGCTAATATCCGCACCTCGGAAAGAATAGATAGATTGCGCATCATCACCCACCACACAGATACGCTGATTTTTCTCCACCAGACGCTTCAGAATCATGTATTGCGCGCGATTGGTATCTTGATACTCGTCCACCAAAACATATTGAAACAAGTCTTGATACTTCTCTGCAGCCTCTGGGAACTTCTGCAATAATGTGTGCGTATTGACCAAAATATCATCAAAATCCATTGCATTAGCAGCTTTCAATCGCCGGTTGTACTCCGCATAGATACGCGCCATCTCACTCATCTTATCGAATCGGTCGCGCATCAGATATTCCTTGTCAGCCGCATATAGGTTGGGAGATTGTAAATTATTTTTTGCCATTGAAATACGCGCATGAACCACATTCGGTTTGTACACCTTGTCATCCAACTGAAAATCCTTGACAATGTGCTTGATAACCGATCGAGAATCGGTGGTGTCGTAAATAGTATAGTCATGCGTATAGCCCAACAAGGAAGCCTCCTGACGCAAGATACGAGCAAAAATAGAATGAAAAGTCCCCATCCACAAATAGCGAGCACAATCATCACCTACCAGTTGGCAGATACGACTTTTCATCTCACGAGCTGCTTTATTCGTGAAAGTAAGAGCCAATATATGCCCCGCAGGTAAACCTTGTTCTAACAGATAGGCAACCTTGTATGTCAAAACACGCGTCTTTCCAGAACCAGCGCCTGCTATAATCAACTGTGGTCCATCGTTGTACACTACTGCTGCAAGTTGAGACGTATTAAGGTCGGATGTATTCATAAGTATATGTGATTTATCTTTAATTTTTGTCAATAATCAAATCTATCGCGCCGAAAAGGTTTGCAAAATTACAAAAAAAAACGGAAATATCAAAATAATCATACAAAGTTATGGTAATTTGCAAGTTTTTTTGTACCTTTGCAAGGTTTTTGGTAGAATAAGGTATGTTGCCTACAGATTTCATAGAAAACCTACATCATCTGTTGCCGCAGATTGAAGTACAGGAGTTGTGCTTGGCGCTGGAAACGACGCCAGTGACTTCTATTCGTCTGAACGATAAAATCGACTACCTTACTTTCGAATGCGATACCGACGAAGTACCTTGGCATGAAGAAGGCTACTATTTGAGCGAAAGACCCCAATTCACATTAGACCCGCTGTTTCATGCTGGCTGCTACTATGTGCAAGAAGCAAGTAGCATGTTTGTAGAATGTGTGTTGCAGCAATATCTCCCAAAAGATAGTATCGTTTTGGATCTCTGCGCAGCGCCAGGAGGCAAATCTACACTGATTAGTCAGTATTTAGGCAACGAGGGATTGTTGGTGAGCAACGAAGTGGTACGCCAACGCGTATTTATACTCTCTGAAAACATACAAAAATGGGGCAATGGCAATACTGTTGTCACACACAACCAATCAGCAGATTTCGGACAACGATTAGCAGGTGTGTTTGATTGCATCTTAGTTGATGCGCCCTGTTCTGGCGAGGGAATGTTTCGCAAAGATGAAGGAGCAATCCAAGAATGGAGCCTCGAAAATGTAGAACTCTGTGCAGAACGACAACGTAAGATCCTTGGCGATGCATGGGATGCACTGCGACCAGGAGGAATACTCATCTACTCAACATGCACCTTCAACACCGAAGAAAACGAGCACAATGCACTATGGATTGCAGATCATTTAGGCGCGACTATCCTACCAGTGGACATTCATCCTTCTTGGGGCATAACAGAAGGTCACCCTGGCTATCACTTCTACCCCCATAAAACACGTGGAGAAGGATTTTACCTATGTGCATTGCAAAAAAACACACACAACAGCACCGACAATACTCGTCCTTTAGCTAAAAGACTACCAAAACATAAACAACAACCAGCACAAGTTGTTGAGCAGAAAGATACGATAAAAGCTTGGCTTAAAGATCCTGAAAACTGGGTACTGCGCCAACAGGATCGATTCGTAGTAGCATATCCTGCAAAATATCAAGAACTTATTGATATCCTCAGCACACATTTTATCTGTATTAGCACAGGTTTTGGTATTTGCGAATTACGTGGCAAGCAACCTGTCCCCCAACATGCACTTTCCATGGCTAAAGCTGTGAAAAAAGAAGCTTTTCAGCAAGCGGAATTGTCTTTAGACCAAGCATTGGCCTATTTACGAACAGAAGCTATCGTATTAGAAAATGCACCAATGGGTATCATTATGGTCACTTATCAACATGTGCCATTGGGCTTTGTCAAGAATGTAGGAAACCACTGCAACAATCTATATCCTAAAGAGTGGCGTATCCGCAAACTATGAACCGCATTTTGACACTTCTACTCCTTTTTCTTTCGCTGTGCATCAACGCACAGCAATGGCGTTTTTGGATTGACGAGAAGCAACCCGCTACACACAACATACTCAGCAATGCCAAAAGCGTGTTGCTGGTCAACAACGCCGTAGTACAACCTGAGGGCTTCGGACACACGATTGCTATAGACGGAGAGAGACAAGAGTCAGAACAAGTCGATCTCACAGATGCAGTATTATATAGCCTATTTGCAGCTACCCAAACATTAGAATATGATCCTGATATATTGCGAGTAGAAATATTGGAATACACACAAAATCAAAGCAATAATTTTTATTCACGCAAGACTCTATCCTCAACTCAAATGCAGGGGATATGTAACCGCTACGCAGTAGATGCACTATTGATCATCAATCAATTGGTACTATACAATATTCGTGAAAGTTTTCCATTGGAAGATGGCTCTTATTATGCTTACTTACAAGCATACGCTCAAGCACATTGGACAGCCTATAATCATGGCAAAGTACTCTCTTTCACAACTGCAGACACGTTAGTCTGGGAGAGTCAACCCATGTACACACGTGCACGGGCACTAGAACAACTTCCCACAACGCAAGAAGCATTGCTCTATTTAGCACAAACCACAGGCGACTCAATTGCACGTCTCCTAACACCACAATGGATAGCATCAGCACGCTATCTCTATGATTGCTCATGCGAACACATGCAAGCTGGGCTCAATTCATTCCGCTATCAGCGATGGAAAGAGGCTATTCATCATTGGCAACAGATTGCTACAGATGGCGCTCTAACCCATTCGAAAGCTAATAAAAAAGCCGCAGCGATGGCTGCGGCGAATATTGCTATTGCTTATGAGATGCTGGGCGATTATTCTTCGGCTTGCGCTTATGCCAATGAGGCTTGCCACCTTTTCGGTGCTTGGAAGACGGCTTATGGTCGTCAACAGCAAGTGAACATACGCTACTATCTGGAGCATCTCCAAGACAAGAAGGAACAGGTATACGCTCAATAGACCTCTGCAAAAAACGCTCAATCTTGTTGAAAAAGAGCTTGTCCTCTGGACTAACCAGCGTGATAGCCTCTCCCTTATTCTCAGCACGAGCAGTACGACCAATACGGTGGACATAGTCTTCCGCATCACGTGGCACATCGTAGTTGACTACCAAAGGTATATCATCTACATCTATACCTCGAGATACTATATCCGTAGCCACCAATACATCTACCTTACCATTGCGAAAATCTAGCATCACTTCGTCGCGCTCCTTTTGCTCTAAGTCAGCGTGCATAGCGCGCGCGTCAATATGTATCGCACGCAGTGTACGCGCAAGATCTTTCACGCGTTGTTTTTTTCCTACAAACACTATCACTTTCTTCATCTGGCGTTCTTTGAACAGGAGCTTAAGATACTCGGTCTTTTGTGGTTCGTAGATGTCAATTGCTTGCTGTAGGATGGTTTCCGGAGGACGAGAGATGGCAATCTGAACCTCCTCCGGATTTTGCATAATGGCTTTAGCCATCTTGCGAATATTAGTTGGCATGGTGGCGGAGAACATGATCGTTTGCCTTTCTTTGGGCAACTTATTCACGATAGCCATAATATCATCATAGAAGCCCATATCCAACATACGATCTGCTTCGTCCAGAATAAAATATTTCACACCTGAGAAATCAATATCATAGATATTCATCAAAGAGAGCAAGCGACCTGGAGTAGCAATCACAATATCAGCTCCCCGCTGAAGCCCTGTGGATTGTGTGCCCCATGCTTGTCCGTCATTGCCACCATAGATAGCTACCGAAGATAGTGGAACGTAAAAACCAAACCCCTCCATCTGCTGGTCAATTTGCTGTGCAAGTTCGCGAGTAGGTGCCATAATAATGGCATTGAGTTTGTTAGGGTCGTGGTTGTCATAAAGCAGATTGGTGAGTAAAGGCAGAATGAAAGCCGCAGTCTTACCAGTACCAGTTTGAGCACAAGAAATCACATCCTTGCCTTCTAATATGACAGGTATTGTATGTTCTTGTACGGGAGTACACTCATCAAAGTGCATATCCCATAACGCATCCAACACCTCGTCTGCTAATGGTAATTCATCAAAATACATACAGATAAAATTTGCTGCAAAGGTACTACTTTTTTTTCAAAACCGCCAAATTATAGTAGCTTTTTTTCATAAAATCTTACCTGAGAAGTAGGTTGTAATCTAATAATTGATTTAGAAATAATAAAAAAAGAGAAAAATATATAAAAAATTTGTGTAATCAAAAAAAATACCGTACTTTTGCATCCGCAATCTGTAATACCTATGGGGGTGTTTGGTTTTGACAGCAGGTAGAACAGGTATGTAAGCACGCCGAGTATGAACACCACTCGTTAATAGGGTTCGCCATTATAACTGGCAACAATACTGTAGCTCTCGCTGCGTAATCGAAGTATAGTAGATTCGCCTAGTTTCGGCACAAGGTGCTGAACCGAGACATCGCTCCAAGCCAATGCCCAGAGGCTGATAGGATCAAGCGGTGCGGAAATATCAGGGCTGGTTTTTGCAGGCTGCGATGCAAAAATGAGATGTAGCAGATAAGGCAATGGTTGGTGGCTTGGGTCTTGCCGTTGCTCGAAAATAAAGGCCAAGATAAGCGTGTAGAAAGCATATTGGTTCCTTGTTTGGACGCGGGTTCGAATCCCGCCACCTCCACCAAATCGCATACATAAGAGCAATCTACGTAATAAAACGAGGGTGTGTCTGTATATTGACACACCCTCGTTTTTATTCGGATTTTACTCTGCTTATTATGGCAACATCACTACCTCAAACACATTGCCCGCCTGGGTCAATTGCTTGAGAGTGGCTTGCACTGTTTCTGCGGTGATAGCCTCTACAGCAGCCTTGTAATCTGTAATATAGTTGATACCATTTTTGTAATACATTGAGAGGATGGTGTTCCAATAGTTGTTCTTCTCCAAGTCCTCCTCGAAGTCTTTGAGCAAGGACTCTTTCTCCTTTTGAAGATCGGTTGCCAAAGGACCATTCTCCACGATAGTCTTCACTTCCTCATGAATGATAGACATGAGTTTCTCTTGTTTCTCAGGGTCGGTATCAAACTGCATAATGAGTTGTGCATAATGTACAGGGTAACGGTTCATCCATCCCGCGCAACCAACACCATATGAACCACCCTCGCGCTCACGGATAGACTCCAAATAGCGAGTAGAGAGGATACGACCAATCATCTCCATATTCAAGTCGTTTGCCAATGTGTATGGCATATCGTATGACGTATATTGGATACGGTTGCTGGCTGTTTTGGTTTCCATTTGACGTGTGAAATAGTTCTTTTGAATGCCTGTTGCTACGCGTACTTTATCATCTGCAGCGATCTCTTTTTTCTTGCTAGTTTTTAGTCCGCCCAACCATGTGCACACTTGCGCTTGGAAAGCTTTGTCAGTAGGATCTACATTGCCTATGAAGAAGAAAGTAAAGTCTGCAGGATTAGCGAAACGCGCTTTATAAACCTCCAACGCCTTGTCCAAAGATACCTTGGAGAGCAACTCCTTATTGAGAATCATGGTGCGATCTGAATAGTTGTTAGCCATCATTTGCACAGAGTCAGACCATGCTACTTTAGGGTTCTTATCGCGGTTAGCGAGTTGCGACTCAAGGATGCTCATCAATGTTTGATATGACTCTTCATCACGGCGTGGAGCTGTGAAATAGAGGTAGTTAAGTTGGAGCAATGTCTCTAAATCTTTGACTGTACTTGAGCCATTCACACCCTCGCTATATGCGCTAATAGATGGGCTGACTGATACGCGCTTGCCTGTCAATGCTTTTTGCAAATCGGTAGCGCTCATATCCGCCAAACCGCCCAATTCTACGACATCCGTAGCCAAAACGGCAGAAGGGAGATCCGCTGTGGCAACCAATGAACGACCACCTTGTGAGAATGCATTGAATAGAATCTCATCTTGTTTGAATGTAGTAGGTTTTACTACTACGCGCACGCCGTTGGATAATATCCACTCGGTTGTACCCAAGGTCTCGTTGTATGTAGTCTTTTTGATTTTTCCTGCTTTTGGTGCATTCTCTACGAGGTTCTCACGGATAGCCTCTTCCACAGGAGCCTCAATCTCCTCATTCTTAACAGCAGCCAAGAGTTCTACAGTCTCTGCCTCGGTAGGAAGTACTACAGTCTCGTCCTCTGGAGCTTGGAAAGAGATGATAAGGTTTTCATCGGTTACCAAGTTTTGTGCAATTTGGTTGAGCATATCCACGCTCAACATAGGCAAGAGTTGTTGTACCATCTCGTACTCCCAAGCGATACCAGGAATAGGTTCGTCGCTTAAGTAGTGACGGATATACTCCTGTGCGTACATGATATTACGCACGGTATTGCGCTCGTTGTAAGATTTCTCATAAGCAGCCAAGGTCTCTTTTTTTACGCGATCAAGTTCTGCATTGGTAAAACCGTAGCGACGCATCTTCTCCAATTGCGTGAGCAGATCTTTGTATGCTGCTACCTCTTGACCTTGCTTCGCCAAATATATCGCCACAAATGCATCTTTCTCTTTTACCAACTCACCATAGTATGAACCCGCACCTACGAAAGTAGCTTCTGGCTTCATGCTGAGTTCTGACAAGCGATTGTTGAACATATCGCATACGAGTTCAAGAGCTAAACTTTGCACATAAGACATATCAGTACCACGGAATGGTTTTGGCATTTGAGGTTTCTTGAACTCCAACTCTATGCGTGTGTATTGTGCCTCTTTGTCGCGCACGATAGCCACGATTGGCTCCTCGTTGTCATTCACGGAATACAATGGACGTTCGCCGCGGTTCTCGCGTGCAGGCACGTCTGCCCAGAGGGCTTTGATTTTTTGCTCTATTTGATCCACATCAATATCGCCCACTACGATGATTGCTTGGTTGTCTGGACCATACCATTTCTTGTAGTAGTCGCGAAGTGCATCGTATGCAAAGTTATTGATTACGGCGGTATCGCCAATCACATCGCGTTTAGCGTATTGGCTATTTGGGTATTTCAATGGGTTGATAGCTTTCCACATACGGCGGTTAGCTTGTGCACCTGTACGCCACTCTTCGCGGATTACGCCACGCTCGTTGTCAATCTCCTCTTCTAGGAGCAAGAGACCGCATGCCCAGTCGTGCATTACTAAGAGCGCAGAGTCAATGATTCCTTCGCGAATGGTTGGCACTTCTGAAAGACGGTAAACAGTCTCGTCCAACGATGTGTAGGCGTTGATGTTTCCTCCGAAGTTCACACCGATAGACTCAAAGTACTCGATGATTCCTTTGCCTGCAAAGTGCTCTGTTCCGTTGAAGGCCATGTGCTCCAAGAAGTGCGCCAAACCATTTTGGTGGTCTTCTTCCAGGATTGCACCTACGGCTTGTGCGATATGGAACTCCGCACGTTGTTTAGGATATTCATTGTGGCGAATGTAATAAGTCAGACCATTATCCAACTTGCCCACGCGAACTGCTGAATCTATTGGCAGTGGTTGTGGTTGTTGCGCTACCGCTATGAGCGACAACGCCAGCACTAAGGTGCTCAAAATCAATCTTTTCATATTATTTGTTTTTTGTTTATGATTGTTCTGTTATTTCCCCCTCTTGTGGTTGCTCCACTACTTCCTCTTTCTTTTTTCTTGGCGCACGTTTCTTTTTGGTGCCCTCCTCTTGTGGAGAAGTTGTAGGGTTCTTCTCATTCGCCTCAATGATTTCGTCTGTACGACTTGTCCAAGGGCGAGTTCCTAAGATAGCCTCTACATCTTCGGAAGTGATGACCTCTTTTTCGATAAGCATTTCCGCCAGTTTGTTGTGTCCTTCTGCGTTTTCTGCCAAGATTCTCTTCGCACGCTCCATTTGTTCTGCGATGATTGCAGCGGTCTCACTGTCAATCACTTCCGCTGTTTTTTCGGAGTATGGTTTGGTGATACCCATGTCGTATCGGCCCGTAGAGTCGTAGTAACTGAGGTTTTTGAGTTTGTCGGACATTCCGTAGTATGCCACCATAGCGTATGCCTGTTTGGTTGCACGTTCCAGGTCGTTGAGTGCGCCGGTAGAAGTCTGTTGGAGGAAGATTTCCTCCGCAGCACGACCACCTAATAAGGAACACAGGTTATCCATGATGTGCTCTTTGTTTGTCAGCTGCCTTTCTTCGGGCAAGTACCATGCTGCGCCCAATGCCATACCGCGAGGCACGATAGTCACTTTTACTAATGGGTTGCCATAGCGCAATAGCCAAGAGATAGTTGCGTGTCCTGCTTCGTGGTAAGCCACCGAACGTTTCTCCTCTTCGGTCATGATTTTGTTTTTGCGTTCTAGACCTCCGATGATACGATCCACTGCGTCCATAAAGTCTTGTTTGGACACGCTTTTGTGGTCATTACGTGCGGCTATTAATGCAGCTTCGTTGCAGACGTTGGCTATATCTGCGCCTGAGAATCCAGGTGTTTGTTTAGCCAAGAAGTTGATGTCCAACGACTTGTCTATCTTGATACCTGCTATATGTACACCAAATATCTCTTTGCGTTCTTGCAGGTCGGGCAACTCCACGTGTATTTGTCTATCGAATCGTCCTGCGCGAAGTAGTGCAGCGTCTAACACGTCTGCGCGGTTGGTTGCAGCTAAGATGATTACGCCTGAGTTGGAGCCAAATCCGTCCATTTCGGTAAGCAATTGGTTTAATGTTGATTCGCGTTCATCGTTTCCGCCGCCCATCATATTGTTACGTCCACGTGCACGGCCGACCGCATCGATCTCGTCAATGAAGATGATTGCAGGTGCTTTCTCTTTTGCTTGGCGGAATAGGTCTCTCACGCGACTTGCTCCCACGCCCACGAACATCTCCACGAAGTCGCTACCCGACATTGAGAAGAATGGTACGTTTGCTTCCCCTGCTACGGCTTTGGCGAGCAATGTCTTACCGGTTCCGGGAGGTCCCACGAGCAGTACGCCTTTGGGTATTTTACCTCCCAAGTTGGTGTATTTGGTTGGATTTTTGAGGAAGGATACGATTTCCTCTACTTCTTGTTTTGCGCCAGCCAATCCTGCCACATCTTTGAAGGTCACTTTATCTTTCTTATCCTTGTTTTGCACTTCTGCTTTCACTTTACCCACATTGAATATTCCGCCTGGACCTCCACCGCCCGCAGCATTAGCCATACCGCGGCTCATCCATACGAAGAAAAGCACAATCAGCAAGAATGGCAAGATATTGACTAGCATCAAATACCAATCGCCTTTGGACTTGGCGTAGCTAACATCAATAGCTGCTTTGCCTGCCTCTTTGCGGGCTGCGTTCACGCCGTCGATATACTTGGCGAACTCCTCCACCGAAGGCACATGCATCTTCAGTTTACCGTTGGCGCTTTCACCTTTCTCTTGGTTATTGAACACCAATACATATTTCTCGGGGCGTATTTTAGCTTCTGCGGTGTTGTCGTCATATACAGTGACGGAAGCCACGGCATCGTTTTCGATGTATGCAGTAAATTTCGTGTAGCTAAGGTCTTTATCTACGCTCTTGTCGCCTCCAACGGGGAAGAATAAAAAGATAAGCAGACCTATGGATATAGCGTAATACAGCCAAGTCAGCGGCGAGCGCTTTGGCTTCTTGTTTTGGTTGTTCGTTTGGTTAGGTTGTTTAGGTTTCTGTTCTGCCATATTATAATTTATTGATTATTCCATGCCGCTCGCGGTGTTGGCGAGCGGAATTGTTGTTTATGTTGTCTTTCTAAAACACAAATCCGTTGTCTATTTTACACCTCAGGGATTTCAGTAATTTTGCCATCCGCCCACAGGTGCTCAATGTCGTAGTAGGCACGTGGTTCTCGTTGCATGATATGTACGAATATGTTTCCGTAATCGAGTACGATCCATTCTGCGTTGTCGCGTCCATCTACGAATAGAGGGTGTACGTGTGTTTGTGTGCGTACGAAGCTATCTACTTCGTCTGCTATAGCTGCCACTTGGGTGTTTGAGCCACCTTCGGCAATGATAAAATACTCTGCTGGAGCCACAGGTAACTTACGCAAATCCACAGTAACAATGCGTTGTCCCTTACGATTCTGAATACCCTCTACAATCGTTTCTACTAATTTCTTTGTTGATACTTCTTTTTTCATTATATTATTTATTTCAATTTCTAATCTTAAAAGCCCTTCCCTAGCGGGATCCCCGAAAAAGTCCACTTTTTGGGGTGCTTTTAGGGAGGGGTTGGGGTAGGCTTCACTTTCTTATCTACAAATTCCGCGCCAAAGGCAAATCGCCTGCCATTTTGGCACATTCACGCAATTTATTAAATTCGCGACAAAGGTACAAAAAAAAATGTATATGTGCAAGAAAAATGTTTTTTTATTGCCATAGGCTACATTTTTTTGCAGTAACTGCTCCTTATCTGCTTCTTATTTTCTACTTATCTGCTTCTTATTTTCCACTTATTTGACTCTGTTTAGCCCCTCTGTTGCCCCTCATCTCCATCGTGACCTCATCGTGACCTCATCGTGACCTCATCGAGACCTCACCATGTTTTTACCGAGAGACACCCCTGATTTCCAGCACCTTTCGCCAATCCTTCACCTACAAGAAAACGCACCTCTTTCAAAGTGCGTTTCTCCGTTCATCTTATGCAGGCATCTACAAT
>JAFNUD010000034.1 GCA_017384225.1 Paludibacteraceae bacterium
TCTTCTATAAGGATTTCTTCCATGTTTTTCTGTCTCCTTTGAAAAGCTCATATTGGTTAAAGAGGCAGTCAAGGTCGCCATTAACGAGGTGTGTTTTGTGTGTGGGACGTAGTCCGATACATTTGAGCGCATCCTCATTACTTGATATAATCCACGCTGTTGCGCCATTGAATTGGTGCTTGAGTGTTGTTCCGATGTCTTGATAAAGGCGCAACACATCTTTATTTTGTGATAGTCGTTCGCCGTATGGGGGATTAATCATGACAAATGCACCATTGGTATCCTGTTCTGCGAGTTTGAGCTCTTGAATACGTATTTGTTTGATTTCTATATCGCGTTGTAGGTTGGCTGATTGTACGTTTTTAATAGCAGCTTGAGCGGCATAGAATCCAGCATCAGAGCCGTATATTTTGTGTTTAAATTCTCGTTCACGGCAGTCGTCGCTATAGATGTCTTCAAAGAGTTCGGCATCAAAATTTGCCCATTTCTCAAAAGCGAATCCTTTGCGATAGATGCCTGGTGCGATATTATGTGCAATGAGTGCGGCTTCGATGAGTAATGTTCCCGATCCACACATAGGGTCGTAGAAGTCGCTTTGTCCATGCCATCCTGCAAGTAGTAGCATACCCGCAGCGAGTGCCTCGTTGATAGGTGCTTGTGTATTGGCAACGCGGTAGCCACGTTTGTGAAGACTTTCGCCTGAACTATCTAATGAGATAGTGACAGTATCTGCTGCAATATGTACGTTAAGGTAAATGTCTGGATTGGTGAGTTGTACGTTGGGGCGTACTCCTCCGTGTTCTATCCAATAATCCACGATAGCGTCTTTGACGCGGTAGGTGACGAATTGTGAGTGTCGAAAAAGATCGGAATAGACGGTGGCATCAATAAGAAATGATGTTTTGGCGGTCATATATTGTGTCCAATCTATTTGTTTAGCTTTTTCGTAGATATCGTCGGTGTTTTTTGCTTTAAATGTGGCTATTGGTACTAATACACGCGAAGCAGTACGCAAGCAGAAATTGGCAGAGTAAAGCATGCGCTTATCGCCTGTAAAGGCTACAGCTCGACGTTGTATTTGTACATTGTTGGCTCCTAACTCAATGAGTTCTTTTGCTAAAACTTGTTCTAACCCTTTGAAGGTTTTAGCCAACATTTGAAATTCGTGGTTCATATTGATAGAAACACCAGCGCAGAGTAGTTATCTGCGCTGGTGTGAAGTTGTTATTATCTTACCAATTTGCCTGATACATCATACATTTTTCCATCAGGCATGATGAGGTAAAGTGATTGATTAATAATTATTTTTCGTGCGGTAGGCTTTGATATACCCACATTCTCTACATCGGTCGCAATAGGGCAATCTACTACGCCGTAAGTAGCTTTAGCATCGCCAGATTGAGAAAGCTGAATGCAAGTATTGGCAGTAAACTGCATATCTTCGGTTTGGTATGGATTACCATTCCAATCCGTACCATTGCGGAAAATGATATTCAACACCTCAGTATCTTCAGTCACTACATACCAATCACCATCCTTGCTTGGAGTTACCACACGACCCTCTCCACCTTCAGGCCATACCCAAGCTGTGATAGTCTCTGTCCAATGTGCAGGCATCAATGCCTTCACGGTAATACCCTCCTTTGGATCTTCTGGTTTTGGATCCTCTGGATTAGGATCAACAGGAACGTTGCCACCCTCGCACAATGCAGTTACTTTTCCATTGCAACCATTGAAGTTGTACAAACCATGCATTGTAAAATCCAAGTCAGCAGTTTGATTACCATCACCACCATTACCATTATTCCAGATAATTTTCCAATTAGATGGCTCACCTGTAGCGCTTGCAGGAACCACGAACTTAAATTTGTCATCGCTTAAGTGTGTAACTGCTGTACCTGGCCATGCACCTGAAAGTTGTTTATCGCCGCTTGTAGGATCCCACATATATACATAAACGGATGTACCGAAGTTAGAACCTTGATAGAACACAGCACGCTCATCTGCAGAGTTCAAACACATCTCAGTTTCTTGTGGTGTATCTGGTGTATCAGGAGTGTCAGGAGTATCAGGTGTATCAGGCACTTCACCGCCTTCGCACAACGCAGTTACCTTAGAAGTACAACTGATATTGCCCTTGTCACTACCCGTGTACATACCTTGATTGGTAAACGCGAGGTCTCCTGTCTGAACGCTTCCGTCGTTCCAAATAATCTTCCATGTACCATCAATAGCAGGAGCAGAAGCAGGAATATCAAAACGATATTTACCATTACCCAAAGAAGTAGCAGTAGTACCTGGCCAGTTATTGGTTATTGTTCCATTTGCGTTCCAAATATAGCAATTAATCTTCTTGTTGAAATCTGATGATCTGGTAAAGAATACAGTGCGTTGATTAGCACTTGTCAAACATGGTTCGACAGCCTCTTCTGGCTCCTCTGGAGCAGTCGGGTCATCTGTTAGTTCCTCTTGTGTGCCATCCCAGTTAGGTGTGCTACCACCTGCAGAAGAAGACTGATAGAGATACTTGCCATCTACACCCACTTTACCTGGAGCAGGAGTTTTGGTGGTATTCAACACATATACACGCATATTACCCTTGCCAGAGCAAGACACGGTGAGAGAACCATTGGAAACAGTCTTCTTATCACCAGTCACGCAATCTACATAGGTACCATTCTCAATACCCGAGAAAGTAGCGCCATCAGAGATACATACCAAGGCATAAGAGTCGGTCGTAGCATCGGTATAACGACGTTTGAAAGCGAATGAACCATTGCAGCCGTCCATAGAATATTGACCTTTACGCAAAGCAGGTACCGCTTGACGAATCAGGTTGAGGCGTTGTACGTGCTTAGCCAATGGGTGGTTCAAAGTAGCCGCCATATTGCCTGTTGCGTTGGTATAGGTAGCAAAGTCGGTTACATCTGCACTACCCTTAATGTAACCACCAAAGTACGCACGACCTGTATTAATCAAAGAAGTATTTGGGCCATTATCAATCACGCAGCCTTTCTTAAACTGAACCTCTGAACCGTAATAGATACAAGGCACACCACGGTGAGTAAACATCAAACTCCAGTTCTCTGCCAAAGTGCTCTCGTCACCCGAGAAGCGTTTGTCCTCTGGGGCACCATTAGGCGCGTAGTCGTGTGAGTCCACATATACCACATTCCATGTCGCATCGTTGTAGTATTGGTCATTGCCCTTTTGTGCAATATTCCACGCTTCGCTTGCTGAACGGAAGTTGTGGTGCATAGTAAAGTCAATCACATTCAGTCCACTCGCTTTAGAGTAATCTGGGGTGTGATAGGTATTGCCGTTCAAGAATGCATTTTGTGAAGTAGGCTTGCTGGCATCCGATGCAGATTGTTGCACAGACTTGTGATTGGTGTGGGTGTTACAATTATCGCCTTCCATTGCTACAATATTATCCCACGAAGCAGGGTTGCTATCCCAAGCATAAGTCTTGTTTTCTTTCCAAGTGTAGTACAATGGCGAGAGGTTAGGTTGCTCGCGATACCAAATACCTGTGTAACGCGCACACACCTCTGCGAACATATAGAATGGCATGTTGCCACGCTTGTTTTTAGCCTCTGCGCTCTCTGCTGCCGCATGGAAAGCAGGAATAAACGCTTGATTGAATGTGAGGCGTGGAATATGTCCACCCGTATCAATACGGAAGCCGTCCACACCCATCTTGATGAACTTAGAGTAGCACTCTATCAAGTAGTTATATACATAAGGATGCTCCGTATTCAAATCCACGCAGTCACCCGCAATCTGCATCCACCAGCGTGTAGGGTCGTCCCAGTTACCATGACCAAAGTGGTGCCAGTAATTATGCACATCGTAGTTAACGCCTGTGGTGTTTTTCATCTGCGAAAGGCGTGCAGAGTATTGTTCACCACCAGGAAGGCTCAAGTAGTTGTCTGGCAGTTTGCCACCATCTTTCTTTGTACATGGTACCATGCACTCGTCAATCATACTTTGGTCTTTGGTCCAATCGCGGGTAAACATCTTGCATAGGTTTGCCTCACCAAAGTTACCTGTGTGGTTCAGCACAATATCCAAGACAATCTTCATGCCGCGCTTGTGCGCCTCATCAATCACTTGTTGGAAACCTACACCTTCTGACTCGTAGCGGTGATCCACCTTAGAGAAGTCATGTGCATGGTAGCCGTGGTAGTCATAACCTGACGCATTTTCTACGATAGGTGTAATCCAAATAGCAGTAAAGCCAAGAGCTTTGATGTAATCCATCTTTTCAATCAATCCCTTGAAGTCGCCACGCCAAGCAGGGTCACCAGGGTTGTTACCATCCCAGCAATGCGTATTGTTGGTCGCATCGCCATCATAAAAACGGGTGGTCATTACGAAATAGATGGACTCATCGCGAAAGTCAGTACGCGATGGGAACAATGTGGCAGCAGTTGCTGTCATAAACATGAAGCAAGCCGCTAAAATGCCAAAAAATCGTTTTGCCATAATTGTTTTTAGTTGTTTTTATTATAGATTTATTTTGTGTGTTTATCCTACTGATCCTTCCAGACTCACCTGCAATAACTTCTGCGCCTCCACTGCAAACTCCATTGGCAGTTTATCCATCACTTCCTTGGCGTAGCCATTCACTATCAGTCCCACGGCGTCCTCCACACCTATACCACGTTGTTGGCAGTAGAAGAGTTGGTCTTCGCTAATCTTGCTTGTCGTTGCCTCGTGTTCAATAATCGCTGTCGGATTTTGTATGCGCATGGTTGGGAAGGTATGTGCACCACATTTATCGCCCAACAAAAGACTATCGCACTGGCTATAGTTGCGTACATTCTCCGCATTCGGCATCACGCGCACCAATCCGCGATACGCATTCTGACTCTTGCCTGCCGATATACCTTTGCTTATTATACGCGAGCGCGTGTTCTTACCTATATGAATCATCTTCGTGCCTGTGTCCGCCTGCTGGTAGTTGTTGGTCACCGCCACCGAATAGAACTCGGCACTGGAGTTATCGCCCTTCAAAATGCAACTTGGATATTTCCATGTGATAGCCGAACCAGTCTCCACTTGTGTCCAACTCAAACGAGCATTCTCGTGGGTGATTCCGCGTTTCGTAACGAAATTATAGATACCGCCCTTGCCTTCTTTATCGCCGGGATACCAATTCTGTACCGTCGAATACTTTACTTCGGCATCCTTATGTACCACAATCTCCACGATAGCCGCATGCAACTGATTTTCATCGCGCATTGGAGCCGTACAACCCTCCAGATAACTGAGGTACGCGCCTTCATCCGCCACCAACAAAGTGCGTTCAAACTGGCCCGTGTTACCTGCATTGATACGGAAATAGGTACTGAGTTCCATCGGGCAACGCACACCTTTTGGAATATACACAAACGAGCCATCCGAGAACACCGCCGAGTTCAATGCTGCATAGAAGTTATCGTTTGCAGGAACCACTGAACCTAAATATTTCTGCACCAGTTCGGGATATTCTTGCACCGCCTCTGATATAGAGCAGAAGATGATTCCCTTTTCTGCTAATGTCTCGCGGAAAGTCGTTTTCACCGACACCGAGTCCATCACTGCATCCACTGCCATATTGCCTGCTAAGGCTGCACGTTCTTCCAACGGAATACCCAACTTATCAAACGTCTTCATCAGCTCAGGGTCTATCTCCTTCTTCTCATCGCCCGTATGCGTTTTAGGCGCTGCATAATACGAAATTGCCTGAAAATCAATCTCTGGTATCGTAAGGTGTGCCCAGTTGGGGTGTGGCATAGTCAGCCATTTTCGGTAGGCTTTTAGGCGAAACTCCAAGAGCCATTCGGGCTCATTTTTCTTTGCCGAAATCAGCCGTACGACATCTTCGCTCAACCCCATAGGAATCACTTCGGTTTCTACATCTGTCGTAAAACCATACTTATATTCCTGGCTAGTTATTTCTTCTATTTCTTTCATTTGTTTTACTACTTATAGTGATATAAGCCTCACAAACTCCAATGAGCCCTATATGCTTATAGGCCTCATAGTCAAAAAAAGAGCCACTCTATCGAGCGGCTCTATTTTGAGGTACCTGGCGGATTCGAACCGCCGTCCCCGGTTTTGCAGACCGATCCCTAACCGCTCGGGCAAGGTACCATGATTTTTTAAATCGGCTGCAAAGGTAGTGCTTTTTTTTGATATGACCAAATATTTTAGAAAAAAAATGCAAATATTTATGAAACTATCGCAAAATTTGTATATTTGCTTTTTTTGTTGTATCTTTGCACCCCAATTATAAATTGGGGGAGTAGCGGTATAAAATTTTATATAGACATTTTGAATAGAAGTTGTTACATATTACATCGCATAGGAATCTGCGTAATCATTATATGCAGTATGTTGCCTATATGTGCAGCGGAAAAATCTGTTCCTACTATGATGCGAGCATGGCAGTTGGATGCTTGGACTGGTATTGCCGACACGGTATCTATTGTAGATACCTCTTATATGCATCTACCTATGCGTGATGTGCTCAATGACTACTCGATATCTAATCTTACCAACTCTAATCTTATTTCTCCTACTCAGTCGCGCATCTATTTTGATCGTGAAAAGAAGATGGATTTTATTTTCTCAGATGCTTACTCGCCTTATATAATCACGCCGCAAAACGTAAAGTTTTATCATACCACTACTCCTTACTCTAGTGTGGGGTATAAGAAAGGGTTTGTAACTGACCTTGATCAAAATGATATTAGTTTTATGTTTACGGGTAATGTCAGCCGACGTACCAACCTTGGTATGACAATTGACTACCTTAATTCCTATGGTCGCTTTGCCAATCAAGAGGGAAAAACCGTATTTGGTTCGGTATTTGGTAGCTTTAATGGCGATCATTACTCACTACAAAGTGCCTTTACATGGAATACGCTAAACAATTTCGAAAATGGAGGTCTGCTCAATCCAACTGATTTGCAAGGTAAATTAGAGCCGCAAGATATGCCTGTCAAGATGCATGGTATGTCTGCTTTTCGCTATCTTTCTGGTTACCTTAACCACTATTATAGTATTTGCGTTGAGCGAGAGCGTAAGGTCAACTATCGTGAACGTGATGAGGAAGGTAAGTGGGTAAAAAAGGACTCTGTCAAGATTGAGTATGTGCCCGTGACCACTTTCCGACATGTTTTTGAAGTCAACGATGCTACCAAACGCTATGTTGAGAAGTCCGCAAGACAAAGCATACTACCCTCCATCTATCGCGATTCCACGGCTACTAAAGATTCTGTTGCGTGTCTCAGTATCAAAAATACGTTATCTGTGACTTTCGAAGAGGAGTTTAATACGCTACTGAAGTTTGGCGCTGTTGTATATGCTATGAACGAGACGCAACGCCACATACTGATTGACACGTTAGTCCCACCTCAGCCAGAGGCGGATACTCTGTTTAATCAGCAATGGACTAATAATCTCTATGTCGGTGGTGCACTATACAAGCATCGTGGCGAACATTTGCATTATGGTTTTGATGGTAATGTCTGTCTGTTGGGCTACAAGTTGGGCGAATTTCAGGTCAATGGACATATGGATGCGGGATTCAAACTCGGCAAGGACTCGCTTACTCTGGCAGCTCTTGCCTACATAAGAAATGAAACGCCTGATTACTATTTGACCCATTATAGGAGTAATCACTATCAATGGAACAATCAATTCAAAAAGACTTATCGCTTTTATGTTGGTGGAGAGGTGGCATATCCAACTAAGTGGATTACACCTAAACTTAATGTTTCTTTTGAAAATATCACACGGCATATCTACTTTGCTGCAGATGGATTACCTCAACAGGCGGATGGTAATATTCAGGTTTTGGCGGCAGATCTGGAATTGAATATTACTACACCATGGATTAATATGGATAACCGAATCGTATATCAGCACTCCTCTTCAGCCAATCTTCCATTGCCTGCTCTTTGCATGTACAATAACCTATACTACCACGGAACTTGGGTAAAGGCACTTGATGTGCAGATAGGCGTAGATATGCGCTTTTTTACCAAATACTATGCTCCTGTGCTTAATCCTGCTCTTGGACAATTCTGTGTGCAAAATACAGAAAAAGTAGGCAATTACCCTGTGATGAACGTTTATGCTAACTTTTATGTTAAGTATATTCGCTTGAAATTATTTGCGCAATACCAGCATTTTAATGCTTCGTTCATGAATAAGCAGTATTACAATATGCCAGGCTATCCTATGGCACCCGACATGTTCCGCGCTGGATTGTCATGGCACTTTTACAAATAACCCAGCCATTAAACTATAAACTTTCGACTATAAACTAAATTTATGCAACAGACACCTAATTTACATACGATTCTCAATTATGCTTGCGAAGAGGCAGGCCGCTTGGGTAATGCCGAAATAATGCCTGATCACATTATGTTGGGTATTTTGCGTTTAGGAGCAGGCAAGGCGTTCGAATTACTGATGCAAGCTGGTATGGATCCAGTGGCTCTGAAAAAGAAAATCGATGATCGTCTTCGTCAAAACGAACCTACGCAAACCCAGAAGCTTGCACGCGCCAGCGAACGAATCATTCGTCTCACAGGGATAGAGGCGCGCAACTATCAGGCTGAAACTTGTGGCTCTGTTCACTTGATAATGGCGCTATTGCGTGATCGTATTAATTTTCCTGCCATGTACCTTGAACAACAACATGGTATTGATTACGAATGTATAGAACGTCTTTATCCGAAACCCGATCCGTTACCACAGGGTGAATTGACCACAGACGATTCTGCGCAAGAGCGCGAAACGACTATTCATATTTTCGGTCCTGAGATAGGCGAGAAAAAGCAAAGAGGCAAAACAGATACTCCAGCACTCACCAAATACGGACGTGACTTAACTGAACAAGCCAAGAACGGTGAATTGGATCCCGTTATTGGCAGGGCTTTGGAGATAGATCGTGTGGTACAGATACTCTCACGCCGCAAGAAGAATAATCCTATTCTCATTGGAGAGCCAGGTGTCGGTAAATCTGCTATCGTAGAGGGACTCGCCTTGCGTATTATAAATAAGGAAATTCCTGCCTTGCAAAATAAGCGTATTATCTCTTTGGATATTGCTTCGATGGTGGCGGGAACTACCTATCGTGGACAATTTGAAGAGCGCATCAAGAGTGTGATTAAAGAACTCAATCAGCATCCTGAAATCATCCTGTTTGTTGATGAGATTCATACCTTGATGGGAGCGGGCAATGCACAAGGATCGCTGGATGCAGCTAATATATTAAAACCAGCATTAGCACGTGGCGAGGTGCAATGTATAGGTGCTACTACTATCAATGAGTATCGCACTTCTATAGAAAAGGATGGGGCATTAGATCGTCGTTTCCAACAAGTAACTGTACAACCTACTACCACTGACGAAACCTACACCATCCTTACTCGTTTGAGTGAGACCTATGGACAGTTTCATCATGTTCGCTATACAGCAGAAGCCTTGCGTGCGTGCGTGAACCTTACTGATAGATATATCACCGATCGTCAATTTCCTGACAAAGCTATTGATGCAATGGATGAAGTTGGTGCTTGCAAAGGCGCTAATAAATTAGGCGAAGGACGAGATGGTGAAGATACAACTGGCAATGAACTTGTGGAGATTACAGAGGCGGATGTGGCTCGTGTGGTAAGTCAAATGTCGGGAGTGCCTGTGCAACGTGTAGCGCAAGCCGAAGGAGAGCAACTACGCCAAATGGAAGCAAAACTGCAACAGCGTGTGATTGGTCAAGACGAGGCTGTAAAGAAAGTGGTTAAGGCTATTCAACGATCGCGCATGGGACTGCGTGATCCGCGCAAACCCATTGGTACTTTCTTCTTGCTTGGACCTACTGGAGTAGGTAAGACGCATTTAGCACAATGTTTGGCAGAGGAGATGTTTGGCAATAGAGATGCTGTCATTCGTTTTGATATGTCGGAGTATATGGAGAAACATACTGTCAGCCTATTGGTAGGCGCGCCTCCAGGATATGTGGCACACGAAGATGGAGGCAAACTGACAGAGGCGGTACGACGTAAGCCTTATTCTATTGTACTTTTTGATGAGATTGAAAAAGCACATCCTGATATATTCAATGTCCTTTTACAAGTTATGGACGAAGGTAGGCTGACAGATCGTCAGGGGCGTATTGTCAATTTTAAGAATACGATTATTATTCTTACGAGTAATGTGGGCACACGTCAATTGAGTGAATTTGGTGCAGGTATAGGTTTTGGTGCTGATACGCTGGATGATAAGGCTTCCGAACGTACACTCACCAAGGCACTTCAGCGCACTTTTCCGCCTGAGTTTGTGAATCGACTGGATGATATTATCGTTTTTCGTCCACTTGGCAGCGAGGCTTTGGCACGGATATTGTCGCAAGAACTATACCCTCTACAAATGCGCTTACAAGCAATGGGTTACGCTCTTCAACTCACCGAAGCAACCCGTCAAGAGATACTGCGTTTATCACAAGATCGACAATTCGGCGCACGCCCAATCAAGCGAGCTATACAGACATTGATAGAAGATCCGCTGACAGATAAGATGTTAGCAGGAGAAATCGAAAATAATATTATAACAATATAAGACTATGGCAAAAGAAATTACAGATGCTAACTTTTCTGAATTGTTAGCAGAGGGCAAACCCCTCGTGGTAGATTTTTGGGCACCTTGGTGTGGCCCATGTAAGATGATTGCTCCTATTTTTGACGAATTGGCAGCAGAGTATGAAGGTCGAATCATCGCAGGTAAAGTGAATGTGGATGAGAATGATGACTTATGTACTACATATGGTATTATGAATATCCCTACTATTCTATTTTTTAAGAATGGAGAATTGGTTCATCGCCAAGTAGGTGCTATTCGTAAGCCTGACTTGCAAAAACTTTTTGAGGACGTTTTGTAGTATTTTTGCATTTTTTTGCAAAAATATTTGCACAAGTCGCAAAAAAGCAGTACTTTTGCATCCAAATTGCCTTTGTAGGCACTAATTAGTGTGCTTGCACGGGTAATTTGGCGTGCGTAAACATTGAAAACAATGTAAAACTAGCCCAAACTTCGTGAGTTTGGGTTAAGAGCGGAGGCATCGAGCGCCCAATGTCGTATAGCGACAGTCATAGCGCGAGATTGCCGAACGCGAGGGTCTGGTAGCTCAGCTGGATAGAGCAACAGCCTTCTAAGCTGTGGGTCTCGGGTTCGAATCCCGACCGGATCACAAGGCAGTTTGTTAATTAGAAAATAAAATTAGGAACTGTCTTTTTTCAATATTAATTATTAACTATTAACTGTTAACTGTACTACATGCGTCAGTTAAAAATCACAAAATCTATCACCAACCGTGAGTCGGCTTCGCTTGACAAATATTTGCAGGAGATTGGTCGCGAGCCGCTGATTCCAGTTGATGAGGAGGTAGAATTGGCTCGAAGAATCCGTCATGGTGATCGAGCAGCATTAGAGAAACTGGTCAAAGCCAATCTGCGATTTGTTGTTTCAGTAGCAAAACAGTATCAAAATCAAGGACTCAGCCTTCCTGATCTTATTGATGAAGGCAATCTTGGGCTTATCAAAGCAGCAGAAAAATTCGATGAAACACGTGGATTCAAGTTTATCTCTTATGCAGTATGGTGGATTCGCCAATCCATTTTGCAAGCATTGGCAGAGCAATCACGTATTGTGCGTCTTCCGCTTAATCAGGTAGGTTCGCTCAACAAGATTAACAAAGCTTATCAACGTTTTGAGCAAGAATTCGAGCGTAAACCAAGTGCGGAAGAGTTGGCAGAATTGCTGGACATCCCAGTAGATAAGATTGCTGATACGTTGAAAATGTCGGGTCGTCAAGTTAGTGTAGACGCTCCATTCGTAGAGGGTGAAGACAATAGTCTTATTGATGTGATGGTAAATGAGGATTCTCCTAATGCTGATCACACGCTTATCAACGAGTCCCTCTCACGTGAGATTGATCGTGCATTAGCCACACTACCACCACGCGAAGCTGATATTATCCGTAAGTTTTTCGGTATTGGCGTACCAGAGAAGACCCTGGAAGAGATTGGTATTGAGTTTCATCTCACGCGCGAGCGCGTACGCCAAATCAAGGAAAAGGCAATACGTCATCTCAAATCCAGCTCCAGAAGCCGCATTCTCAAGACCTACTTAGGATAAACCGAAAGGAATGAGGCACTGAACAAAAAACAAAAGACATACCTGCAATAATGTAAAGGACTGCCGATGGGCAGTCCTTTTGGTTAAAGTTTTATCATAAAAAAACTCTCTCTTAGGCGTCTCTCTCCTTTCGAAACAACTCGGTTACCACTCTGATCTTCCTGCTGCGGGCTTCCGCAACAGCTCCAAGGTGTACGATGTGCAGGGTTACGGCTACTATTGGTCTGCCACAGAGTACCGTAGCAACTACGCGTTCTGCCTCTACTTCAACTCGGGCATAACTGCATTTTCTGTAGCTCTCCTCGAAGGGGAGCAACAGAAACTCGCAATCCTACCTAAATAACCCGTCACAAACCCGTCACAAACCCGTAATTGATGAGAGATTTCACTTATACCAAAGCTATGCTAAAGGTATATAAAAACTAAGGGACTGCTTTTCGGCAGTCCCTTGTATTTTTGATTAAAGTGAATTTTACAAGCTGTACAAAATAGCAGCAGATTGTGGTGCTACGCGAACTGTGCCAGACACTACAGCATCGCATTCAGCAGGGCACTTGCCGTCCACACATGCATAGTGGAACTCACCCTCTGGCAATGTCAGTTTAGAGGCTTTCTCTTGACCATTCAGCACAACCACAATAGTCTTCCAACTATCGCCTACTGCTTCACCATTCAACTGATATGCTACTACACCCTCTGCTACAGGCAAGAAGTGTACATGCTGACGTACCAACTCTGCATCCCCCATATGGAAAGCAGGGTGCGCCTTGCGCAGTGCAATCAGACCTTGATAGTAGCGGAAGAGGTCGATGTTCTGTGCCTTCAATGACCAGTCAATAGCATTGATCTCATCAGGACTGCAATAGGAGTTGTGCACACCTTTCTTATCGCGCGCAATCTCCTCGCCACACCACAAGAATGGCATACCTTGTGAAGTTAATACAGCGGTTTGAGCCAACTTACTAAGCTTTTGCAATTCACCAGCACGCAACTTCTTATTAGCTTTTAGACGGTCAGTCAGCATCATATCGTCGTGGCAAGACACATAGTTGATTGATTGTGTAGGTTGTGCTGTCCACGCTTGCTTGGAGTAGTTCACTTTCTCCATATCCACCTCTGGGTGAGCGATGCACCCTACCAAACCAAACTTAATACTCTCTTCGTGTCCTTTCTCGCCAACGAGGAAAGCACCACGATTATTATCAGAGAATGGACCACGAAGGGCATCGCGCATATCGTCGCAGAAAGCACCGATATTAGGTAACTTTTGCATATTAGCCTTCATTGCCAACTCATCGCCAGGGTATAATGGACCACCTGCAGCCCAACCCTCGCCATAAAGCAAGAGGCTTGGATCAATACTATCCATCATAGCGCGCACTTGGTTCATCGTCTCCACATCGTGGATACCCATGAGGTCAAAACGGAAACCATCCATGTGGTACTCCTCTATCCAATAACGGCAAGACTCCACAATAAACTTGCGCATCATTGCACGTTCGCTGGCAGTCTCATTGCCACAACCAGAAGCATTACCTAAGTCGCCATTTTCTGTTAGACGATAGAAGTAATCTGGTGCTGTTTGAGTAAAGTTACTATTCTCTACATTGAAAGTATGATTATACACCACGTCCATAATTACACGAATACCTGCCTTATGAAGTGCTTGAATCATCTGCTTCATCTCGCGTATACGAGTGGCAGGATCATATGGGTTGGTGCTATAACCACCATCAGGAGCGTTATAATTTACAGGATCATAACCCCAGTTATACTTGTTATCACTCAAACGAGTCTCATCCACTGATCCGTAGTCATATGATGGCAAAATCTGCACATGGGTAACGCCCAACTCCACGAGGTGATCAATACCAGTAGCCAATCCTTCGGCTGTCGTGGTTCCGTGCTCTGTCCAACCTACAAACTTACCCTTGTTTTGTACACCAGATGTAGCATGGATAGTCATATCGCGATGGTGCATCTCATAGATAATAGCATCTTTAGCACCAGCAAAAGCAGGACGTACATCCTTATCCCATCCCTCTGGATTAGTAGTTGCCAAATCAATCACCGCAGCACGACGACCATTCACGCCTACTGCTTTAGCAAAGATACCTGGAGTCTCATGCAATTTCCAACGAGAACTTGGCTCTACAATTTGGAAGGTATAGAATTGACCGTTCAAATCGCCCTTCACAGTTTTAGTCCAACTGCCATCTTTCTGACGGCACATAGTGAGAGTTTGCAGAGGCTCTTTGGTCGTAGCATCTGCATAAAGGTTCAGATACACAGTATCCGCATTAGGACTCCATACAGAGAATGTGGTCTTTTCTGCAGAGTAAGTCATCTCGTTTAGTGAACCTTGCTTCACAGGATAATCATCCACACTCTCGTAGTGTGGCTTCTTGGCACAGCAACCCACGAGAGTAGCTACCAATGTCATCATAATAATTGCTTTTTTCATGTTTATTGTGTTGATTTTATTCTCCACTTAAAGAGAGTTGATTGATATTGGCTTTTTCAATGCGTTGTGCCGCATATTCACGGGTAACCTCAAAGGTGGGATGTTGGTCGGTGGCTGATGGCAGGTCAAACATTACATCCATCATTACCGTTTCCATCAGTCCACGCAAACCGCGCGCCCCCAACTTATACTCTACTGCTTTATCCACAATATAATCAAGCATATCGGGAGCAAAAGTCAGTGTGATACCATCCATACCCAAGAGTTTTTGGTATTGTTTCACCAACGCATTATTAGGTTCGGTCAGGATATTGCGCAAAGCAGTTTTATCAAGAGGTTTGAGATAGGTGAGCACAGGCAGACGACCGATAATTTCAGGTATCAAGCCAAAAGACTTAAGGTCCTGTGGCGCAATATACTGCAAGAGGTCGCTCTTGTCAATGGCTTGTGTCTTCTTTGCCGCATCAAAGCCTACCACTTGCGTATTCATACGTTGCGCTATCTTGCGTTCGATACCGTCAAACGCTCCACCGCAAATGAAGAGGATATTCTGCGTATTGACGTGGATAAACTCCTGTTCTGGGTGCTTACGACCGCCTTGTGGTGGCACATTTACCACCGACCCTTCGAGCAACTTCAGCAAACCTTGTTGTACCCCCTCACCCGACACATCGCGTGTGATACTGGGATTGTCTGATTTGCGTGCAATTTTGTCGATCTCATCGATAAACACAATACCTTTCTCGGCTTTCTTGACATTGTAATCCGACTCCTGCAAGAGACGAGTGAGCAAACTCTCCACATCTTCGCCCACATAGCCTGCCTCGGTCAATACCGTAGCGTCCACAATAGTGAAAGGCACTTTGAGTAGTTTAGCTATCGTGCGCGCAAGGAGCGTCTTACCAGTACCTGTAGAACCTACAAGAATGATATTGCTCTTCTCAATTTCCACTCCACCTTCTTCGCGAGGCTGAAGGACACGCTTGTAGTGGTTGTACACAGCCACCGACAAATAGCGTTTGGCATCGTCTTGACCAATCACATACTGATCAAGAAATGCCTTAATCTCCGCAGGTTTGGGTAGCGTTTTTAGGTCAAGTCCTTTGACATCGTTCTCCGTCTCCACATACTGCTTCATCTCGCGAATCATCTTATGACCCGCCTCAATGCAGTCATGGCAAATCAAACAACCATCATCCTCGCCACGAAACATATGCGGCATCTCGCGACCGCAAAAAGAGCATTGTTCTTTCTTCTTTGCCATATTCGTTACTTATTCTCGCGACGATATACCTTATCTATCATACCATATTGCAATGCCTCTTCCGCTGTCATCCAATAATCGCGGTCGGCATCTTGGCGAATCTTCTCCATCATCTGTCCTGAGTGGTCAGAGATAATCTGATAGAGTTCGTCCTTGAGTTTGAGAATCTCGCGCGCAGTGATCTCAATATCAGATGCTTGTCCTTGGATGCCACCCAATGGTTGGTGAATCATCACACGGCTATGAGGCAATGCGGCACGCATGCCTTTCTCGCCTGCTACCAGCAATACAGCACCCATGCTTGCAGCCATACCCGTACAGATAGTGGCTACACGCGAACGGACAAACTGCATCGTATCATAAATGCCCAATCCTGCATATACAGATCCACCTGGGGTATTTAAATAAATACTAATATCGCGGTCTGAATCCACAGAATCGAGATAAAGCAGCTGCGCCTGAATCACATTGGCGGTGTAGTCATTCACCTCTGTGCCGAGGAAAATGATACGGTCCATCATCAGGCGGGAGAACACATCCATTTGCGTAACGTTGAGTTGGCGCTCCTCCAAAATAGAAGGACTAATATAGCTTGCAGATGCGTTCATGGCGTTCTCTACGTGCATTGAGTTCATACCGTTAGAGACGGCAAATTTCAAAAAATCATTCTTCATGTTAGTTGAGTGTTTCGAGTTTAGTGTTTAATGTATTTGGATTGAAGTACTGCCCGACGTATGCCGGGCAGTACCTTATATTTATTTGCGTGCGTACGCATGCATACGCGCACGATTATTTCAAAGCTGCTTTTTTAGCTTTGCGGCGATCCATAGCCTCTTGGATATCAAATGCAAGAGGAGTAGCTACGCAGAGTGAAGAGTAGGTACCTACAACCACACCAATGAGCAATGCGAATACGAATCCGCGAATAGTCTCACCACCGAAGCAGAAGATAGCAATCAATACCACGAGGGTTGACATCGAAGTAGAGAAGGTACGACTGAGGGTGTTGTTGAGTGCATCGTTGATGTTTTGCTTGCGATCGCGTTTTGGATACAAACCGGTGTACTCACGTACGCGGTCGAAAATAACCACAGTATCGTTGATAGAGTAACCGATAACGGTCAAGATAGCAGCGATAAACGCTTGGTCAATCTCCATAGAGAATGGCATCACCTTCCAGAGAAGAGCGTAAGCGCCAAGTACAATCACTGTATTGTGTGCCAAACCAGCCAACGCGCCTACAGAGAATGCAAAGTTACGGAAACGTGCCAATACATAGAGGAAGATACCTAACAACGCAGCCAACACTGCCCAAACAGCAGATTGGGTAATGTCGTCTGCAATAGCAGGACCTACCTTTTGTGATTGCATAATACCTACAGTTGGGTTAATCTCAGTAGATTTGAATTCTTCCAAGGTTACATTCTCAGGCAAGAACTGTTGGCAACCAGCATAGAGCAAAGCCTCGATCTCGTCATCAAGTGTCTCAGAGTTGTCATTGATACGGTAGTTGGTAGAGATACGCACTTGATTAGCTTCACCGATGGTGATAACGTTAAGCGCGAATGTCTCCTCGTCACCAGCTTGCTCCTTAGCAGCCATGAACACGTTGTCCAAAGCGGTATTCACCTCCTCAGTGTTTACAGGTTGCTCAAAGCGAACGATATAGTTGCGACCACCAGAGAAGTCGATACCGAGGTTGAGTTTACCCATGATATGTGGGTTCACACCCAAGATACCTACGAGTACCAATACACCAGATACGATGTATGTTACCTTGCGCGCACCAAGGAAGTTAGCCTTAGTGTTTTGCAAGAAGTTTTGCATGAGTTTGGTAGTGAAGTTGAGCTCCTTAGCATTCTCTTTCTTAGCATACGCTTCGAGCAATAGACGGCAGATGAACACAGCGGTCAAGAAAGAAGAAATGATACCAATCATGTAGGTAACAGCGAAGCCCTTGATAGGACCAGTACCGAAGATTGCCAAGATAGCACCTGTGAGGAATGAGGTTACGTTAGAGTCAATAATCGCAGAAATAGCGTTGCTGAAACCATCCTCAATAGCTTTGCGCAAGTTCTTACCTGCACGACGCTCCTCGCGAATACGCTCATAAATAAGTACGTTAGCGTCCACTGCCATACCCAAAGTGAGCACGATACCGGCGATACCAGGCAAGGTCAATACAGCAGAGAAAGATGACAAGATACCTGCCAACAAGAATACGTTGCAGAGCAATGCGAAGTCAGCAATCAAACCTGCGGTCAAACCATAGTACATGATCATGTAAACGAGGATGAGGATGAAACCAATCACGAAGCTCCAAAGACCATCGTGGATAGCCTCTTTACCGAGTGATGGACCTACCACATCCTCTTGGATAATGCGTGCAGGCGCAGGCATCTTACCAGAGTTCAAGGTGTTAGCCAAGTCTTTTGCCTCTTCTACGGTGAAGTTACCAGTAATTTGTGAGCTACCACCAGCGATTTCGTTTTGTACAGTTGGGAAGCTATATACATAGCCATCGAGTACGATAGCGATAGATTTGCCAATGTTGTCACGTGTGATACGTTGCCAATCGCGAGCACCTTCTGCGTTCATTGTCATACTTACGTTAGCGTAAGCAGAAGTTTGACCGAAGTCTGCACGAGCATCAGTGATCACATCACCCTCCAATGAAGGACGACCACTAGTTTGTGATTTCAACGCTACGAGTTGGTAGTAAGCCTCAGCCTCGTCAATAGCTTTCACAGTCCAGCACAAGTGCAACTCTCGTGGAAGCAATGATTTAGCTGCTTGTGTATTGAGCATAGCCATAACCTTTGCGGTGTCTGTGTAGTGAGCAGTACCTACTACAGGACCTTGGTATGGTTGACCAGCTTGGTTTACAGAAGGTTGGAGCATTGCGAACAATGGGTTGGCCTTCTTATACTCCTCGTATGCAGCCTCTTGGTCAGCCTCAGCTTGTGCCAAACTATCAGCAGCCTCTACCAACGCATCAAGTTCGTCAGTAGTCGCCTCTGCTTTGGCAGTAGTAGCCTCTTGAGCTGCAGCTGTGCTTGCGTTTTGAGCAGCTATCTCGCTATTGATTTGCATGAGTTGTGGCAAGATCTCAGAGAGGTTGTATGTCTCCCAGAATTCTAAGTTTGCAGAACCTTGAAGGAGTTTACGTACGCGCTCAGGCTCTTTGATACCTGGCAACTCAATCAAGATACGACCTGTTTGACTCAGCTTTTGGATATTAGGTTGTACCACACCAAAGCGGTCAATACGAGTACGCAACACATTGAATGAGTTATCAATAGCGCCTTGAACCTCTTCGGTCACTACGTTCTCTACCTCTTGGTTAGTAGAAGTCAAACTAACCTTATCACGGAGCTCGAAAGTAGAGAACACCGATGCCAACTGAGCATTAGGATCAATCTCGTAGAATGATTCAAAGAAAAGGGTCAAGAAATCTTCACCCGAAGATTTTTGTTTCTCTTGTGCCAAAGCGATAGCGTTGTTGAAGTTCTCTGTGGTGTTGTAACCGCTCAATGCGCGGATAATCTCAGGTACAGAAACCTCCATTGTTACGTTCATACCACCCTTGAGGTCAAGACCAAGGTTGATCTCTTTCTCGCGGCACTCTTTCAATGTGTAGCCAAACCACACTTTCTCACCAGCAATAGAGTCCAAATATTGGTACTCTTTTGCATCATCACCTTGAGCATACTCTACTGCTTTGTTGTCATAGTGGTTTGTCACTACAGAGAATGACAAATAGAACGCACTCACCAAAGCCAAGCATACTGCCAAGGTAATAACAAGTCCTTTGTTTTGCATAATTTTAATTTAGTTTTATTGTTATTATTTTATTCTGCAATACTTATTTCGCGCACGCGTAGCATATCTATGCACAAAATAGGGCGCAAAATTACTAAAAAAAACGCACATACGCAAGAAAATAGACGAAAATATCACTTTTTTCATTAAAAATCATCAAAATATTTGGTTATGTCAAAAAAAAGCAGTACCTTTGCACCGCAATTCAGAAATGAGTTGATAATATCGCGGAGTAGAGCAGTGGTAGCTCGTCAGGCTCATAACCTGAAGGTCGTTGGTTCGATTCCTTCCTCCGCAACTAAACGAAAAGCCGCTTTCTCAAGCGGCTTTTCTTGTTTATGAGTGTCTGTGAAATATAATTTTACAGCCTTCTACAAGGTCATGGAAGGTGGTCTCAAAATCTTGTGTGTACCAAGGGTCTGCAACATCTCTATCCAGCAAACGATGAATTTTAGGATGGGGAAGGGTTGCGTCTTGCTTCATAATGTCTGCTCCTAAAACACGGCGAAGATTTCTAATGTTGTATTCTTCCATACAAAGAATTAAATCAAACTTATAGTAGTCTTCTTGGGTGATTTGACGAGCGTAGTGGCGTGTGAAAGGTATGTTGTGCGCCGACAAACAACGCTTAGCCGCAGGATAAATATCATTGCCTATTTCTTCGCGTGAAGTAGCGCACGAATCAATGAGCCAGTCGGAGGAGGCGGTTGAAAGAGTCGAGTTGTGTTCAACTAAATGACGCATAATCATTTCTGCCATTACGCTGCGACAGATATTACCATGACAAACAAATAAAATCTTCATGAGGTATTTTGTTTAATCTTGTTTGGCTTTTGGGATGACAAATCCCACTACAATACAACCAATTAGTCCTGCAAGGATAACAATTAGACGTAAAACTGTAGTATGAATGAAGAATATGGTGGAGATAGCAACCATTGTGGTCATCAATAAGATAATATGAATGCGTTTTTGTGTACTGATTCCCCCATTTTTTTTGTATTCTTGTATATATTTCCCAAGAAATGATTGCAGAAGCCAAGCCTGAAGGCGTGGTGAGCTTTTGTAAAACAGACACGAAGCTAACAGAATAAACGGTGTCGTGGGTAAACCAGGTATGACTACCCCTATGGTACCTAAAAGAACCGCTATGCAGCCAACGATTATAAAAATATAGCGTTTTGTACTACTCTTGTTCATTTGACGATGATTTTTGCCGCGTTTTGAGAAGCAGATGTATTGCCTAAAATAGTTTGAATATCTGCGTATTGGCATTGCATTTGTGTGCGATATTTTTCGCAATGTAGTAATCGTGACAACTCGTGTTCTACGTTAGATAGGGTGAATCTACTGGCTACCAATTCTTGAATTACCTCGCAGTTGGCGATGATATTTACCAGTGTAAAGTGCTTGATTTTAAATAATATGGGTTTGACTAACCATTCTAAATATTTGCTGCCTGCCACATGATATACCGCTGTTTGAGGGCAGCCTATAAGGGCTGTTTCTAATGTGGCGGTACCAGAGTTGACTATAGCTGCTCGTGCGTGAGATAGGAGGGAATAGGTATTCCGTGTGAGCGTTTCGTTCTGTAAGTAGGACAAGTAAAATGAATCATCAATGCCAGGTGCAGCAGTTACCACAATTTCATAATCACATCCTGCTACGTTGCGTGCAGCGGCTAACATGGTAGGTAAACATGTACGAATCTCACTTGGACGTGAACCAGGCAAGATGGCAATGATAGGTTTCTTACAATCAAAGGTTAACTTTTCTACCTTTAACTCACGGATACTATCGGCAGTAGGATTGCCAACGTATTGGCATTTATATCCGTATTTAGCATAGAATGAAGGCTCAAACGGAAATATACCGAGTATCTCATCGCAGTATTGAGCAATCTGATGCACGCGCCACTCCTTCCATGCCCATATTTTAGGTGGGATATAGTATATAATTTTAGTTTGAGGCAAATGTTGTTTGCAGAACTTTGCCATTCTAAGGTTGAAAGAGGGGTAGTCTATGAGGATTAGTATATTGGGTTGTTCGTATAATAATGCTTGTTTGGCAATTTTGAAATTGCGTTTGACTTTTCCCATATTTTGTAGCACAGCCACGAATCCCATATACGCCATCTCGCGGTAATCGACGCGAATATCGCAACCTTCTGCGCGCATTTTGTCGCCACCTAATCCTACAAAAGAAGCTTGCGGGTCACGTTCCCGCAATGCTTTCATCAAGTTAGACGCGTGTAGGTCACCCGATGCTTCTCCAGCTATAATAAAATACTTCATTCTTGTTGGTTAGGTCATAAGGGCGATACTTGCAATAAAATATGGCAATGCACCGATGAGTACACCTTTTGCCAGTCGCCAAACTTCAAGCGTGTAGAATACAAATAATAATGCTAAATTGGGGAATATGCCAATTTGCAATATGCGTCCCAATATGCTACCCATAGTGGCAATATTGAATGTCTCAAATGTGTACCACAAATTGAAACGTTCAATATAAATATATCCAATCAATGCGGGAAGGAATAATCCCAAGAGGATGCCAATCCAATATTTGTCAAATCTCTGCGTAAGCGGTTTGGTCTATGGTGCAGGGGTGTACGCTGAGATAATGGTTATTCATTGCCCAGAGGTCGGTGTCCTCTGCATCTGGTTCTATATTTATGAATTCTCCTCCAAGTTTGAAGCATTTGTTGCCTTGTTCGTCTATGGTTTCAATCATCTCTTTGCTCCAGAATCCTCTGCATTGGCGTGTCCATTGCACACCTTCTAATGGTCCAACAGGAGCATTGATGTTGTAGCACACTCCATATGGCATTTTTTCCTCAATGAGGTGGCGTGTCAACTCCAAGAGATACTTCTCCATATGACTAAAGTCTGCATCTGGCTTGTGATCGTCAATGGAATATCCAATAGAAGGAATACCATGCTCTGCTCCTACAAAGCAGGCGCCCATTGTGCCTGAGTATATGACGTTGATGCCCGCATTCGAGCCATGGTTGATTCCGCTGGCGAGTAGGTCAATTTTGCTGCTGTCGCCATCGAAAATAACATCAATAGCCAGCTTGACACAATCGCTGGGTGTGCCATTGGTTGTATATACTGTAACGTTTTTCTGCCACTCTTCACTTCCCCAATTGGAGTCATCGAGTTCTCGAAGATAGATAGACTGAGTTACTGTGATAGCATTGCTCATGCCGCTTCTTGGCCCATCTGGGGCTACGACTGTTACGTGCCCCAGTTGAGTCAATATGCGTGTGAGAGTAAGAATGCCCTTAGCTCCCCAACCATCATCATTAGTTATCAGTATCTCCATTATCCTACTACAGCCCAAACGACATCAATCACTTTCTTAGCCAAAGCGTCTGCTTCTTCCATACTTGCCGCTTCAGAGTACACACGAATGATAGGCTCGGTGTTAGACTTGCGCAGGTGAACCCAACCATCTGCAAAGTCAATCTTCACGCCATCCTTATCGTTGATGCGTTCGCCTGCGTATTTCTCTTTCACTGCCTCAAGCACTTTGTCCACGTTAATCTCAGGAGTCAGATCAATACGGTTTTTAGAGATGCAGTATTCTGGGAAGGAAGCGCGGAGTTCGCTCACTTTGCAACCTTTTTGTGCTAAACTGCTAAGGAACAATGCAATGCCCACCAATGCATCACGACCATAGTGACTTGCTGGATAGATTACACCGCCATTTCCTTCACCACCGATAACAGCGTTAGTACGTTTCATCTCTGTGGTTACGTTTACTTCGCCTACTGCGCTGGCGCTGTAAGAACCACCATGTTTGGCGGTTACATCGCTGAGCGCGCGGGTAGAAGACATATTGCTAACAGTATTGCCAGGAGTCTTGCTTAGTACGTAATCAGCTACAGAAACCAAGGTGTACTCTTCGCCGAACATATCTCCGTTCTCGCAGATGATAGCCAAACGATCTACATCAGGATCCACTACAAAACCTACATCTGCTTTGCCTTCACGCATAAGGGAAGATATTTCAGTCAAGTTTTGTGGAAGAGGCTCTGGGTTATGTGCAAAATGTCCTGTTGGTTCGCAGTTTAGTTCGATGATATTCTTCACGCCTAATGCTTTCAGTATTGCAGGTATTGCTACACCACCAACTGAGTTTACACAGTCGATAGCCACGGTATAGTTCTTTGCCTCAATAGCGGCTTTATCTACGAGATCGAGTGCCATAACCTCTTTCACGTGATTCTCAAGGTAGTCGCGATGAGTAATCTTGCCGAGGTCATCTACTTCCGCAAAATTGAAGTCCTCTGCCTCTGCAATGGCTAATACTTCTTTTCCTTCTTGGTCGTTGAGAAACTCGCCTTTCTCGTTGAGGAGTTTGAGTGCGTTCCATTGTTTTGGATTGTGACTGGCAGTCAGAATGATACCGCCAGCTGTATTCAATCCAGTGACAGCCAACTCGGTAGTTGGAGTAGTGGCAAGGCCAATGTTGATTACGTCATAGCCCATTCCTACTAATGTGCCGCATACCAATTGATCTACCATCTCGCCGCTTAAGCGAGCATCGCGACCAACTACAATTGTCTTGTTGTCAGGTAACATAGCTTTGCGTTGTGTCGCGTAGGCTGCGGTGAAACGTACAACATCCACAGGGCTTAGGCCTTCTGCAACGCGTCCACCAATGGTGCCACGAATGCCTGAAATGCTTTTTACAAGTGCCATAGTATTAGAATCGTTTAATTTGAATTTTCATGTCATAACCATAGGGAATCACATTGCTATTATCGTTTGTGAATCCCAACTTGCTGGGGCAGATAATTTTACATTGTGCTCCAGAATACTTCATGTGCTGCAAGGCTACTTGCCATCCTGTGCATGAAGATTCTGTAGCAACCATATATTGTAGAACCGTAGGGTAGGGTTGGTCGTCTGAATTCCAGAAACGCATGGTGTCTGCAAATGCCTCTAAAGTGTATTGAATATAGCGCAGATTCACATAATTTTTGGCCTCTAACGGTGCTGTTGTTGTATCTCCTGTTTCCACTAAATGGAAATAAAAATGGTCATAATCGGGTACTTTCCAATAGACATTATCTCCCCATTCTGTGGGTTCTTCTGTCACTACTTTTATTCCCTGTCGTTTAATGAAATTCTCTATGAGTTTTTGTTCCTCCTTGAGTGCGTCCGAATAGGTGTTGTTATTGCAACTTATGCATACGAACATACCCAATAATAGGATTAGATGGATTTTTTTCATTCTTCTATTTTTAGTGTGATTATCAAATTTGTATATGGTTTAATCAATGTTGTGCCTTCTACGCCATATGCGGTGTACCATGGCGCTACAATACGCATTTGTTCGCCTTTATTTATTTGTCTAAGACAGCGGTTAACGCATATTGGTAAGTCGCTACTGCCAATTGCAAATTCATCCTTAATGTCTGCTACTAATTGACCTCCTATTTCTCGTATTTGCAAATGTAGTACTACTTTTTCTCCTTGCAGTAAGGATTCGGAATGTGGTTTTGCTGTCTTGCTATACCAAAAACCAAAGTCATCTAATGCATACGTAGCTGAATCTTGCTGCACCCAATCGCTGCATACTTTATCTGCAGCACTCGCCATCTGCATGTTAAACACCATTTGTGCCATCATGGCAGAGTCGGGTTCTTGACTCTCATTTAGACGACGCACCTGCTGTGGCTGCTGTGTGCAACCCACCATGACCAATAGCCCATAGCCAATCACCAACAACCTAATAGCCTTATCGCCTAATAGCCTCATCGCTTCATTTTCTCCTTACTTCGCTATGCGCAACAGGTATTGACCATATGATGTTTTTTCCATCGCTTTGCCCAAGGCGCGCAGGTCATCTGCACTAATCCAGCCTTGACGCCATGCAATCTCTTCGATGCAACTTACGTAGAATCCTTGACGATTTTGTATAGTTGCAATAAAGTTGCCTGCATCCAATAGACTATCACAGTTACCTGTATCCAACCATGCAAATCCACGTTCAAATAGCTTCACTTGCAACTTGCCTTCTGACAAATATACTTTGTTCAAGTCTGTAATTTCATACTCGCCACGTGCGCTTGGTTTCAATACGGCTGCTTTATCGCAAACAGTTGAGTCATAGAAGTATAGACCTGGTATTGCGTAGTTACTCTTAGGCTCTTTTGGCTTCTCTTCCAGAGAGAGAACTTTGCCCGTCTCATCAAATTCTACTACGCCATAGGCAGTTGGGTCTTGCACTTCATAACCAAAGATGCATGCACCGCAATTTCCGCTCTCTACTTGGTGTACGGCATCACGAAGCATCTGTCCAAAGTGCTGACCGTAAAACATATTATCGCCTAAAATTAAACAACCAGGTTCGCCTGCTAAGAACTCTTTTCCTAACACAAATGCTTGTGCCAAACCATTAGGTACGTGTTGAATCTTGTATTCAAAACGCATACCGATACGGCTACCATCGCCCAATAACTCTTCGAACATAGGTAAGTCGCGAGGGGTAGAGATAATCAGTACTTCGCGAATACCCGCACGCATCAGAGCTGACAATGGATAATAAATCATAGGCTTGTCATATACGGGCATAATTTGCTTGCTGATAGCTTTGCTCAGCGGATACAATCGGGTGGCGCTACCGCCTGCCAAGATAATTCCTTTCATACTCAAGTGTTTTTATAGCATTTGGGCGCAAAGGTACAACAAAAAATGCACATTTGCAAGCAAAATCCGCAAAAATTTATTTTTAGGCGGATTTTGCTTGCAAATGGGCTGCATAAAGCGAACGTACTGACTAAACCTGAAAAAGGTTGACTCGATTACTGATATATAATCTTAAAAAACGTACTTTTTTGACTCGTTTCCTGAAAAGGTTGACTGGAGTCCTAAAAAGGTTGACTCTTTGAAAGA
>JAFNUD010000063.1 GCA_017384225.1 Paludibacteraceae bacterium
AATATCATCTTTGCGGAATATGAATCGGACGAAAAAGAGGATTGGCACTTGCTTACATTGGAAACCGATACTGCATGGGCTGGCTGTCACGATTTCTTCCATGCCGTCAATGAAGTTCTTGGCGATGAGCTTAGCATCAGTTATCGTGAAATAGAACCAGGATGTATCATCTTCTGTGTTCATGACGAGGGCGAGTTCTTTACTGAAGATTGTTGTGTGTCGTGTTCTGGAGACCCGTTCGATGATTTGTGTGATGAAGCCTTTGATACCATTGAAGATGCCATACAGGAATGGTGTTCAAAGATGGGAGTGGAAAGAGGTGATAAATCTGAAGACGAAATGATGGACTACATCCATGAGTATGAATACGAGGACTTGGATACCTACTTTTACATCAATAAGTTCACATTTGAGTAGCCACGCTAATAACAATGATTTCCGAATGACGCACATCATTTGGAAATCATTGCAAAATCATTCTCCTTTTATAGGGTGTTTCTACAACACCATCCTTATGTCGTGGTTGCACTACGATATAGTCTGGACTTACTTTTCTATTACAGCATACAGACATTTGTCATCTTCATGACAGGTGTCTCAAATGCATCCTACGGCATCCTTTGTATCGCTTTACTGAATGCAAAATGAAGCTATACGGCATGAAATTACTACTTTTTCAGCATTGATGAATACTTTTCTTTGATTATGTAATACGGAAATCAAAATAAGTTCATAATTTTGCACCAAAGAATATGGAGACTATGGATAATTCAACGAAAAAAGGTTCAAGAGGAGGAAAGCGTGAAGGTGCTGGAAGACCTGGTACCGATAGCAAACTCTATACTTTCAGAGCACCTAAAGGTATGGCTGAATACATAGATGCTCAAGATAACAAGACGGACTTCATCAAGAACTGTATAGCAAAGTCCATCGTTGACGAGCGTACAAACCTTGAGAAGTTGGGTACTGTATATTCGGCAACTCAAATCAAAGAAATGAATTTGCCGTACTTTGACATTGGCATTGTTGCAGGTTTTCCGATCCCATTGGATAATGACGAGAAGGCTCAAGACATTGAACTGCTGAAGATGCTATGTCCCAATCCCGAATCATGCTATCTTATCCGTGTGGAAGGATATTCAATGATCGATGCAGGTATACATTCTGGTGACATTGTCATAGTGGATAAGAGCAACCGTAATCCAACCGAAAGTCAGGTAGCTGTTTGCGAGTTTAACGGTGATTACACATTGAAGCGTTTCGTCAAGAGAGATGGCTTCGGATGGCTCATACCAGCCAATCCCGACTTTCCAGAAATAAAGGTTACTCCCGATGACCGATTCTCCATTTGGGGAACAGTCACCTATATCATCCACAAACCCCGTCATTGATATGTATGCCTTGGTGGATTGCAATAGTTTCTTCTGTTCGGTAGAAAAGGTATTTCATCCCGGGCTAGAGGGTAAGCCCGTCTGTGTTCTCTCGAACAACGACGGATGCATTGTTGCACTCACTCCCGAAGCAAAGAAACTCGGTCTTCATCGTGGCGATCCCATTTTCAAAGTGCAGGATATTGTCCGCAAGCATGGCGTTACTATCTTCTCTACTAATATGCAGCTTTATGCAGCCATGAGCAAGCGAGTAACCAACATTCTCCGCAAGTCCATTCATCACGTAGAGAACTACAGTATCGATGAAAGCTTTTGTAACCTCAAAGGCTATGAAAGCCATTTCGATCTGGTGGACTTGATGCGAGGCGTGGCAGACAGGATAAAGCTTTGG
>JAFNUD010000064.1 GCA_017384225.1 Paludibacteraceae bacterium
AAGAGCATCTCAGCAAATGCCTTGTCGTGGAAGAGAGGAGTACCCGCTTTCACGCTGTCGCCTTCGCGGACCATGAGTTTTGGGGTCACGCCAGCGAAATGGTCTGGGACGATGTGGAACACCGCAGGACGATTCACACTACCGAGTGTGAGAGCTGCTGCTCCATCAAATGGAATGTCCAAACCACGTTTCAGTTGGATTTTTTGCATGATGTTAATTGTTTTTATTGTTTTGTTTTATGTCTTTTTTTAAGATTTTTGTCGTTTTTGGTGCTTTCTATCGTTGGCTTATCTTCGAGGTATCTTCGGGATATCTTCAGGATAAATGAAGATGGAAGAAAAAGTGTCAATAATTAAGAATCCATAAAAAGCGCGCAAAATTACTAAAATTTTTTGAGATATACAAATTTATTTGTACCTTTGCAGAAAATTTATTAAAAATGATACTTGGACTTATCTTTTCTGTGCTGAGTGTGACGTATACGGTGGCCTCTTCGAATAGCGTGAATGTTACAGGAGAAGCACCTGTGAGTAGTGACGTTGTCTATATGCGTAGTAGTACGACAGGGCAAAAAGGGCAGATGACAACGGGCAATAGCACCACTTTACAATTAACTGGTTGGGAAGGCTACATGATAGACTCGGTGGTATTATCCATGCGATCCAACACCTCTCAAGGAGCTGGCAGTCTGCAAATGACGATAGGATCAAATACTGTATGGGAGATTCCAGATGGCAACTTTTCCGATATAACCTGGAATGGTAGCTACTCCACCACTTTTGTGGACATTTCCTGTTCTTTACATCAACATATTAAAAATCAAGACACCATAACAATCTTTATCGAAGCAAGCAAAAATAGTTTGTATATCAATAGTTATACATTTTTTTACAGTTCTCCCACCCCATCTGCCCATACAGTTAGCTTTGTATCTGGATTAGAGAGTGCTCCTGCTAGCATAGTAGAAGATTCTATAGGTAGTGGCATCATACTTCCTATGGGAACAGATACAGCAGAGTGGCATTTTTTAGGTTGGAGCGAACAAGAATGGTTGCAGGCAACAGATATTTCAACACTATTTTTTGCAGGCGAACACTATTATCCCAAAAGCGATTGTTGCTTATGGGCAGTCTATTCCGACAGTGAGGATCAATCTGCATCTACTAATTGCCAATCAGGCGATTATGTGATTGTCAATACAAATGACTACTGGTGTAGAGCCATGAAAGGCATCATAGAAGATAAACATATCCATACAACAAACATCCACATCCAACAGTCTAATGATGGAACCTACGCATTATTAACAGGGACACACGAAGATATGGTATATCACATTGATTTTAAAAACGATAGCACCTTATCTATCATGCACCGACATTCTAATCGAATGATCGGTTATAATGGTAATGATCTATCAGAGGCATCCTCCGCATGGCAATACCGATTGTTAAATGATGGCACGTATTGTTTTTATTTTGCAGACAAGCACTTACACCGCATGTTGCGTTTTGGATTTGGTAATGCTAGCGATAGCGAAGATGTAGTTGCTTACGTTACTCGCATAGATTTGCAAACTATGTTAGAAGGTGGTTTTTTGCTTTTTCCCGCTCAAAAAAGATTCTTTACATCTTGGCCTTTTGGAAAAACAGAAGAAGACGACAAAAAAGAAGAGGAAAAACCCGTAATCAACGTAAATGATTACGAGTATATCATGTACATCGGAAACTATCCATTACACATAAAAAAAGGAGAAAAGTGGATAGTAATCAAATGATTTACGTTTTGGGTTAGCAAGCACAAATATGTATATTTACGAAAAATTATTTGCATATTCACTTTTTTTTTCTTACCTTTGCACGATTTTTACAGATAGATATGCGATTTTCAATATTATTGACACTATTATTGCTATCATCGGTCACTACACAAGCTGATAGGCTATTGGACATCATGCGCGGATATGATGCTAAAACCATGACCGTAGAAGAAATGGATGAAGCGATGAGGCGAGAAGGCGATAGTGCGCCCCACGAAGCCACAAGCTACGTCGGGGGTCCCACATCGGTGAGAGGCGAGAGGTATAGGCTGGAATACAAGAACGAACAAAAAGTATTTCGCCATTCCTTTTTTGCAGACTACTACTTAATAGACACATATAAAAACGACACCATCGCGCTGTGCGATGAACCTGTACGTGATGCCGCCATGTCGCCCAATGGCAAGTATGTGGTATATGCAAAGAAAGATCATAATTTGTATATCTACAAGATTGATTTTAAGACTGAAGTGGCAATTACTCATGATGTTTTAGAGGACGCAGGAAGCGGCTATAGTTTAGAGGCGAAACGAAAGGCTGGGGATATATATAATGGTATTAGCGATTGGCTATACGAAGAGGAGTTTGGAATTACACAATTGTTCGCCTTTTCTCCCGATAGCAAGCATATTGCGTTTGTTCGTCTGAATGAGAAAGAAGTGCCTACGTTTGAGTGGCAGACGTATTTGCGGCCTCTCACCTACCCTTCCCCGAAAGAAAAGGAGAGTGTGAAGAACGCCACAAGTGGCTACAGTTTAGAGTTTAAAGGTAAAGGGTTATATCCCGAGTTGCATAGTTTGCGTTATCCAAAAGCAGGCGAGGCGAATGCGAAAGCAGAAGTGTGCGTCTATGACATCCATTACAAGACAATTCGCACAATGCAACTACCTTCGTACGCAGACGGCTATGTGCCACGTATACGCTGGACATCATTAGTAGCAGCTACAAAAAAAGGCGAAGAGCCCAATTGCGATATAGTGATTCTTCATTTAAATCGCGATCAAAATCGAATGGATGTACTGAAAGGCAATCCTAAATCTACAATTTGTCATCCATTCTACAAAGAAGAAAGTAAGAAACACTTTGTGAACTATGAATACTTCGATGAGTGGCAATGGTTGAGCGATAATCGTGTGGTTATTTTAAGCGAGAAGGGCGGTTACGCGCAAGCATATCTATACTCTTCGCAAGGCGTAGAACAAAAACAACTCACACCTGAAGCACGAGATATAACGACAGTTTATGGATATGACGAGAAAACACAAACTCTTTATTATCAAGCAGCTACAACCCCTACAACTCGTCATTGCTACGCACTAAATGTAAAGAAAAACACGACCATAGCACTCACAGAAGACAAAGGAACCCATAGTTTGCATTTTTCTAAGGATTGGAAACACTGCGTACACTGCTATCATAGTACCACCACTCCGCATAAGTATACGTTGTGTGAGGTTAGAGGCGGAAGGTTAGAGGCGAAAGGCACGGTGTTGGACAATGACTCTGTGCTACAAGCATGGAGAGCACTGGGCGTAAATGAGAAAGAGTTCTTTACCATTGAAACAGAGCGCGGAGATGTGCTAAATGCATGGCGCATACTACCAACTGGTTTTGATGCAACGAAGAAATACCCTGTGGTAATGCTGCAATACAGTGGTCCAACGAGTCAGCGCGTGCTCAACAACTGGCGCAAACGATTTGGCTATAGTCTAGCAGATGCAGGCTATTTGGTAGTATGCGTGGACGGTCGCGGCACGGGGGCTCGTGGCAGAGAATGGCGCAATGCGACATACATGCAATTAGGCGTGAAAGAGGCAGAAGATCAGATTAGTGCAGCTCTATATTTGAAGACATTACCCTATGTAGATGGAGACAGAATGGCTATCTGTGGTTGGAGTTATGGCGGGTATCAGGCATTGATGTGCTTGAGTAAACAAGGCAATACGGCAATATGGCAATGTGGTATTGCGATTGCACCAGTGACTAATTGGCGTCTATATGACTCGGCCTACACAGAGCGTTTTATGCGTCGTCCACAAGTGAATGAGGGGGGGTATGAGCAAACCAACCTCATTAAGATGGCTGGTAATGTAGAGGGTAAATTGCTACTAATTCACGGACTGGCAGACGACAATGTACACACACAAAATAGTTGGCTATACGTAGATGCATTGGTAAAAGCTGGTAAACAATTTGAGATGCAAATGTATGTGGATGACAACCATTCTATTCGCAAACCAGAAAACAACGATCACCTGCATAAGCGTATCATGCTATTCTTAGAAAATAATCTATAATATAAACCATAAAAATCTATCTATTATGACAAACAACAAATCCAACATTCTACCTATCGTGGTAATGTTTCTATTGTTCTTTATGATTGCCTTTGTAACCAACTTTGCAGGTTCAATGGGCGTGATTGTAAAGACACAGTTTGGTGCATCCAATGCAATGGCACAATTAGGAACTTTGGCTAACTTTATTGCTTACGCAGTGATGGGTGTGCCTGCAGGTATCATTCTCAAACGAAAAGGCTATAAATTCACATCGCTATTAGCTGTATCCGTAGGTTTTGTAGGCGTAGGCGTACAATGGTTGAGTGGCTATGCCGAAAGCTTTGGCATATATGTATTAGGTGCATTCATCGCAGGATTCTCCATGTGTTTGCTCAATATCGTAGTAAATCCAATGCTCAACACCCTTGGCGGTGGTGGCAAACGAGGCAATCAATTGATTCAGTTCGGCGGTTCGTGCAACTCCATCGGTGGCACATTGGCTCCTATCATCTTGGGTTATCTGATTGGTGGTAGTGCAGCTGCAGCCAACGTAGGCGATGCAGCTCCTGCTATGTTGGCCGCTATGCTCATCTTCTTGCTGGCATTTATAATCATCTCACTGACCAAGATTCCAGAACCACATATCGAAACAGCAGAGCAACGTGCTGCTGCAAAAGCACAAAAGGACCAATATAGTCCATTATCTTTCCGTCACTTTGTATTGGGTGCTATCGCCATCTTCTTCTATGTGGGTGTAGAGGTAGGTATTCCTAATACAGCTAATTTGTATATGTCCAACAACCCTACAGTAGGACCTGCTATAGCTGGAACCGTAGTCGGATTGTATTGGTTAATGATGATGTTTGGTCGTTTGATCGGCGGTGCTATTGGTGGTAAAGTGAGCAGCAAAGCTATGTTGGTGACAGTATCTTCATTAGCAATCGTAATGCTACTCTGTGTAATCCTCTTCCCAGAAGCATGGGTAGTGACTTTCAAGGGAATCGCTTTGCCTGTGAGCATGATTCTCATGTTCCTCTGCGGTCTGATGACAAGCGTAATGTGGGGAGCAATCTTCAATCTCGCTGCCGAAGGATTGGGTAAATACACTCCAGCTGCCAGTGGTATCTTCATGGCATTGGTATGCGGCGGTGGTATATTGCCATTCTTCCAAAACTTATTAGCAGATCACACCAACTACTTGATTTCGTATATCGTACCTATCGCAGGTTTGCTCTATATCCTCTTCTATGCCCTCGTGGGTAGCAAGAATGTTAACAAAAATATTCCTACAGAATAATAATTCAAAATTCATAATTCAAAATTAAATAAAGTTATGCAAAAAAAACCTTATGTATTGGGCCTTGATATGGGTGGTACCAACTCCGTATTGGGCGTAGTAGATGCACGTGGCCATGTGTTGGCACGCACTTCCATTAAAACACAAGCATTTCCAGACATCAATGATTATGTGAATGCATTGTACGTAGAAGCAGAGAAAATTATCGAGCCATTGGGTGGTTTTGATCAAGTACGTGGTATTGGTGCAGGTGTGCCAAACGGCAACTATTATACTGGTATGATTGAGGGCGCAATGAACTTGCCATGGCAAACGATTCCATTCGCACAAATCATGTCTGACCGCTTTGGTTTGCCATGTAAGATTACCAACGATGCTAACGCAGCAGCTATGGGTGAGATGACCTACGGTGCAGCTAAAGGCATGAAGAACTTTATCATGATTACCCTCGGCACTGGTGTCGGATCTGGTATCGTCGTAGATGGCAAAGTAGTGTATGGTCATGATGGTTTTGCTGGTGAGTTGGGTCACACATGCGCAGTCCGCGGTGAGGCAGGTCGTCCTTGCAACTGCGGTAAGAAAGGTTGCTTGGAGGCATACGCTTCAGCTACTGGTGTAGCACGTACTGCAAAAGAGATTATCTCTTCTACCGCGAAAGACACTATACTCCGCCAATTGGATATCGATGCTATCACCTCAAAGGATGTATATGATGCAGCAGAGCAAGGCGATGAGATAGCAAAAGAGATTTTTGACTACACAGGTACTATCCTTGGTCAACAATTGGCCGATTTCATTGCATTCAGCGCACCAGAAGCTATTGTGATGTTTGGAGGATTAACCAAGTCTGGTCATTGGATCAAAGATCCTGTAGTAAAAGCGATGAATGACAATGTATTGCCATTGTGGAAGAACAAAGTACAAGTATTATTCTCTGATTTGAAAGAGGCTGATGCTGCCGTATTGGGTGCTTCTGCATTAGCTTGGGGTGATTGATCGTGATGTTTAGTAAACGCTACGCTACTATTTAGTGTTTATAAGACTACTATATCAATTTCCAACGTGGCTGCAACGTCTTTATGGCGGAGTGACATGGCGACTGGATCCATCGTCGAAGGTTGTATATCTGACCTTCGACGATGGTCCTATTCCAGAATGTACGCCACAGATTTTAAATATTTTGGCTGCCTATCATGTAAAAGCTACATTTTTCATGGTCGGAGAGAACGCAGAACGCTATCCCGACTTAGTAGCACGCATATGCACAGAGAAACATGTGATAGGCAATCATACATACCATCACCTGAAAGGATATAAGACTCATACACAAACCTATTTGCAAGATACCCACCAAGCCAACGAAATCTTACACACCCCCCTATTCCGCCCTCCACATGGACGCATGAAGTATTCACAAAAAAAAGCACTCCTGCAAGCAGGACAACGGATTTATCTTTGGGATGTACTTACACATGATTACAATCCATGCTATAGTGTTGAGAAAATGCTGTCCGTAGTGAAACGCTACACACGTAATGGCAGCATCATAGTGATGCACGATTCGTTGAAATCAAAAGACAGAATATTACAACTATTGCCTTTAGTGATAGAATGGCTTCATTCTCAAGGGTATAAATGTGAAACCTTACCTTAGTTGTTGCATATGACCATCCGTATAAACTCTCTATATATATTACTCATTGCAGTATTGGCATGTTCTGCATGTGCCAATCATGGTAGTGGTCCACAAGGTGGTCCAATAGATACTATTCCACCTGCCCTCATCAAAGAAACCCCTCTGAATGGCACATTACATTTTGAAGCAAAACGTATTGATATACTTTTTAATGAGTATATCCAATTGGCTGATATTCAAAAGAATGTAATGATTTCTCCTCCACAATTGAATCCACCAGATATCAAAGCTATCGGAAAAACGCTATCGGTAGTATTCAACGAAGATTTGCAAGATTCTACTACCTATACCATTGATTTTGGAGCTGCAATCTGTGACTACAACGAAAGAACGCCACTCAATGGCTATATATATTCATTCTCAACAGGAGATCTTATTGACACATTTGCTGTGTCTGGTAGAATATATGATGCTGAAAATTTGAATCCCATGCCCGATGTGATAATTGGTATTCATAGTAATCATACGGATTCAGCATTCAGTACCATGCCTTTTGCTCGTATAACGCGCTCGGATGAAGAAGGTTATTTTACAATCCACAATATCCGTGAGGGATCATATCGCCTATATGCTCTCAACGATATCAGTCGCGATTACATGTACCAACCTGGCGAAGCATTGGCATTCGCAGACTCACTTATCTTACCTTACTTTGAAAAGCGTGAAGTGCAAGATACGATTTGGCGCGATACACTGGGCATTGACCCTGATACCAAAGATACATTATTTACTCAGCAAGTAGATACTATCCAAACGGTTACACAAACATTTTTCTTGCCAGATAGTTTAGTTCTTTGGTATTTCAAAGAGGACAAACAGCGCCACTATTTCAAAGGAGTATATCGCGAGGAGCAGCATGCTTTTACGCTGATATTCTCTGCTCCTCAGGATACTCTACCCGTAATTCGATCAATGAAACCAAGCGAAATGGATACTTTGGCTACTGATTCGGCATGGATTGATTGGATGCCCTATACTTTGTTGCAAAGCAATGCTACATTTGATACGATTACCTGTTGGCTCACCGATTCGGTAGCTATAGCACAAGATAGCATTTACATGGTAATGACATACCTGCAATCTGATTCACTTTATAATCTTGCACCTAAGACAGATACCATATCAGCGATATATCGTCATCCGCGTATGTCAGAAAAAGCAAGAGCAGCTGTACAACGACAAAAACAAGAACGCACATTAGAACTCAAAACCAACTCTTCGTCACAATTTGAAATATACGATACTATTCGTATTTTTTCACCATTCCCTATTGATTCTGTTCAAATTAACCATATTCATCTTAGTCACAAAAAAGATACACTTCAGCAGCCAATCCAGTTCCAATTACATTCGAATGATTCTTTATCCCAAACATTGATGTTGATTGCCAATATGGAACCAGCAGAGTCGTATATGCTAACGCTCGACTCCGCTGCATTGGTAGATATCTATGGCAAATGCAATGATTCGACAACATATATATTCAAATTAAAATCATTGGACGCCTATTCTTCGTTGATGATCAAAATGGCACATTTCGATGCACACGCTCGTATACAGATTCTCAACGACAAGGATCAAGTAGTGCGCGAACTACCCGCATCTCAAGAAGGTACTAAATTTGATTTTTTGTCTCCTACCACCTATTATATACGCATGTATATTGACTATAATGGTGATACACACTGGACCACTGGTGATTGGCTCAAAAAACGCCAACCAGAGCCTGTCTATTACTTCCCTTCTAAACTTAAACTGCGGGCGAATTGGGATTTTGAAGAAACTTTTGATCATTTAGCTATTCCACAGACAAAATCTAAGCCTAGGGCTCTAATTAGCAATAACAAACAGAATAGATAAACACACGACTTATGCGCCTTTCCATCTCTCGTACTACATGGATTTTTCTCATTATCGGGCTGCTGGTGCAGGTAATAACATTTTCGTTTTTACCAAATGATAATCCATGGTCACTCGTAAGTGGAATCCTTGGTGTATGTTCTGTAGTATTAGGAGCACAAGGCAACATCCTCACTTTTTTATTTGGTTTCGCACAAGTTGTTACTTACACTTATCTCTGCTACTTAGAACGGTTCTATGCCGAAATTGCCATAAACATCTACTATTTTATCACCATGATTTATGGTGTCTATTGCTGGCGGACTCGCCTTTCAGACCAGAGTTTACAAGTACAAACACGTCGTCTATCGTACAAACTACTTCCAGTCATCATAATTGCTATCCTACTACTATCTTGGCTTATCGGTTGGTTATTAGAAAATTATACAGATGACCCTCAGCCTTACATGGATGCATTTACCACAGTACCTGCCATTGCAGCACAATTATTTATGGTATTGGCATACCGAGAACAATGGTACCTCTGGCTGGGTATCGATATTTTAGCTGTCATACTATGGATTCGAGCAGAAAACTATTGTATAGCAGCACAATATGCTTTTTGGTGTATAAATTGCCTATATGGATATATCCAATGGACTCGTCTTTCAAAAACAACAAACAAAGAGTAAATCTACAAGTAAAAAATTTGCATATATCCCATTTTTATTGTACCTTTGCGGAAAATTACATAAATCTTATATTGGCTTAACAGCATAGAACAAAAAACGATATATATGATTATTATTCTTTGTGCACCCAGCGGGTCAGGTAAATCAACAATGGTAAGACACCTTCTTGATAGCTACCCTGGCAAATATGAACTATCAATCTCCGCTACAACACGCGCCCCTCGAGGACAAGAGCAACACGGAAAAGAGTACTACTTCATCTCACGAGAAGAGTTTGAGCAACATATCCAGCAAAATGACTTTATCGAGTACGAACAAGTATACGAAGGATTATATTATGGTACACTCAAATCTGAAATTGACCGCATACAATCCGCAGGACGAACAATAGTATTCGATATTGACGTAAAGGGCGGAATAAATATCAAACGTATTTTTGGAGATGAAGCCGTGTCTATCTTTATAGCTCCACCATCTGTAGAGGAACTATCACGACGCTTATACAGCCGAGGCGACACCAGCGAAGATATGATTCAAAAACGACTTGCCAAAGCGGAAATTGAGATGGCAGATGCACCATACTTTGATTATATTGTTGTAAACGATGATTTAGCAACAGCAAAAGCGGAATTAGACCTTCTTATCAATCAGAAGCAATGAGCAAATCAGCAAGCATATAAGCAAAAGACATGAAAATTGGCATTTATGGGGGGTCTTTTAATCCCATGCACTTCGGACATATCGGATTGATGCAGTGGGTATTAGCAAATACCGATTTAGACGAATTATGGGTAATGGTTTCTCCCAATAACCCACTAAAAGACCAAAGTATTTTGGCTGACGAACAAAAACGATTGCAACAGGTGCAAAAGGCAATCAAAAATGCAAGTTCCAAGATAAAACACAATAAACAAATTGTTGTATCCGACTTCGAGTTCCATCTACCACGACCAAGTTACACTGCAAATACACTACGAAAATTACAAGAAATATACCCTGAGCACACATTCACACTTATTATTGGCGAAGACAACTTAAGTATATTTTCGCAATGGCGAGAAAGTGACTATTTATTAAGCACCTATCGCATTTTTGTTTATCCACGACACCATTGCCCACCCTATCAACAGCCCAACGCCAAAAGCATACATTTTTTGCACGAAGCACCTTATTTTGATATTTCTTCTACAGAAATAAGAAAAAATTTGCATAATTAAAAAATATTTTGTATCTTTGCACCCGAAATACGAAATGCAAAAATTCGTAAAACTGATTATATTTTATAAACACATAATTATTAACTATTTAAAAATTAGTTACTATGATTCGCACAACATTCAACAAACTGAGAGAAGTGAAGGATAGCCTTCCAAAAGGTAGTTCAGCTGTAATTGCTGAAGAGTTAGGAATTGCAGCTGATGATGTACGCGCATTTTTCAATGGCACCTCAACTGTTGGTTATCATATTGAGCCAGGTCCTGATGGTGGTATTGTAGTGCTGGAAGACATCAAAATATTAGAAATTGCGTTGCGCGTGGCTTGGACAAGCAAAAACGCATTATAATGTAGCATAACAAAGCGAATGAAAAAAGTATTTTTTATTTTAGCACTAACGCTACTCGGCGTTAGTGCTTCTCCTTGTAAGGCACAGACGAATGACAACGAATCCAGCAACGAGGACAATTTCTCGCTGGATATTGGCGCAGATATAGTAAGTTCATATTTATGGCGCGGATACAATCTTGGTGGTTTATCTATTCAGCCATCTGTTACCTTTTGGTGGAAAGGGCTTTATGCATCTGCTTGGGCAAATATCGGTGCAGATAACTGGACATTCGATGATATCAATCCAGAGTTAGATATTACTATTGGATACGACAACTTTGGTTTGCAATTAGATGTGACTCACCTCTACTATTTTGATGGAGATCCATATTTTCCTCGCGGAGGATTCAATCCGATTCCAGAGCAAGAGTCAAGCTCCACAATGGAAGCCCATGCAGGTTTCCATTTAGGCGATTTGGTAGAAAAATTTCCCTTATCTATAGATTGGTACACCACCATATATGGTACTGATTATTTCATCAACGAAGAAGGTAAAGCGCAGCGTGCATGGTCCACTTACATCGAAGTGGGATACGATTTCAATCTGCCATTAGGTTTATTGCTCAACGCACGAGTAGGTATGACTCCATGGCGCGGATTGTATTCCAACTACAACGAAGTGTGGAAAAATGCAAAGACCGTAGCTATCAACAATGTAAACCTCCGATTGGAACGTGATATCGAATTTAAACACGTATTCTTAGGTGTTTGGGGCGAATGTATGCTCAACTGCTATGGAATCGACAAAACTAACGTAAAAACCGAACTGCAACATGCTATCAATGACTTTGATAGCCAAAACTCAAGTTACCAACGCCTGAATTTTCGTATAGGAGCAAGTCTGTACTTTGGCAGCACTTGGTAACCTCTCACAATTTAGGATTGACAAACTACCATTTTAACAGAAACATCAATGAACAAGTGGTTTGCATTGGGATTTGCAATAATAGCAGCAGCATTGCTGCTATTATTGCCTAACAAGCCTAAAACACAATACTTTCATAATCAAGGAAATATCTTTGGTACATACTACAATATTCGCTACGAATACACAGAAGACTTACATGACGACATCAAGCATCAATTACAGCAAATAGATGCATCTCTCAGCATGTTTAATAAGAATTCTGTCATTAGCAAAATTAACAGCAATGAGGATATGACAACTGACTCACTCTTTGAAGTAATGTACCAAGAAGCCCATCTTGTCAGCAAACTATCCCAAGGTGCATTTGACATCACAGTAGCCCCCCTTGTCAATGCATGGGGATTTGGAACAAATGGAAAAGCCTACAATATAGAGCAGACAATAAACATCGATAGTATCAAAGCCTTCGTAGGATACGACAAGGTGCGTTTAGAGAATCATCATCTATACAAAGACAACAAACATATCACTCTGGATGCCAGCGCCATAGCAAAAGGATATGCATGCGACGTTATAGCCAACTTGCTACGTGATAAGGGATGTAAAAATCTACTCGTTGATATTGGAGGCGAAGTGGTATTACAAGGAATCAATGAAAAAGGGAATGCTTGGCGAGTGGGAATTAGCAAACCCAAAAAAGATGCAATAGGAATGGAAGAAGAGCTACAAGAGGTGATTGAGAGCAATGGATTACGTATGGCCACTTCTGGCAACTATCTCCAATACCGTATTATAGATGGCAAACGTCGCAGCCACACCATTGATCCACGCTCAGGATATCCAGTAGAACACTCGCTATTAAGCGCTACCATCATAGCCAGTAGTTGTATGCGCGCTGACGCATTAGCTACTGCCTGCATGGCATTGGGTGAGGAAGCCGCCATCAATATGATTGAGCAAACCTTAGATGCAGCCTGCTACCTGATTATTGCCGATGCTGATACACTTCGTGTAAGCCGATCCTCCAAGTGGGAATACTAATATTCCTACGCAAAAATGAATATTTTTTTCAGAAACACAAGCAAAAATCATTTTTATTTGCATATATAAAAAAAAAGCAGTACCTTTGTAGGCTGATTTTTGTATTATGACAAAGAAGGGATTTTTTATATTTGTTATTGGATTGATACTTACCTCTTGCGGTGAGTATCAACAATTGTTGAAATCGAAAGACCCCGACCTGAAATATCAAAAAGCATTAGTATATTTCAACGATGGTCAATATGTCAAAGCACAAACATTGTTAGATGAAGTCACCTCATATTATCGAGGAACAGAGCGGTCACAAGACGTGCTTTCATATTTAGCACGATGCTATATGGGGCAAAAAGATTATGCATCGGCAGCCGAGTACTACCAAGCATATATTCGCAATTACCCCAAAGGACGATATATTGTAGAGGCGCGGTTCCAAGTTGGTCACTGCTATTATTTGGATGCTCCAGATGCTCGTTTGGATCAAACTGAAACAAAAAAGGGTATAGATTTTTTCACACAATTTGTAGAGTTGTATCCAGAAAGTCCCTACGCGGAACAAGCATACAAAGAGATGCATGATCTCTACGACAAATTGGCTCAAAAAGAGTATTTGAGTGCTAAGTTATATTATAATATGGGTACTTACTTGGGCAACAATTATTTGAGTGCAGAAATCATCGCAAAAAACGCACTAAAAGACTACCCAACCAATAAGTATCAGGAAGACTTAAGTTGGCTTATTCTTCAAAGCAAGTACCAGCAAACGCTCAATTCGCTTGATGAGAAGAAGTTGGATCGAGCTCGTGAAACGGAAGATGAATACTACAGTTTCATCACTGAATATCCTGATTCTAAACACCGCGCTTCCGCAGAACGTATCGGGAAAGAAATAAAAAAGATTATTAACGTTTTATGAACATTTTAACACGATAAAGATATGATTGATTACAAACAAAGCAAAGCTCCCAAAACTACTATCACAAGGGATCTTAACGAACTGACAGAGAAGGTAGGTAATGTCTATGAGACAGTAGCTATCATTGGCAAACGCAGCAATCAAATTAGTGCTGCGCTGAAAAAAGAGTTGGATGCAAAATTGCAAGATTTCTCTGTGCCACAAGATTCAATTGAAGAAACATTTGAAAACAAAGAGCAAATTGAAATCTCACGTAGCTATGAGAAACTACCTAAAGCTACGCTGATTGCCACACAAGAGCTCATCAACGACGAACTCATCTATCGTAGCAGCAACAAAGATGAAGTGCTGAAATAAATTTGCAATTATCTAACTTACCTTGAGGTTAGCAGGTAAACATATTTTGGTGGGTATAAGCGGCGGTATCGCCGCTTATAAAATCCCCGAACTAATCCGCCTTTTGAAAAAAGCAGGTGCGGATGTGCAAGTAGTAACTACCAAAAATGCATTGGAGTTCGTCACTAACCTCACCCTACAAACCGTCAGCGGGCACAAAGTCTATACCGATGTATTTGCTGCTATCAACGAACATAGCACAGAGCACATCTCCCTACCCGATTGGGCAGACTTGATGATTATTGCTCCTGCCACAGCCAATATATTAGGAAAAATGGCGCATGGCATAGCAGATGATGCGTTGACTACAACTTTCGCAGCAATGCGCAAGCCTGTGCTCATCGCACCTGCTATGAATACCAACATGTATGAATCGCCAGCCACACAGCAAGCTATATCTACCCTATCGCAATGGAGCAATATTTCCATGCTTGATTGTGCACAAGGCGAATTAGCATGTGGAACGATCGGTAAAGGCAGAATGCAAGAGATAGACACCATTGTGGCAGCAGCCACATATGCACTCACACCCAAAACATTGCTGGGCAAACGAGTGCTTATCACAGCCGGACCTACACAAGAAGCCATTGACCCTGTTCGCTATATCACTAATGCATCCACTGGTAAGATGGGCTATGCACTTGCTAAAGCATGTCTTAAAAAAGGGGCTGATGTCACATTGGTCACAGGTCCATGCAACCTATCTTTGCAAGAATGGCAGAGATTCACACCACTGACTATTATCCCTGTGACATCTGCTGCAAATATGTACGAAGCTACCCTTAGCGCGTTTGCGACAGCAGATATCAGCATCTTATGTGCTGCCGTGGCAGATTTTACGCCTACACATACTGCAACACAGAAGATAAAAAAACAACCAGGACAAAGCAGCATGACCATTGACATGACCTGTACCATAGATATCGCAGCTACGTTGGGGCAGCAAAAACGAAAAGAACAAACATTAGTAGGATTTGCATTAGAAACACACGACGAACTGAAGAATGCACAACGCAAATTACAATCAAAGAATTTAGATATGATTGTGCTAAATAGTTTGCAAGATGCAGGAGCTGGTTTTGGTACAGACACCAATAAAGTTACTCTCCTATTCCCTGATGGAACACAAAAAAACCTCCCTCTTATTTCTAAGGAGGAGGTCGCTGATGAGATTATCAATCAGTTGATTTAGTTTTTCAGTCTATTTAAGATACTGCCTATAAGAGATTTATCCTCTTGTTTGTCATTTTCTGAAACGACAGTTTCGGATGATGCTTCTTGCATTGCTTCTGGCACCCATTCTTTGCGCTCTTCAATCTCACCCAATTGACTTTGTACGTATGCTATTACATCGTTCAATCCCTCTGTAAAGTGGGCAAAATCCTCTTTATATAGGAATACTTTGTGCTTCTCAAATTGTGGAACTTCCGTTTCACCCATTTGTTTGCGTTTGCTTTCAGTAATGCACAAATACAAATCCTCGTTACGAGCCTTCTTCACATCCAGATAATAAATACGCTTTCCCGCCTTAACAGAACGCGAATAGACGATCTCTGGTTCATTCTTCATTTCATTTCTACGATTTTCCATATCTATTTTCCTTTATTTTTTAAGTGAAACACTGCAAAGGTACAACTTTTATTTTAATTATACAAAAATTTCATCTATTTTTTCACTTTTCTGGCATTGTATAATCCAAAACTTAATATCTTTGCTCTATTCTAAATTATTTTTTTACCACTCTAGGAGTACTTTACCGCATTGCCCATTGGACATGATATCAAATCCTTTTTGGAAGTCATCGAAGTGGAAACGGTGTGTAATCACTGGACTCAGGTCCAATCCACCCAACAACATCTGCTCCATCTGGTACCATGTCTCCCACATGCGGCGACCTGTAATACCCTTGATAGTCAGCGCATTGAAGATTATATCAGACCAATTGACTTGCGTGTTGCTTGGCAGGATGCCCAGCTGTGCGATATTAGCGCCTTTGTACATATGTGCGATCATATCATTAAATGCTGCTGGCGCACCCGACATCTCTAGTCCAATATCAAAGCCGCGAATACCCAATTGCTTCATAGCACCCTCTACGGTTTCGCCCTTAGATCCATTCACGGTAATCGTTGCACCCATCTTTTTCGCTATCTCAAGGCGTTGCTCATTGAGGTCGGTCACAACGATATTCTTCGCTCCTGCATAGCGGCAGATACCTGCTGCCATGGTGCCAATCAATCCTGCACCTGTGATGAGTACATCCTCGCCCAAGAGGGGGAATGCCAAAGCTGTATGGGTCGCATTACCAAATGGATCCATGATAGCCGCAAAATCATCTGGAATCTCAGGGCGTACATGCACAATATTGCTCTCTGGAATAGCTACATACTCTGCAAAGGCTCCGTCCTTGCCCATGATGCCAACCGAGATAGTGTTCTCGCACACGTGACCCATGCCACGACGGCAGTTGCGGCAAGTACCGCAAACAATATGACCTTCAGCAGTCACACGGTCACCGACTTTTACGCCACGAACACCAGGTCCAACTTCGACTGCCACGCCCACGAACTCGTGGCCCATGATATATGGCGGTGTACAGTGGCTTTGCGACCACTCGTCCCATTTGTACATGTGCAAGTCCGTACCGCAAATAGCGGCTTTGGTAACCTTGATAAGCACATCATTCACGCCTACTTTAGGCATTGGAACTTCTTCCATCCAGAGCCCTGGCTCTGCATAACGTTTTACAAGCGCTTTCATATTGTTGTATTGTTCAGTATAGTTCAATGTTGCAATCTGGGCGCAAAGGTAGTGAAAAATCACGAATTATGCAAGAGTTTGTTGTATTTTTTGCGGGTTATTCTGCTACATGTATTGAATATAGGCTTGTTGTTCGGTAAGTGACGGGAATAGATTTTCCTCGACATATCGTTGAAAGTACTTCGGGAGAAAAATGGTTTGCAGTTTGTCGCAGCACAAGAATACGGATTTGCCATAGCGTTCGAGGTATCGTACTGGCATGGTGCAGGTAGTCAGTTGGCTACAAAAAGCAAATGCAAAATCTTCCACACATATTAGTTCGTTACTCAGCACCACAGATTGCAGGCTTGTGCAGTTGAAGAAAGCCATTTTTTGGATCACCTGCATATGTTGTAGGTTGATAGATTGCAGTCCAAAGCAGGTGGCAAAAGCGTTCTGACTAATCCATTTAGTTTGTTCAGCTAACTCCACAGCAGTCAGGTGAGTGCAATGAGAGAAGCAATATGCAGGAATGATTTTGACCAAAGCGGGGATACGAACATGTTGGAGCTGTCTGCAAAAGCAAAACGCATTCTTCTCAATCGTGCATATCGTATCAGGCAGCGATATGGTTTGCATTGGGCAGTTCTTGAAGGCATATTCGCCTATGCGTTTCATCGTATAATTCTCCCCATTGTGTGCTATTAGCTCTGGAATAACGATATGCGTTGCTTGTGATTGGCAGGTCAGCACAGTAGCGGACTTGGCTTGCTCGTGGAGGATATACGTGATGTGGTCTAAGGAAATGGTAGTCATAAGGTTAGGTTGTTATAGATAGGGTTCTTACGGATGGTGAGGGTCATACAGTTTTTTTCTGAGCATGGCGGCTTTGATGCCTGTGAGGTTGGTCGCATGGTGGAGCAGCGTAGTGTCATCCCAAGCTGTTTTTTCGCGCAAAGGTGCGAGGTTGATCTGGATGGTTCGGTGTGCCTCTTGCAGCAGTGAGATCGGCACTTGGCATTGATAATCTCCCATTTGCACGGCTATTGTATCTACTACTAATGGTATTTCTACGCTCTGCTCCAATCTATATGCGTCGCTGCTACTATCGTGAACCCAGTACTCCAAGGTGAGTTGGTTATTCGTAGCGGGCAAGGCATAGATCAGTGACTGAATATGCGAGCGCTTAGCCCACTCTAAGAGTCGGTATGGAGATGGGTTGATGAGTAAGGTGTAAGGTGTAGGTTGCAAGGTGTAGTTCATCGGACTCATGCGCAGCAGTCCTTCGCGAACGATCTGTGGGGTACGATGGCTTTTGGCTGCACGGCGGTAGGCACAGCGGCTATGCGGAGCATCGGGATAGAAATGTTCGGGATCAACGATGGCTATACTTGCCACATGGCTTGGTTCGCCTGCGAGCACAAAAGTGCGAGAAAAATCTACGGTCATCTTATCAGTTGTTAAATATCATACATTTGGCTTTCATCGGCTCCGATGGCACACAACCAACGGTTGGTCTCGCGATAAGTTTGCATTAGTTCATCTAGGAGACGAGCTTTCTCCGTTTCGTCGGTAGTCTTGTCCATTAATTGACTTAATTCTTCGACTTTCTGATCTAATTCGGCAATGCGTCTTTCTGCCTCTTCTTTCTCTTCGCCGTCAAGAATGAGTGCCTCTTTATTGCTGATAACAATGCCATGTTTCTCGTAGAACGCTACTACCCAATGTGGAGCATCGAGTGCTACTTCCAAGGCGATGGTCTCGTCGGCGGGTGCCAGGGTTTGGATGAGTTGGAGCATCGCGGTAGCATAACCTTGACGGCGTTTCTCTTCAACGACTTCAAAATCGGTAATCCATACATTGTAGTCTTCGAAATGGATGCTATCGGTCAATAGTTGTAATCGTGCGAAGGCATCGCCGTTGCTCTCCATGATATTGTACAAAGTACTTCCTTTGTACGATGATTTGTTGATAATGAATGTTGGTTTCATGTTGTGTGATAATTGTCAAATTGTTATTAATCTTTTAAACACATATTAATATAGTATGGTTTTTGTAAAATTCAAAATAATACTCAAAAAAACGATTTTTTTATTCGCTTATTCCTCTTTTATTTTACTTTCCAACCAATGCAGATAGGTTTGCCCGGCTTTGGCTAGTAGTGCATATTGCGCCAAATCTTGCATCTGTTCATCTTGCACAAAATTGAGCCATAGTTCTCGCTCTTGCTCCAATGCTATTTGGGTATCTGTGTCGGGATATTGCGCTGCGTGGTAGGCACGCATATCGGCATCCACACGATGGATATCCCACCCATCGCCCTGACGACGCAAGGATGCAATAAATCCAGGCAGCTGAAAATACTTACCGTCTATATCGTTGCTAGTAGCATCAGGAAATTCCAGTTCACTTTGGATGAAGTAATATAGTCCCTCATACTGCATCACCCCCTTGTCTTGCAAATAGAACAGCATTGTGGGGGCGCCATGCCATTCGCCTTCTATGCGCAGCATATCGTGCTCGTAGCGGAAACTGAATACGCCTGTTAGACCACAATACGTATCGTCCTCGTAGAGCGAGAGCAGATATGCTGCACTATCATCAGGAGGGAGCGATAGCCTATAGCTGCGACCATCTACTTGAAACAACTCTACTCCTGTCTCGGAGTTCAATAGGGGCATCAGAGCCATGATCTCATCATGGATAGTTCTGCCAGGCTCGCCTTCGATGACGATGGATATGTTACCAACTACACTCATAGTTGTATGTTTTCTTGCTCCTTGATTACAATTTTTCTTTAAATCCAATCAATACTACTCCGAGCACAAAGATGACCATGATAGCAGGGATTATCCATGTACTGAATTTTGGTTAATCTCCTCTAATAAATTATATTTTGGTAGTGCAATATAGTAGCATATTTCACAAAATTCAAAAACAAATACGTATTTATTTATTTTACAAAGTCGAGTTTGCAAAACAGATATTATTATGGGTTTATTAACCACGCTATTCCTACTCCAACATTAGAGTACAATTGCGGATTTTGGCAGTTGATGGAGGCATAAACATCCAATTGTACACGATGATGAGGCATATAAGTGAATCCTATATCTAGGTTCCCGTCGGCTTCGGTATGGGTGTGGAGACGCGTGAAATAGTTGTAACTCTCCACAAATGCACCCCATTGCTCCCCCATAGCAAAGCCTACGCATAGTGCAACAAAAGTGCTTGGTACAGCAGCCACACCATTCCATTCGGCACCCAGATTGTAGCATATATTCAGCCAATCCGTCACATCGTTTTCAAAGAGTAGATACAAACTAGGCGCGACATGCGAATTATGAAAGGCCTCATTGGTGATAGGTATTGCAATATTAGCCAAGAAACTGATTTTTGGCACAGCTTTCCAACCATCGAACACGCGAATCTTGGTACCAAGAATTAATGGCTCCACTTGATAAGCCCATTTTGTAGCAATTAGTTCAGCTGTTTGGTATAGTGTACCATCATACTCCAAACGTAACTCCGCAAACGGTGCGACACCGAAACGCAGCATAGTAGTGGGCAATGTGAATGCATGTTGATGATTGGTATAATCCCACTGTACGCCCGTTTCCCACTGTATGGTTTTGAATGGAAGTACGCCAACTCCCGTGGCCATACCTGGGCGATCAGCCACTACACTTTCTAGATTTTCTGTGCTTTGTGCTTGCAGAACTAGTGTAGCAAGCCATAAAAAAGAAATAAGAAATCTAACTTTCATGCCTACTATAGATCTGCCTTAATACCCTATTTTATGCTTATCACGACTATTTTGGTAATCCTTATCACGCATTGTATATCCAGTTTCCAATGTGATGCTTGTGAAATATTCTGTATTAATCCCGTAGTACATTCAAAAAATTGCCTATCGCCTCCTTGGTTTCATCAACAGCTTTTTGTACACTGACTTGTTGCATCTTTTTTCCCATCTTCTCACTGTTTCGATCTGTTAGTCGGATCTCAACACATGCATCCGATGTGAGGCTCATGCGAATGATGGCATTATCTACCTCCCAGCGAGAGTGATAATTGAAGGCGTTGAGCGATATACCTAACATCTCATTATGCTCCTCGACGAATGGTGGGTATATCATCTTAGTAGCATCGGTAGGCATACCATAACGTGCACTGATGCGTTGCTCTATACGATCGTACTCATGGCTTAAATCATCCCATTGCGTGTAGCTATTTGTTACCACTTCTACCCTATAGACTATATCTATGGATTTAGAATAGGCATACACAACTACCGAACAAGGGAATCCATGATATTTACCTTCTAAGACGCTCTTATTAGCATTATCGCACACAAAAGTATACCCCTTGCGTTGAAGTTGTTCTACAAATGAGGGTTTAGTACCCGTGAGTTCTATACCTTCAAATTGCACATGCGCACATATAGAACCTAAACACGAACAACACAAAAAGACAATACAGATAATGCGTTTCATATTTTTTTTATTTTTCCCATTTCAATTTCGGACAAATGGCGGTAACAGTCTTTCCGTTGGCAGTACCTTTCCAAGTCCATGTGCGATTGAAGTCCCAATACTTAGAAGCTTCGCTTGAAGCATTGGCACGCATAATTTCTGCAATATTGATAGGACTCTCGAATTGAGTAACAAGGTCGTAGATACTATGCGTATTAACCTGTTTATTATCAGACCACCAACCATCAGGGTCTATTGGATAATCAAATAGTGTATAACAATTTGTAGTTGATATATCGCTTTTACTTGCATATCCTATTAGACCTACTGCATGTACTGACGTTCCGCGTTCTTGATAATATAAATCTACACTACCATCAATATAGCCTTGTGAATAGCAGTCATATAGTTCGCAGTAGCTACTACCTTTACCTACAATACCACCCACATTTTCTGCTTTAGCCATAAGTGCAAAAACAACATTTGCCTTACATGCGCGCAAAATCATACGTGAAGAATAACCCACTATACCTCCAAATGAACGAGGAGTCGTAGTTGACTGGAAAGCTGTAATGGTTCCCGCATAATCTAATTGTGAATGCTCAAAACGAGAATCAGGATTTGCGTATCCAATAATACCTCCTGCAATCTCATATGCTGCAATACTTGCTTCCACTTTAATATTGGTCATCTCTATGCCACTGTAACCATTCAAGTTTCCTCCTATCGCACCACCGACATGGGAGTTTCCTATAATAACAGTAGAATTGGTAGTGGATAATACAGAACAATCAGTAATTGTTGTCCCATATACACGTCCAACCAATCCGCCTACATGATCACCTCCGACAATTGATTTTTCTTTGGTGAGCTTAACATGGCAGTTACTAATTGTAGATGCGTCAGCATAACCTGCAATTCCTCCCACATCATCTTTAGATGGCATATTAATGGAGTAATTCTCAATGGTAAGATTGCTAACTTTAACATTCCGACCAATTGTAGAGAACAATCCAATTTGATCGCTCGTAATATAAGGACTAATGGTCAAGTTATAGAGCGTATGATTGTTTCCGTTAAACGATGTGTTCATTGGAATAGGTATCCATAAACTTCCTTCCATATCAATATCTGCTGCCAGAGCAAAATGGGCATCAGGATAATCCTTCATGCGCATCATACTAGCCGCTGTTTTAATCTGATATGGGTCATACGCCGTACCAGAACCTCCAGCAAACTCGCCATCATCCTCGGATGGATTGTCGCCTTTAGGAGTGGTTACCTGCACTTCATTGCCATAACTTACACCTTGTGAATTAACCGCGTATGCGCGTACGTATACAGCCGTATTCACCAATGAGCAATATATCTTGCTATTAAATCGGATATTTTCGATGGTTTGCCCCCAATCAGTATGCTCATTGTCAATCGTTGGGTGTGGATCATAGCTCCAGCAGTGGCCATAGGCTGTAATTTTCTCGCCACCCGTGCTGGTGATTTGACCACCAATTGAAAACGAATTGGCAGTGATATCTGTTGCTTCGTTAGTTGTAACACTCGGTTTGGCTATTTCAGCTTTCTGCATCACGATTCGCAGTACCACATTGCCTGATGTAGCACCCGTATAATTGATGGTGATGGTTTTGTCATAACTACCATAACCTACCAAAGAACGATCTACTGTAGCTGTGATATTGAGTTTGTTATTGGCTTGGATGGTACCATTAGTTTGGGAGAGTTTAAGCCACTCAATATTATTAACGATATTGAAATCGTATTTAGTAGCAGTAGGATTTTGCAACGCAAAAGATAAAGTAGCGTTGCTATCTCCAAAATCCAATACCGATGTAGAGACAGTGAATGCCTCGGTAGTTTCCAACTGAATATCTTTGAGAATCGATTGCCCAGCCAATAGCTCAACAGACGCCGATTGGTCCATATAGCCAATTTTGGTAAAGGTCAGCGTATAAGTACCTGGATTCAAATTGTCGAAGGTATAACGACCATTGGCATCCGTGAATACAGTGTTACCCGATGGTGCGAGGGCTACTTGGCAGTTCTCTACGGTTAGCCCAGTGGTATAATCCTTCACGATACCAGAGATGCTACCTGTAACATCTACAATATCTGTTGCACAACATGTAAAAAGACTGATGATAGCAACTATTGAAATATATTTATACAAATTTTTCATAAAAAGTAAGATTATTAAAAATGATAGGCCACCCCTACTCCCATATCGTGGGTATGATGGATTGGGTCGAAAGTGGAGGTAGGGGTCATGGAGAAGTATCCTCGTTGTGGTTTAACAACAACACGACGTGCTCCTTTGGCAGCAAAGGCATCAATGATATTCCATACCCAAATACCCGCAGTAACGCCTAAACAGATATTTCTTCCCGTAGCCCAGTTATTAGCACGAGTAGAGTACTGTAAGGCGTATTGTGGTTGCTGTTGGACTTTGGCAGCGTAGGCAGCTCGTGTGCTCTCGCACAGAATAATACCCGCCGCACATGCCACATCTGCGACAAGGAAAGATACACCCTTAGCCACATCGCCCTTGAGGAATTGTCCTGTACCAGGAATAATAGAGGCTAAGCCTGCGGCACCATATTTGGTAGTAGTAGAAATATCATCATAATAGCTACCTCCATAGGTATTTTGATCTGCTACGGTATATAATGTAGTCACCATATATACACCACCATTTTTCACCCAATATTCATCGATGGTACGGCATACCATATTGATTTTACGACCTTTCTCGATGATCTCCATATTGAATTTATCTGTTTGGGTAAAATCGTATGCCATTTCAGCTTCTTTTCCACTTCGTTCATTATAATTTTGTGTGGTGGTCAGGGAAGATTGTTGTTGGAGATGGCTATTGATTACCAATCCGCGCTCTGTCTCTAAATAGTTGGCTAATTCAACCAAACAAGCTTGACGTGCTGCCTCTAACGAAGAGCCTGAACCTTCCGCTTTTATAAAGATATACCCAGCAGATTTAGGATTAGGGAGCTGTTTAGTCATCCATTGAGGACGCAATCTGTCGGATTTATTGCCAGATTGCGCCATCAATGTAGAACATGCGATCAATATCATCGCAAGTATAAGGTATCGCTTCATAGAATGCTAATTGATATTAATAAGCTGGTGGTGGAGGAGGAATGCTACCTGGTGCAGAAGCGAAGATAGTTCTTAATTCTGGCAATTGACCTGCAGGTGTCCAAGCGGCCAATCCCTCGCGCCAAATGCTGGTATAGATAGTGATTTGTCCATTCTTTGCCAAACCACCCAATTGGTGAATATTGACTGGACCGTATTGAGTACCATTTACACTATAGTAATAAATAGCAGGTGCGTTAGCAGGCTGATTTCTTTGAGCCTCAATATTGGCGATATTTTGTCCATGCGCGTTAATTTTATCTATCTCACGAGCGTTTTGGCGATCAAGGTTCTCTTGTTCCATTGCATTTTTGCTCGCTTCAATACGTAGGTTCTCCTCATTTTCAAGTTCTGCTTGAGTCTTTCTGCCTTGACTACGATCGTACTCATCCCAAACATCTTTCATATCCTCCAAGAATTTCTCTCGATTCTTCAAGATACGTTGACCTTGTTCCTCAAGAGCACCGATAATTCCTGCTTTATCGTATTTCATGCATACTTCTACTTTGTATTGTTTGGTTTGTTTATTATACATTACGTAAGGTTCCATTACCAATACAGCTTGTACTACTCCCTTTGCAAGGGTGATTAGGTCGTCTCTTCCTACTTGATCAAACTGTTGTTGACTACCTGCAGTAGTAGTTTGATTATAAATATTCACAGCATATTTGACAAATGTTTCCACTTGTGCTTGAATATCACCCCTGGCAAGTGATTTAGCTTTATTAATAGCATCCGATTCGTTAGGAGAAATATATTGTCCATAACCACGTATTTCGCCAGAAAGAGGATTTCCGGCTGCTGCACTAACTGGTGATATTTTCTTCACTTCAAATCCATCTGCATCTGGACCTTGTTGTTGAGGAGCTTGAGGTTGACCATAGTATGGTTGCTGTGGTTGACCATAGTATGGTTGCTGTGGCTGACCATAATATGGTTGTTGAGGCTGACCTGCATAATTAGGATAAGGTGGTTGCTGGTTAGCTACTTTCTTTGATGCACAAGAAACGGTTCCAAGTGCGCATGCGATAAGCATGAAAATAAAAAGTTTTGTCTTCATAATAATTGATGTTTTTTTAATTATAGTTGATGTTTCTAACTTCTTAATATAGTTCTTTTTTTTCAGAATTCAATTTTTGTTGTGTTTTTCAAAAATTTTATATCCACTTTGTTCACGGTCGCACAAATGTTGATAATCAGTCTGTAACATTTCGCCTCCTAACACTTGCTGGATACTCTCAGCTATACGATAGGTGAACAACGAACGGAAAGTATTTTTAGCCATGATATGTGCACCTATACGGAAGGTAAACGAGTTGCATTCCACACTGTCTTGACGCAGACGATAGGCGATATTGGTTTTAGTAAGAGGGAATCGGTCTGACTCCTCACTACTAAACTTAAAGTCATAGTCAGCAAACATTGCCACTATGGCCTCTTTTAATGCTTGATACTTTTGGCTATCTACGACAGTGCAATCTTTACCGTCACGCATAGAAGAACTGAAATGAATATGATTGCCAGCCTTATTGATATTGGTTACTTGATGAAGTAGATAAATATTCCAATGTCCTTCGCCTTGACTCAGTTGCTTGAGATCGCGATAGAAATCTTGCTGTTGTTTATCATCCATATTGTCCTGCATATTGTAGAAAGACGACGAATTTTCGGCATCACTTTCCAGACTTCGGCAGATAAAGTTGAATCCTCCAAACTGCGCGAGATAGTAGCCAAACCATTCGGTGGCTAATTCTACATGAGCAGAGGTCACGACAATGGTCACTTGGCTTCCACGGTCAATACAGCAGCCATAGGAAGTATTGAGAGACCTATTCAGCACCACTAATCGATCTACAGGATTTTCTGCTTCGGTTTGGATGGAAGCCATATTGGCTAAACAAAACTCAGGAAACGTTTCGCACGCCTCCAATATATCTTTGGTATCCAAATGGTACTTCACTTGCAATTCTGCAATTGGCTCGCACAAAGGTGCCATGTAGAACTTGCCCTCCAGACCTTTCTCGCGGCGATAATCATTTACTCGGCGAGCCAAAGTAGGAGAAAACGATTTTTGCAAACGCGTGCGAAACTTATGGAGTTCCTCTTGATGTTTGTCTTGCTCCATCGCTTCGCTAAATCCATTTGCAATCAAACCAGTAGGAACCGCAAAGAGGGCTATTTTGAGCAAGCTAATGACTGCCCACAATACCTTACCGAGAGCGGTAATAGGATTGTGTATGATTACACTTTCTGGAACATTATCTAAAAATGTAAGGAATGACCAAAGCACATTATCCCAAAAATTGGTATAGACATCGGGTTGTGCTAAATGTTCAACCATGTACAATAGGGCAGAAAACAAGAGTGTTAGTAGAATCAACACTTGTAGAGAAACCCATATCTCGTGTTTGCACAACTTGAGCCCCTTGAAGAAGAATCTAAATCCTTTGAGATAATTGTAATGTTTCATACATCAGTTTTCGTTTTTTAGTTTTCGTAGTATATACAAAAAAGTACTACTCTTACGTATTTGTAGCGAGGTTCTAGCAAAACCTTTAACGAGGATACGCAAAAGTAGCACGATATACGCGCTGACTCTGCCACTTTCCTCGTTGTTGTAATAAAACTGCTAGATTTCGCTACAAAAACTGGTGTGTCAGTATAATTCTATGTCCCGAATGCCGATTGTGGAGGCATTCGCAATTGTCCACTGACAATTTGTTGCAAAGATACAACATTTTTTGCATATATGCAAGGAAAATGCAAAAAAATGCACTTTTTTATTGCAACGAGCACACAAACTCACGTGCATATCGCGCTACTCATGCGTTTCGGGTGCAAAGGTAGTGCATTTTGCAGATATACAAAAGGGCTTTTTTAGGCTTGTTAGAAAAGTACTTTAACGATGGCGCTGGAGCAGCAGATCCAATGCCTCTTGTGCGGCGGTGTCGGCTGGAGAAGAAAAGATAGAAGGATATTCAGGATGTATATGAGAGAGTTGATAGGCGAGATGGGGATAATAAGATAGATAATCCTCTTCTATCAATTGTCGATTTTCGGTATAGTGAAGCAAGTATTGTCGAAATAAGGTATTAATATCATTGGCAAATGCTGACAAATAAGTAGTTGTAAATTCTTGATAGTGATATGGAATATTCATAAGGCTATCGCGATACGCACAGAATACACTATCATAACTCTCATGAATAGGCGCAAGAATCGCTTCCTCATACGCCTGCTGTTGTGCCTGAGTAGCCATGCCCAATCGTTGTTGCACAGCAGGTACACAAAGCAACGAAATTGCCATTAGCAAAGTACAGATAATCAAAACGATAGGATATGATTTTGCACGACGAATGGCACGGCGAAGTTGCAAGATATTTGCGTAGCGATGTGCTGCATTCGCCTGGGTACATCGGCGCACTACGCAGCGGAAACGATGTGGAAAAAGCAACGGTATAATCTTGCCCAAAGCATAGATGTCCGTTCTGCAATCACTCTGCCCATTTTCAGTGAGCTGTTCGGGTGCAGCAAAAGTAGGCGTACAACCGATATTCCTTGCCAGATAAGCATCATTGTCCGACAGACCAAAATCAATCAGTTTGACATGGTTGCCATTGCGCGTGATCAATATATTATCAGGCTTGAGATCGCCATGCGTAATCTGTTTGGCGTGGATATAGTCTAACGCCTCAATCAGTTCTAAAAGTACCCGTTGGCGCTCTGCCGACGAAGGACGTGTCCTTAACCATTCGGTGAGAGTCACTGCGTCCACATACTCCATAATGATTGATAATCCAAAGGGCTCCACCTCCGTCAACTGCCATAGACGAACAATGAAAGGAGAATCCAATTGTTGCAACAATTCATACTCTCGTTGCAACAGAGCCTGATAACGTGATTTCTCGCCTATGGCAGGATGGATGGTCTTCAGTACAAACCATCTACCATCTTGCTGGAAACGAAAGACTTGGCTGTGGTGTGACTCGAACAATAATTCGTATTGTCCTGGCGAGTTGGGCACGGCTGAAGTCCATGAAAGATTGGCTATTAATTCGGAAGAAATCATCGTTTTTGGGGTTTGAGGTTGCAAAAGTACGAAAAATATTGTACCTTTGCAAATTATTTGACAAAATTTATGAAAACAAGCGTTACTTCCCTACACCCTATGCTTCCTCTTTTGCGCGAAGCGGTTGAGCAGCAGTTAGGATGTCCTATCAAGAGTCAGCAGAGTGTATATGCACTCTGTGAGGCTCTGCGTGGTCAGATCAATGAAGATACTATTCGCCGTCTATGGGGACTGCGCAAGGATGGCTATGCCAGTGTACAACGCGCCACATTGGATATCCTGTGTAAGTACATCGGCGCACGCGATTGGGAGGATTTTCTTGCGCAAGCCATGGCAAATACCGATTGCGAATCAGAATTGGGTGCACAATTGCCACAGATTATTGCCGACCAATTAACTATAGGGCAAGAGGTAGAACTGACATGGCTGCCCAATAGGCGATGCCGATTGGTGTTCTTGGGAGAGGCAAAATGGCGCGTGGAGGCGGTGGAAAACTCTAGCACATTGCAGGTGGGAGATATGTTTGAGTGCCGCACATTCGTTGTCGGACAAATGGCGTACTTGGATTCGCTTACACGCGACAGAAAATGCTTAGGCAGCTATCGCATCGGTATACACAATGGTGTAAGATGTGGTGCATTATAGCATCACAGGGAGTCAACCTTTTTAGGAAACGGGACAACCTTTTAAGGAAAGCAATAGTTCTTTGGTCGTTCCTTGATTCGTCTTAGGTTCATCCTTGGTCTTTTCGGAGCATATATACAAGGGATGCGAATCTTAATATTTGTACTATCAGCACAAAAAAAGCGCATTGTGGAATGCGCTTTTTAAGTATGAACTATAAGTGATGAGTTACTCCAGAACTTTGAGGGCTTTACCGACTTTAATGAAGGCCTCAATACCGCGGTCGAGTTGCTCTGTGGTATGCGCCGCAGAAAGTTGTACGCGGATACGCGCTTGACCTTGAGGCACTACTGGGTAGTAGAAACCTGTCACATAAATGCCCTCTTCTTGCAATGCCGCAGCGAACTCTTGGCTCAAGCGTGCATCGTACAACATCACCGCACAGATAGCTGACTCGGTTGGTTTGATATCAAAGCCCGCCGCCTTCATCTTAGTGATGAAGTACTCGGTATTGGCATGCAAGCGGTCTTGCAACTCGTTGCTACGAGTCAATATCTCGAAAGTCTTCAATCCTGCCGCAGCAATCAGCGGAGGAATAGAGTTGGAGAAGAGGTAAGGACGGCTGCGTTGGCGGAGCAAGTCGATAATCTCCTTCTTACCTGTGGTGAAGCCACCTACGGAACCACCGAATGCCTTACCCAATGTACCTGTGATAATCTCAATCTTACCGCGGAGGTCGTAGCGTTCTGTCACGCCGTGACCAGTCTTTCCTACCACACCTGCAGAGTGGCTCTCGTCCACCATCACAAGGGCATCGTATTTCTGTGCCAATTCGTAGATCTTATCTAATGGGCAGACATTGCCGTCCATAGAGAACACACCATCGGTAGCGATAATGCGAAAACGTTGTGCTTGCGCTTTCTTCAATTGCTCCTCCAAATCTGCCATGTCGCCATTCGCATAGCGATAACGCACCGCTTTACACAAGCGCACACCATCAATGATACTTGCGTGGTTGAGGGCGTCTGAAATAATGGCATCTTGGTCTGTCAAGAGGGGTTCGAATAAGCCACCATTCGCATCAAAACAAGCTGCATAAAGGATCGTGTCCTCGGTACCAAAAAAGTCAGAGATGGCTTGCTCCAATTGCTTGTGGGTGTCTTGTGTGCCGCAGATGAAGCGCACAGATGCCATACCATAGCCACGAGCATCCATCTTGTCCTTCGCTGCTTGGATGAGTTCTTGGTTGTCAGCCAAACCGAGGTAGTTGTTGGCGCAGAAGTTGATGACATCCTTTCCGCCTTCCACTTGGATAGCGGAAGACTGTGGCGTAATGATTACTCGTTCGTTTTTATACAATCCTGCGTCCTTGATTTCAGTCAGGATGGTTTGTAAATGTTTCTGAAAATCAGCGTACATATCTTTCTTTTAAAATAGTTTAAAGTTTAAAGGCACAGATTATACAATGCCTTGCTCGAGCATGGCTTGTGCCACCTTCATGAAGCCAGCGATATTCGCACCTTTCACGTAGTCAATAGAGCCATCGGCTTGGCGACCGAACTTCACACATTGCTCGTGGATTGACTCCATGATATGGTGCAAACGTGCATCCACCTCTTGAGCGGTCCAACTGAGGTGCTCGCAGTTTTGTGTCATCTCCAAACCAGAAGTAGCCACACCACCTGCGTTCACCGCCTTACCAGGAGCAAAGAGCACACCGTTATGTTGGAAATAGTGGATAGCGCCAGGTTGGCAACCCATGTTACTTACCTCGCAGCAGCACCAGCAGCCGTTAGCCTTCAACTCCTTAGCATCGTCCTCGCTAAGCTCGTTTTGGAATGCACATGGCAGAGCAATATCGCAAGGTACAGACCATGCTTTCTTACCAGCGGTGAAGTGTGCCTGTGCTGGGAACTTATCCGCCATATCTTGCACTTTATTGCGGTTGCTTGAGCGCATAACGAGCATATAATCAATCATCTCAGCGGTGATACCCTCTGGGATAGCGCATACGCCGTCAGGACCAGAGATAGCTACCACCTTAGCACCGAGTTCGGTAGCTTTTTGCGCAGCACCCCATGCCACGTTGCCGAAGCCAGAGATTGCTACAGTCTTGCCCTCGATACTTTTGCCTGCCTCGTGGAGGAGGTGCTCGGTGAAGTAGAGTGCACCATAGCCCGTTGCCTCAGGACGGAGGATTGAGCCACCCCATGTCATACCTTTGCCAGTGAGCACGCCAGTGTGGTATTGACGAGCAAGTTTTTGGTACATACCATTGAGGAAACCGATCTCACGACCGCCTACGCCTACGTCGCCTGCAGGTACATCTGTATCTACACCAATATTGTGCCAGAGTTCAAGCATAAAGGCTTGACAGAAACGCATGATCTCCGCATCAGACTTGCCCACAGGATCGAAATCAGAACCACCCTTTGCACCACCCATAGGGAGAGTAGTCAAAGCATTCTTAAAGGTTTGCTCGAAGCCCAAGAACTTGAGCATACTGGGGTTAACTGCTTTATGGAAACGCAATCCGCCTTTGTAAGGACCGATAGCTGAGTTGAATTGCACACGATAACCGAGGTTGGTTTGCACCTCACCTTGGTCGTCCACCCATGTCACGCGGAAGGTGAAGATACGATCTGGCTCTACCATACGCTCCACGATCTTGGCTTTCTCATACTCAGGATGTTGGTTGTACACTTCCTCGATGGATACAAGGACTTCTTCTACGGCTTGCAAATACTCGGCCTCGCCTGGATGCTTCGCAGCAAGATGCTGCATGATGTCCGTTACTTTCATTGTAGTATTATTTTTATGGTGTTGTTTTTTAACTAGTTAAGTATTTTTGTTAGTATTCTTTCTTTTTCGGGGTGCAAAGTTACTACTTTTTTTGCAAATACACAAAGAATGTTGTACCTTTTTCTGATGTTTGAAAACATATTTTTCCACCACTTCCCTCCACGATATTCTTTGAGATAGGCAATCCAAGTCCTGCGCCTGTGTTTTTGGTAGTGAAGTTTGGCACAAACACTTTATCTATCATATCGGCTGGAATACCAGGTCCGTTGTCGGAGAATGAAATCTTCATCCATTTTTTCTGAGAATCAAGGTCATGTTCTAGTATTGAAGCCTTGCTGGCATTCTTCATTATGATAATAATATCGCTATTCTCGCGCCCTTCCATAGCTTGCATCGCATTACGCACGATATTGGTAAATACCTGCGTAATTTGTTCTGCATCGGCAATCACCATCACTCCACTTTCTGGTCCCACGTAGCGAATAGGAATATCGGATGGATTATTGCGCATCATTGTTATGAAAGAATACAACTTAGCAGCCACATCCACTTCGGTGGGGTTCACTTCTGGCATTTTCGCAAACGAAGAGAATGATTTAGCAATATGGCTTAAGTTGTCTATCTGATCAATAATCAGTTGTGTAGAGCGATCAAAATACTCCTCAAATCGTTCAGTCCCTTTGGTGCGCTGCAGTTGTTGGAGGGTAAGTTTCATTGGCGTGAGTGGGTTATTTATCTCGTGTGCCACTTGACGTGCCATGGTGCGCCATGCCATTTCACGTTCGGTACGAGCCAATCGCTGCGTGGACTCGGCAAGAGCATCCATCATCTGGTTGTATTGGGTAACTATCTCCCCTACCTCATCCGAGAACTCATAATTGATATGTTTAACGCTCTCACCTGGACGATATTTTTTAATTTGCGAACGAACCACCCCCAATGAAGAAGTAATCATATGCGATATTCCCCAAACAATCAAAATTGAAACCAATAGCAAGATGATGTAAAGAGGAAGTAGTTTCGCCATAAAATTCTCCAAATGCGCTGTCATTTCGCTTTGTGAGATAAAACTCGGCAGTGCTACATATCCGATTTTAGCGTAATTACCATTGATAAATTCCGTATAAGCAGATAGATAACGCACATTGCCAATCTGTTCGTATTGCACCATTGTTGCATTACCTGAAAAGAATGGTTCAGATGCTACATTTCTGGATAATAGGCCTAAATCAAATAATTGCGGTGTCGAACTTCCCACCAAACGACCATTCATATCATAGACATGAATATCTGTTTCATATACGAAACTCATCTCACGCAAATCTATATTCAATGCTGCTGTATTTGCAGGAGAGAGCGTTAAGTTCCAAAAGTACATATTCTGCAGTGCCATCTGCACATAATGTGCTTTCTTCGTCAATCGCAATTGTTGCGTTTCTATAAAAAGACGACGAATATATTCCGTGGACAACATAAAGATAGATAGCAATATCACTAACACCAATGGGGTGAGCACCATTTGAAATTTACCTCCCATTTTCATTCTGCGGAAGCCTCGATATTTCACCAAACTGAATATAGCCACAAAGAGCAATACGCCTATCAGCACTCCCGTGATGATATAATACATTCTTAATTTTGCTTTTGCTGATGTCTGTTTTTGCTGATCGGCTGCCCAAATAGCTTGATAAGAAAAATTATTCATCACCTCTGTCTGAGGATTAGACACTTCTGAGTTTTCCTCAAGTATCGAGAACAAATACAATCCATCATACGAATAGATCGGCACACCACTGCCGTCCAGCTGACGATATGTTAATCGCCAACGCTCATCGCCATAAAAAGGTGCAATAAACTGGTTATGCAGAAGACTCGAAGTTACTAAATAGTTGTATTTGATTGGTACTGCGACAAGTATTTCATAATCACCAATGCGTTTCCGAAAATAGATACCTTGTGCATTATCCCATTGTGCAAAATGCCATTGATCATAGACATAGTTCATCGTCCTATCAGAAGAACTCAACCACGAATTTGACCAATACACCAATTTTCTACCTTTGTAGATGTAAAACAATATATCCTTATTTAATTGTGTGTACTCCCACAGAGAATCAAAATTGTTTATCTCTATAGCACGACATAGATTTTCTGTTAATTCTGTAGCACGATGTTGCTGATGCCGTAATGTCCGTTGCAGACTCTTGCTCCCCAAGGACAAATTATGACATCCACTCAATACGGTCACGATGCCAACAACAAAAAATAGTATGATATATTTTCGTTTCACGCAGCAAAATTACATAAAAATTTTGAATTATACAACATTAACACAAAAAATTCTAAAAAAATCATCGTTGTAAATAGCTACAACTCCAATTTATAAACTATTTTGTGTTCTCAAATCCATCAAGATCATCATTCCATAGCAAAGCGAGTCAAAACCCGCTTCGCATATGTTTTGAGATGAAGTAGCCGCGAAGGGACTTCTTGCCATCTGGATAGTCACGTTGAGCAAGGTACTCTTGTTCTAATGCCTGCCACTCCACCGACCCCTTGATAAGTTCGTTGTAAGCCTTTGTCGCTGCTGTCAAACGCAATGTGCCTGCTTTCTCTGCTTCAGATTGAGGGTGCTTTTTGTAGTCGCGCGGATTGGTCCTGCACCCCGTAAATTGCGTACCATAGCGCTCCACGAGCCACATATCACTACCACCAAAAATTTTTCCTACTGCATTGGCAATAGGAGCCATAAGTTTAATTCTTGCCATAATTATATTTTTTTAGATTAATTTTGCTTCAAAAAACCTGATTTGCCTCAGATTACGGGTTCATAACGGGTTTTTGACGGGTTTGTTAGCAACCATCCGTGGCACATTTTTGTCTTATCCGTATAGCATTTATACAATGTGTATATATTACCTTCTTTTTTTCATTCTTAGGTTTCGGCTACAAAGATACTACAAGCTACATATCCGCTGTGGGTTAAAGCACGTTAAAACCTGTTAAAACCAGTTAAAACCAGTTAAAGCAAGTCTTCATCGCAAAAAAAATATCAATAACTCTCATAGAAGAGACATTACTGGCTATCAAAGAAACTAAACTCCCTCTGCAATACCTGCAAAGGGAGTTTGTTATCAGTATATATATAGTAGCGGCTTTACCATAATTCCATGCCTTTACGGCAAGCCTTCCACTACCCTCTTTTCCAGCGAGTGAAGAGCATGAGCAAGGCTATGGTCACCACTCCTGCGATGGTGTACGCCAGCCAACTCAATCCCGCAGCAGCAAAGCGAAAACCTTCGGGAGCAATGAAGATATAGCTCACACTCACCATCGTCATAAACAATGCAGGTATCAGAGCAATTAGATACGCATATGGATACGTCTTCGTGGTTTGAGCGTTCTTATAGAGAAAAATCGTTCCTGCCCACAAGGCAAAGACAGCCAAGGTCTGGTTTGTCCAAGCGAAATAGCGCCATACGACATTAAAGTCCACGAACACCATACCAAATACGCATGCAAACAATGGCAACGCAATCATCATTCGATTGCGCACAGGGCGTTGGTCGAGGTGCAAAAAGTCAGCTACAATCAAGCGAGCCGAACGCAAAGCCGTATCGCCCGAAGTAATCGGTGCAGCTATCACACCTATGATAGCCAATATACCACCTATCGTTCCTAACCACGAACGAGACACTCTATCCACCACCAAAGCGGCGATGTTCTCTCCCGGATGCGCAACGGCAAAAGCTTGCAATCCGTCTATACCATATAGACCATGCTCTGGATCGGCAAACATCGTACCCGCAGCTGCAGCCCAGATCAGGGCTAAGATACCCTCTGCTACCATAGCGCCGTAGAAGATCCAGCGACCTTGGCGTTCGTTGGTCATGCAGCGGGCCATCAGTGGCGACTGCGTGCCGTGGAAACCGGAGATAGCACCGCAGGCGATGCTAACAAACATCATCGGAAAAAGTGGCAGACCATTAGTTTGACGGTTGTGCAAACCATCGATCAGTTCGGGCATCTCGGAGCTATGCCACCCCAACATCACAACCATAATACCCAGACCCATAAACAGCAAAATAGCACCGAAGATAGGATAAAAACGCCCAATAAGTTTATCCACAGGAAGCACCGTGGCCAGGCTGTAATAAGCAAAGATGATTAGCACCCAAATGATTGGCACGAGGTGAGTCTTATGTGTGATGGTGCCCAATGGTGCAAGACCTTGCAGAAGGGTTGCAGGACCAGAGAGAAATGTGGTCGTGAGTAGCACCAGTAAGACCAACGAGAGCAAACGGATAAAGAGTTTTATTCCCTTGCCCAGTTCATTGCCTACGATATTGGGTAAGGATAGTCCGCCCTTACGAATGGACATCATACCGCTCAGGTAGTCATGCACACCACCGGCGAAGATGGTTCCAAGTACAATCCAGAGGAATGCAGCAGGACCATAGAAAATACCCATGATAGCACCGAAGATAGGACCTAAACCTGCGATATTGAGAAACTGGATTAGGAAAATACGCCAGGGTTTCATAGGAACAAAGTCCACACCGTCTGTTTTGGTGGTGGCGGGTGTAGCAGCGTTGGCATCAATACCAAACACGCGCTCCACGAATGTTCCGTATAGCAGAAAGCCAAGCACTAAGGCAACGAGCGAGAAAATAAAAGTGATCATCGTATTACTTATTTATATTGGGCGCAAAATTACAAAAATTTTTTGATACGCACAAAGAATTTTGCTATTAAACGAAGATTTTGTTCACAGAGCATAAGAAAAGAGGATGTGTCAGCATTTTGACACACCCTCCATAAAAGTAATAGAAACGATGTCATCGCAATTTGCGATAACATTCCCAAGGGAACCAGTCACAAATTGTGAACAGTTTATCTCGTTCAGAATCAATTACCTCTTATGGTCTCGTAATAATTTGGTAAATAGTATCAATGCACAGATAACAATGGGTGACTTGTTTCTTGTTTAATTAACAGCAGCACCGTGTGAGGGTGCTGCTGTTTGCTATTTTAGTGGGATAATCGTCTGCAAAAATGCGAGCGAAGTGCAGGAGCTAGGAAGAGGATGTATTACACTTATTAGTGATTAATATAATTATACATTTCTTTACAGGTTAGAATCCTACTTTGCCTCGGGAGTTACGGGAGATGCTTTCGTTTTGGCAGTCGAGTTTGATTTGGTCGTAGTCCAACTCGTCTTTGCCGGAGAAAATGGCATTGATGACTTGCTTGCGGGAGATGTTCTGTATCTGTCCGCCAGAGAAGTCAAAGCGATTAGCGAGTTCGGTAGCTTGCTCGTCGTTGAGACTGCTGAGCATGGATTGCCAGATGAGTTTGCGGGCTTGGTTGGTAGGCTTCTCAAACTCCACCTTATATATAAAGCGGCGGTCGAAGGCCTTGTCTAAACAAGAAGTGAGGTTGGTGGTACAGATCATGATGCCCTCCAGCACCTCCATCTCTTGCAAGATGATATTCTGAAGTGCATTCTCCATCTTATCCACCGAGCGTTGGGTGTTCTCCATGCGGTTGCCAAAGATAGCGTCCGCCTCGTTGAAGAAGAGGATGGGCGCATGTTCTTGCGTGCGAACCAAAGAACGGTACTTATCAAAGATACGCTTGAGTTGTTTCTCGCTTTCGCCGACATACTTATCGCGGAGCGTAGCGATATTCACTTGGAAGAGGTCGCGCTGGGTAGCAATAGCCAATTGTTGCACCAGTTCGGTCTTACCTGTACCAGGTGCACCATAGAATAGACAGCAGAAGCCGAGAGGCATATTGTGAGTTTTGAGAGCTTGGCGCACCTTAGCCAATTGCTCCTCGTGCAAAAGGTTGGTAAGGGTCTGCACTTGCTCCTCGGTCTTGTCTGAGAAATACAGTGGTCGTTGCGCCAATTGCTTGTAGGAGGTGAGCATGTTGATATTCTCGTCCTCCTCTATAGGGACAATGCTCTCCACCTCCTCTTGGTTGTCAAGCATTGCGAGCCATCCCTCTTGGCTGAGCACCCACTCGCCTTGTTGCACTTGCCCCGCTTGGTTGCGCAGCTCGATGTAGCCCTGTTTCGCAAATGGGTGTTTGTTATCCATGATTTGCTTGAGGATGATGCGTATAGTTCGCTCGGAAAGCATTTGCGCGAGGTCACGAGCATTGACATAGGAGTCTTCCTCAATGGCCAAGGTGGTCATCATTAGGAGCATGAACCACATATCTGCTTCGTCCTTGATGTTTTGCAGGTTTTGCACCAAAGCAAGGTGTTGGTTCTGCTTCATGAGGCGGTTGATATTTTTGGCGATAGTACCATCCTCGTCGTATCGGTGACCCTCTTTGATGAAGCGGTTGGCTTTGCAAAGGAAGTCGAAGTTGCTCTCCAGTTTAAGGATCTGAGGGTCGAATGGTATGTCCATGGCCAATGATTCCAAAGCCTCGCCGACCATAGACAAGGACCAGCCATCTTTGTTTTGGCAGTTGACGATATAGCCCAGTTCGTCCAAGACACAGAACTCATCTCTGAGTTGAAGTACGCGCAATGGGTGCATGCGGAGCAAATTGGCGAGGTCATCCATATTGCATTTGCGACCTGAGTGCTTGGCAGAATAGTAGAGCACGGAGGTAAGGATGAGTACTTGTATGCGCGAGAGGTTGAGGCGCTCTTGGAGATAGGCGATAGCTGCTTCGCGCATAGGGTCGGGTTGCTGTGCGTCATCGGAGCAGCGTAGTTGCTCGTCGCTGGTTAGAAACTCCATAGTAGAAAGGATGGTTGCATTGACTGCTGCCCATGTAGTAGTTGGGTGATTGGTGGTTCGTTTCATAGTTGTATTTTTTAGGGAATTATCTACTAATTAAATAAAGCTACTTTTTTAGTTTTTGGAACAATTCATCTGTTGTTATGTTCTCTTCCCAATAATCAATCAATATCTCTTTGTTTTTCACAATCCACTGTTTAACTCCATTTATTTGTGCTTGACTGATTTTGATTTTATTCAAATCATTGTTGTTCAACAATATTTTGGGATTGTCCGATATGGAAATGGGAATCAACTCATGGATTTGGACTTTTGTTGCCGTATTGTTCTGGAATTTTATTCGTGGCAGATTATGTTTTCCAGTCGATTGTGTATTGTTGGTTTGCACCCAAATAATAACATCCAATCCCGTGGTGTTCTGTGAAATGTTAGCCATTTCCAATAACATTTCATCAGTATAGACGGTCTGCAATAGTTCATCTATTGTTTCGTAATTTTGGTCTTCAATAAACTCGTCGTAAGTCAATATATTCATATTAATATAATCTGGCATTGGTGTGTGAAAATCCACTTCATGATTGGGATTGTTGATATTCCAAGCATGGAGAAGGTATTTCCAGTTGCTCCATTTATCAAATTGATGCTCTACTACCTGATTGAGAGCATCTATCAACATGGTGCATTGTTCATAACTCAGTTTTCCCTCTTGTCCATTATGATGAAAATACTCATACTGCTCAATAGTATAGTGGTAGTATTCTGGACTTTCGATTTTAATGCAAGTATGAAAGTGCTCACCCAGCGTCTGTTTGTCCACAACATGAAAGTGCGGAATGGGCGCATCGTCATCCATGAAATATAGTATGTCCAATTCTGCGCCGACAGAGCATACTCGCCCCATGCGCATCATCATTCTATCGTCTTGCTGAATATCCATTTGTTTGTTTAATTTTGTGTAATCTAACACTTCCGAAGTTTCATCCACTTGTGTCTTGTCCGTGTTGTTGTCGTTCCACATAGATAGAGCATATTCCCAGTTCGTTTTGTAACGCTTGTTTTTACACTCCTCTTTCAAGAAAGCAACGAGGTACTTTTTCAGCTTCGGTGTCAAAATATCTTCTTTTCCTATATGGAGGAAATATCCAATTTTATCCAAACGGACACAAGTGTGTATTTTATTACCATCGGTTTCGTCATCCCATATATGCATGTGTGGAATGGCAAACTCATCATCACACACAAACACCTTAAATTTCGGTGACTCTTGTTTACCATTTTTCGTAAAGGTTGTGAAATAACCAACCACAGCCATTTTGTACAACATATCGTGACTCTCTTTCATAAAAGTTTTTTCATTCAATCAAGCGATAGAAAAGGTGTTTAATTCCAGTATATAGCTATATTACATCTTCTGTATATTTCCTGATTGTTGATTATTTAGTTTATAGGTATAAGTGCCTTTAACACTATATCTGACCCGCACAGCGGCATCCTTTATACCTTTACATCTCCATCAGTGCAATGGAGAACTGCGGTTGGAATGGGTGTTTTCCAAAAATAACCTAATTTTATTTTTTTCCATTGCGCCATAGTGCCTTGGTATGTGAAGGAGAGCAGCGAATCGCAACCATCGAAAGCATGGCTTCCAATACTCGTTACACTATTTGGAATGCAAATCTCTTTCAGGGGTTCGCAATCTAAGAAAGCATTCCATCCAATACTCTTAACACTATCGGGGATAGTGATAGAGGTCAGAGGATAGCAAAATGCGAAAGCCTTCTTTCCAATACTCGTGACGCGATAGGTGCGTTCGTTAAATACTACAGCCTCGGGGATAACTATATCACCCTCATAGCCTCCACTCTTTTTGATAACCTCTGCGGTCTTTGTCCAACCGTTGAGACGGTAATTGATACCATTGATAATTTTTTCTTTCATAATTGTTGTAGTTTATTAACTTAAATTTGGGTTAGGATTTGTTCCAGATGTTGTTTTGCTTTTTTCAATTGAGCGGACAGATACTCATAATCTTCTTCATAATTTTCTCTTGGACCTTCTTCATGAAGCACACCATCAATCTTACGAAAGTGCCATGAAAATAATTCAAAGCACCCGTCGGCTTCTTCAAGATTCTCAACAAAGGCCTTATTCTGCACATCATTGCAGAAAATTTCGTCATTAAATATAGGATCTAACTGTTTGGAGAGTTCGTTAAGCTGCTCCACAGCATCTTCCAATCCTCTGAGTAAATCATAACTTTCATACCAATCCCACGGCCAGTACACTAAGCTATCCGTCTTTTCAATTATCGACTCCAGTTGTTGCGCTACCTGCTTAACTATTTCTAAGTAATTTGCTGACATATAATTATTTTTTATCCAAACAATTCTTTAATTACCCAAATGACAATCACAATTATGACCAAGGCTACGACGACATATAGTGCTATCAAACCAAGCGTCAGCAATATATCAAATATCAGAAAGTCCGTTGCGAATATCCAACACACAAGACATATCAGAAGTGCTATTGCTGCTATGCTAATTACATATGATAAACATCCTCTCATAATTGTTAGTTTTTCGGTATTTATGTTAATAACTTGCTATCTGAAGGATTTATTCAGAGGTCTTTTTCATGTTTTGTGCGACAAGCTTGACAAATTGGTAAGGCAGTGTTAGGCAGTAAACTCCCATTTGCAGATAAGCGAGAGTTGTACAATAGATTTTTATGCAGGCACAAATCAAGTCCTGATGAGTGATAATCCAGAAAGCCAGCGTGCGCTTGAAATCTTTCTTGATGGAATTGAACAAATCTTTCATTGCTATTATAAATTTAATAGGTTACTATTATACTTATTATGTTTTATTGCTTTATCTTCTTATACAACAAAATGTATCAAAAAGAACATTTTCAGTTCAAAAAAGTTTCTATGCTGGAACTTTTTTGAGTTTTTCGATAGCAGATCTGCAGATACGATTGACCGATTGGGTAGTCATATGATAGTACTCTGCCAAGTCTTGAGTAGAGAGCGGCTCTTCGTCAAGCATGATATCGTACTTGTTGCACAAGATATGGCGCTCACGCGCATCAAGATTAGCTTCTTGAATAAGGTGTGACACCATTGCTCGGGGACGATTCATAAATGTCGCACCAACATGCTTACCCTTTTCCATGAGTTCCTCGAGTGAGTCTATAAACAAGTCTTCTTCGCAATTACGAGGCTTGCGAACGGAACATTCCATCTCATGAACAGCGGAGATGAATGCATTTTCGATGCATACATAAGCAAATGTCTCAAATGCAGCACCACGCGTGTCACTATATCTACTGGCGGCTTTGTAGAGTGCTTCGTACCCGATTTGGTAGAAATCATCTCTGGTGAGGAAGGTACACATTTTTACCACTTTGCTACCATAGATGACCATATCTATCAGGTCGAGGTTAGCCATTGCGAGTTCGTGACTTGGGTTAGCAACGGTGCTATTAGCAGCAGAAAAGATGGTGTTGTGTTTCATACTTTATGTTTTTTTGTTATTTTTGGTCAATTCCGCTGCAAAGGTACTACACCAAACTGACAAAACTTGTCAGTATCTTGAAAAAAATACAAAAAAAATGCAGAAATGTGAATTTTTCTGCATTTTGGGGTGTAAAATATTGTAAAGACCTATGAATATCCGCGAACCAACACGGGAGTAAGACAAGTGCAGGAGGCACTGTAGTGAATTTATTACTACAACAAGACCACCTCTGCGGTTGACACTCCATTATGGTCTTTGTATACCTGAATCTGTCGTTCGATGGCCTTGAGTTCTGGCACGTGTGAGATCACACCAATGAGACGATTTCCTTCCTGAGATAGTTTTTGCAAGGTGTTACGAGCAAGGATACGACTTTCCTCGTCAAGTGAACCGAATCCTTCATCCACGAACATCGTATCAAGATGGATTCCTCCGCAGGAGGACTGTATCTCATCACTTAGGCCCAGTGCCAGCGAGAGAGAAGCCATGAAGGACTCACCGCCGGAGAGACTCTTGACGGTACGAATCTTGCCATTATGATGGTCGACGATGTCAAGGTCGAGCCCCGTCTGTTGACGATTGTTGACGGCATCCTGCTTGCGACGCAACTCATATTGGTTATTGGTCATCTTGAGCAAACGAAGATTCGCTTTGCGGATGATACGCTCAAAATAAGTGGAGAGGATATAAGTCTCGAGCATAATTTTTTCCTTACCAGATAGTTGTCCCAATACTGTGTCGTTGAGAGTCTTTAACCACTGATAGCGTTTCTCAATTTGTTCCAATTGGGTGGCTTTTAATTGGAGTTGTCTTAAGGCGTTGCGGTTATTATTCTCTCTGCCGACGATGGTGTTGATGGACGGAGTAATAGCATCAAAAGTAGTTTGAGCCTTCTGTAACTTCTCCGATTCATCATCTTTATTGAGTGTGACGACATTCTTAAGGTTATCCTCATGTGTCTTGATAGTAACCTTAACGTTTTCAATCTCATTGAGAACTTTTTGGAATTCTCCCTGGGCCTTATCGATGGTTGTTTGTAGTTCTTCCGCTTGTTTGCGAAGGTCTGCGATAGCCCTCCGTGCTGCATTCTCATCTACATACGTACATCGTTTCTGCAAGTCGGCAATCTGTTCGTTGGCCGTTTTAATATCATTCTTCGCATTTGTTTCTTCTTTGGTGATAGCATCTTTCTCTTTCAGCAAATTTTCACGTTTGGTGTCGAGTTGCTCAATCAGCCCCGGAATGAGTTTGAGACGACTAACCTTGGCAGATAGTTCCTTTATCTGACTTTCCAGGTTCGCGATACGTATCGGCAAAGTTGCCAACTCTGCTTCATCGATACTCCAACCTAGTTTTGTGAATCGTTCCTCTTCGTTTTGGATAGTCTCAATCAATCCGCTACATTTGTTAGATTGTTCGTTGGATTTATTTCTGAGCTCTTTTGCCTTGCTCTCCTGTTGGTTGAGTTCCTCTTCAGAGGGCACATCTTTGGCTTTCTGTGCCTTGACTGGATGGTGGGTAGAACCACATACAGGGCATGGCTTTCCTTCCTCCAAAATCTCCGCCAAGATACCTGCTTGCGCGGAGTAAAAGAGGTTGGTCATTCGACTCCATTCGTTTTCGGCATCCGTGGCCTTTTCTTTCAATGTCTTGAAGGTATTTTGCTCAGTGGTCAGTTGCCCTCTTTTTTTGCTCAAATTAGACAGGTCTTGTTGATATTGCTTGAGGGCTTTTAGATCGTTCTCAATCTTGGTCTTTTCATTATCAGGGTTACCCAATGAGATTTGTTCGTCGGTCAGTTTCTTTCGTTTGTCATCCAAGTCGCTAAACGACTGTTCATTCTGAGCTTTGCGTCCTTGTGGTCTATTGATATCTTCAAGGGTGCGTGAAGCAGAAGATAATTTTCGTTTCCATTCTGTCAAGGCCTCATAATCCCCGAGAGTTCCTTCTAACTGATTAGCCTGCTTGGTAAGCTCTTCAATGCGAGATTCTGCTTTTTTAGCCGTATTGAAGGCTTGCTCTTTCTCAGGTTTTTGCACCTCCGTGAGATCTTTGAGTTTATCCTGCTCAACAGGAAGTTGCTTGGCAGAATCGGCATGACTATCAATAATACCGATATTCTTATTACAGGCATCGATGATTTCCTGTTGTGCATTTCTTTGCTGAGTGAGTTCCTCCTTTTTGCCCTGATCCTCTTTGAGAATATTCTGGATAGATTCTATCATGACGCTGACAGGCGTAAAGACCTTGTTGTCCTTAGCTTGGTATAGCTGGACACGAAGCGGCGAGTCTTCGTCGCACTGTACCATGCCGATGATGGCGTTGATCGACACTTTCTCATCACTTAGTCGTTGATATTCGTCCTTGAATTCTTTGGAGATACGTTCCTGAAGGGCTTTGTAGTTCTCGGTTCGGAAAATTTTACGGAATAGCCCAATACGATCCTCAGTATTGGCCATGAGAAGTTTCATAAAATCGCCTTGCGCTATCATGGCGATCTGCGAGAATTGGTCTCGACTGATGCCTAAAATCTCCAATATCTTCGCAGAAACTTCCTTTGTTCCGCTGATCGGAGTAAGACAACCATGCCAGGACATCGTAGCTCCAGCTTTGCCTTCGGTAAAACCAGATCCACGTTTCTTAGGTTGCATGTATTCCATCCAACGAGTGATGGTATAGTGTGTCCCGTTAAACTCGAAGACTAGTTCCACTTCGGTCTTGTCGGTCTCCTGTGCCATGGTGGAACGCAGGATAGTCGTATCTTTGCTACGATACTCACCGCTCATAGAGCCGTAGAGGGCATAGAGAATGGCGTCAAAAATGGTAGTCTTACCGCTACCTGTGTCACCCGTGATCAGGTATAGACCTTTCGTGCCGAGAAGGTCAAAATCGATCGTTTGTTTATCGGTGTACGAACCAAAATACTGTAAAGATAAGCGGATAGGTCTCATGCGAAAATCTCATTTATAAGGTTAGTTACTAATTCTGTTTGGTCGTCATTCATAGACTGCCCGTTCTGTTTCTCAAAGAACTCGGAGATGAGTTCGAACGGACTCTTTTCTTCTACGTCTTCCACCATGCCAACAGTCATATTGCTCTGCGTACGTTTGTTATCGTACTGCAGTTGCATAGCCAGCGGATAGACACCACGCAGTTTATTCATTGCATCAACGATTTCGTCTTCGTCGGTCAGGGTCAAACGAACATACATTGATTCGTATCCTTTGCCCTTGTAGAACGATTCGGACATTAGTTCATCGTACGTACCTCGTAGGTCAGCCCAATCATGAAGGGGTGTGAGGGGATATTCGCAAATGGAAAGCGAGCCTTTCTCGTTCAACTCGACGATAGAAACGGACTTCGAGTCCTTCACTTCGGAGAACGAGTATTTGAGAGGTGAACCCGAATAGCGGATATGCGGATATTGCACTTGTTGCGGACGATGTAGATGTCCCAATGCGACATAGTCGAAGTCCTTGACGATATCGGCATCTACCTCATCCAAACCGCCGATGGACTCTTCTCCATCGCAACGATTACCGTTTTTAATATACTGATGGGCAATTAAGATATTTCGCTGCGTATAATCTGGTTGCATTGCCTCAATACTCTTGCGTATTGCATCATCGTAGGTTGTGATAGTTGGTAAGTCGGAGTCGTCCTTGAAGGCATAACGCACATCAATCGGTCTGACAAAGGGCAAGAGGTAAATGTTCACTTCTCCGTTGGAGTCGTTCAAGGTTATTTTCTGCGGGTTAGCCGAGAAAGTTTGTGAGAAATAAACGCCGTTCTTGCTCATGATCTCTGAACCGAAAGCAAGTCGTTCTGCACTGTCGTGATTGCCTGGTAGGACGAATATATGGTTGCAAACGGCATTTAGGCTTGTGATAAAACGATCCAAGAGATGGACTGCCTCCGCTGAAGGGGTGGAGGTATTATACACATCTCCTGAGATAAGCACAACGTCAGGACGTTCTTTCTCAACGATACGTACGATTTGGTCCAGGATATACTCTTGGTCTTTCAACATAGGAAACTCATTGACACGTTTCCCTAAGTGGATATCACTGGTATGTAATATTTTCATATACGATAGTTTATTTAAGTTCAATAATTTGTCCAAGGGTGGCGTAGAATAGGACGATACCTTTGCATTTAAGACCAACGGATTCGATAACCTCTCGGTATGCTTCCATTTGGGAGGCATAGTGCTCGGGATTGGCTTCCTCGCCTTGGATATTCTTATAATCTACCAACACAATGCCATCCTGTGTGTACCAAAGCAGGTCTATCTCTCCACGCAGCAGCTGTCCATTCTTGCGAACGAAAGCGAACGGAACCTCGTGACCTATCGATGTAGGAGCTCCATGGTTTTTGTTCAGATAGTTATACAATGAGCGGATAACTTCAATAACTTCCTTCGAGTTGAGTATCTCAGACAGTTTGAGAGACTCTATTATCTTTTGTGCCATTGCTATCGCACTTTGCTCATCCATCGCTGCATCGTAAGCGGCATAGATATTGTGAATACAAGTGCCGATGGTGCTCATGCGAGCATCGTCTTTCTCCTTAGGAATAGTGATACTGTCGACTTTGGTGAGCTCGGACTGCTTCAAGGCAGAAGTTATTCCGTTTGTGCTTGGATTTACAAGATAGGTCAAATCGCTGACTTTTTGCTTCGTTTTATCCGTATCAATCAGCGTGTAGGTTCGCGGCGTGGAATCTGGAGTATAGACTGATCCATCTTTATCTGCTCTGATTGTAATCAGAATGTCTCGCGCTCGTGTATAGGCCACATAACGTAGGCGTGTTTCATCCGCCTCTACGCGTTGCTTGGACTCGCTGAAATAAGATTCATTATACAAGCATCGACGTGCCGTTCCATCATTGATTATACAAGGGAACACACGAAGCCAATAGGTCTGATCCGCATTTCTCTGCTCACGAATACTGAAGAACTCACGTTCCACAATCTTTTTGTCTTCAGCGAAATCATTATCTCCATCGTAGTAAATAACAATCGGCCACTCAAGTCCTTTGGACTTATGCATGGTAAGCACCTTGACAGAAGGACTATTGAGATCCAGTTCCGTTTTGGCTTGCGCATTTGCCATATATTCTGCATATCCAGCAAAAGTGGGTTTGCTGATTTCCAGTATTTCGCAATGATGATCAAAGTCTTTCGCCAAACGTAATGTACGACTGATATTGCTGCGACGTATTTCGGAGTCGCCCCACATAGCCACGAGATCGTATATTCGCAATTGATCCACAAGAGTTGCCAACGTATCGTATAATCCATTTGCATAGCAATCAGTAATAATTTGATCAATGCGTTGGATCAAGTCGTCATCTGTTTTCCACTCGTATTGTTCATTATATTGTCGTTTCTTATTCTCGTCTAAAGTAACAGAGATATTCGCCAAATAGTCATTCAAAAGATCTTGCGATGGAATATCATTTAGCAAGTGAAGAATATCGGCACGAAGATGCGGGCGATACTTAGGACTGAGTTTGTATTGTGCCAACGCCATCAGCAATTGATGCTCTATCGGTTGTGCGTCTTGGTCATTATCTTCCGTCGCGAAGAAGGGCACTCCGAACTCACGGAGTGCTTTGGTAATTTTAGCAATCGTACTATTCTTGCGCACAAGTATCGCAATATCCCCATATTGTGCCAAACGCTCAGGTTGATCTTTGGGCTCCACATAGGTATCTTGAGACTCTACTAAGTTTTTGATCTCATATGCAAGAGCTGAAAAATTACCTTTTTTTATGATCCATGACTGTAGGCATGGAGATGATATTTTACATATCCTACCTGGTTCTAGCTTAATTTCATCCTCAGGTAAATCGAATGGTGCATTCTTGAATATGGTTAAAAATTCATTTTTCACATAATCCACCAGCTCTGGGCGTGAACGATAACTAGTCTCCAAGCTATCTCGGTGGCAACCATTTTTACCTTCGACAATCAGATCGCTCACCTCTTTGACCAAGGCGGTGTCCGTTCCTCTAAAACCGTAGATGGCTTGCTTGGGGTCGCCAACCCAGATACTGCGTGGCACTAAATCAGATATACGCTTAAATATATCTATCTGCATAGGGTTGCAGTCCTGAAACTCATCTACAAGCACCAGTTTATAGTTGCTGATTTCCGCCTTGACTTCATCCTTATCTAACAATTGGCTGAAATAGACTTCCATATCATTGTAGTCCAGCATCTTATGGGTCTGTTTATAGTTTTGATACTCTTCTCTCCATTGGATTAAGATCTTGAATAGTTTGTCCACTATATTGATAGCTGCCTCTTTTCTGTCGTTTGTGAATACAACTCTGGATGCATATAGCTCCCATGCTTGTAAAAGATCTAGACAATCTTCAACAATTTTAACGGGTTTAAGATATTTATCTTCGATTTTACCATTGCAAGTTTCTGGTTTATACGCTTTGAGGTATTCGATTCTATCACTCGCAGCTTTTTGTAATGTACCATCTTTGTTAGTCTTGGTCCTTAAAACTTTTATAAGATCTTCCTTGCATTGCTTATATTCTGTTTCGATGAAAGCATAGCGAGCGAAGACGTCGTTAATTTCTTCAATGGACTTCTTGCGACTTTGTTCTATATCATCTATATCATCAATATGATAATAGCGCACCTTATTAACCATCGTACGCAACCAATCTCGCCAAAAAGCTATATATGGTTTTGTGTATTTCCCATCACTTTTCTTCCAATCCAGAGTCTTGCGCCATTTCTCTAAGAGTATCATATCTTCTGTTGAGACTTGGTCGAACAACGATTGATCCACATAGGAATTAAAATCATTCTCATCCATTTGTTGGCAATCTGGACTAATGCCGATAAGATACCAATATTTCTGAATAAAACGCAGACATACGGAATGGATGGTGCCTATTGTGGCCGCACCCATCTCGTTTGCCTCTTTTGGCATGTTCAACTCCAATAGTTTTTTCTTTGCACGCTCTTGCATCTCCTGCGCTGCTGCACGGGTGTAAGTGGTCATCATGATTTCAGAGGGACGACAAGGATTCTTTTCATCCTTTATAGCATTGACCAATTTTTCAATGATACGGGTTGTTTTACCGCTTCCTGCTCCTGCGCTAATATATGTAATATTTTTCATGGTAGATTATTTCATTTTAAGGTTTTTCAGTATAATATGCTTGGGGTATGTTTCCCTATCAGAATTCTTAACAGTAGGTTCAATAATACCCTTGTCTAATTGTTCTAAGCGATTCTTTCGCTTTTCTATCCATTCTTCCCATTTTGGGCTCACGCCAGCAGGTTCGGTATACAATTCCATCTTCGGGAATAAATAATATGCATACCATGCTACTTTCTTTGGCGCCATTTGTTTTTCTACAGCATGTTTGTACATATAAAGCTGATAGGCCTCTCCATTATTGATTCCTTTCTCAAAGACATCGCGTGTAGACCACTTAAGGTCAATAATAACGAGATCGCAGTTTTGGTCCTCAAGAAGCATATCCACATATCCGTGCGGATTATCGAAGGGATCAAACTTAGCGGTTACCTCATACTCGCAACGCACTGGATTGAGTCCATGATTAGAGATAATGCCGAATAATTTCGTGATACTTTGGTATAACTCCTCTTTGAATACGGCCAACATATTCACGTTCTCGGGTAGATTAAGGAATGCCGCACATTCCTTTTCAGCATCCATTGCCTGCTCAAAGAGTTTATCATATTCTTTTTCAAATCGCGATTGAATCTCATCTATGGAGTATGCTTCGGTATCGCACTTATTAACCAACAGTTCTACCACTTTGTGCGCAATTTTGCCCTTCATCAAATTCTCATTGGGTTCCTTATCATTTTCAGGTGCAGACAAACCGCCCATATTCTCCATTACGTAATCAAACGGAGCATTTACTAATGTATCAATTGAGGAATAGCTGTCTGAGGGTTTAAGGATTTTTGATAGCACATCTGGATTAATGTTGATTTCGCCTATTGGGTTCAGTTTTACAACCTCTGCTGGTTTCGTTGTGGGGAGTATTAT
>JAFNUD010000065.1 GCA_017384225.1 Paludibacteraceae bacterium
AATATTTGGTGGGTTCGCAAAAAAGCAGTACCTTTGCACCGTGTTTTTCATGGGATTAGATTTAAGGTTAAGTAAATATTGGGTTGTCGGGATGACAATCCTTCTTTTTTTATGTATATTCTTGTCTTTAACCTCTAACCTTTAATCTTTAACCTCAAAAAATTTGTGTATCTGCAAATTTTTCCGTACCTTCGAGGACACCCTACCCTCGAAGCTATACTAAAAAATGTAGCCTATGACAATAAAAACGAGTTTTTCTTGTTCATATACATTTTTTTTTGTACCTTTGCACCCGAATGGAAAATCGTTACGATAGACAAGATTTACATCAAGCATTGACCGTGTTGCGAGGGGGTGGGGTAATACTTTATCCTACTGATACAGTTTGGGGGATTGGTTGCGATGCTACTAATGCAGTAGCCGTCGCGCGCGTGTACGAAATTAAAAGGCGTGTGGATAGCAAAGCCATGTTGGTATTATTGGACGGAGCTGGAAAATTGCAGGGGTATATGGATAAAGTGCCAGACACGGCGTGGGTGCTGTTAGAAGCTAATGAGGGGCAGCGACCTATGACAATTATTTACCCCAACGCAAAGAACTTAGCACCAAACTTATTGGCTGAAGATGGCAGTGTAGGGATTCGTATCACGCAAGAACCTTTTACGAAGGCTCTTTGCGAGCAACTGCGTCGTCCAATAGTCTCTACGTCGGCCAACTTCAGTGGAGAAGCAACTGCTAAAATATTTCGCGAAATCGTACCAGAATTGCTGGAAGCGGTGGATTATGTATGTATGTTTCGTCGTGATGATACCACCATTTATCAACCTTCATCTATCATCAAAATTGATAATAAGGAGCGTATCACAATCATAAGGAAATAGTCATGGCTTTTTTGAATAGACGAAAAAAACAACAATTAATATATTTGTTAGTTGACATTTTGTCCTCAATAGTTATTTGGGGTGCTTTTCTAATTTTTCGTTGGTTGGTATATGAAGGTAGAATTTTTTCGGTAGATTCTGTCTTAATCCCAATGTTTAATTTCTATGCCCCACTAATCTTATATCCTTTGGGATGTGTGTGCGTGTATTATTTATCGGGATATTATCTGCGTCCGTTGCACAAACCTTATTTGCGAGAGTTGAGAAGAACATTCGTGTCTTCTGTCATGATTACGTTGGTGGCCTTCTTCTGTATTGTTCTGAACGATCCAATAAATGACTATCATAATTATTTTGTTTCTCTTTTGGTATTGTTTTCCATTCAGTTAGTAGGATCTTATTTGCCTCGTCTGTTGGTAACTTATCTGTCTCATAAATCCAACAAAACGACCCCTCGTACATATGTGATTCATTCCATAGATGATGTGGCTGCATTTGAAGCGGAGCATGCAATGGAGCCTTATGATGATGTGATATTAGATTTAAAATCAAAAACAAAGGAAAAAGATATTTATACGCTGATAAATCGCATTTATCCTACCAATGTAGATATATCGGTGCAACCGAGTCTTTACGACATGCTGACAGGTGCTGCTATGATACAGGAAATCACAGATCAACCATTGATACGCGTGACAGAGCACAAAATGAGTGATACAGAGTTGTGTATAAAGCGTGCATTTGATGTAATTATATCCATTGTGATGTTGATTATTTTGTGTCCTGTTTATTTGATTATTGCTTGTCTGGTTAGATTGACATCTGATGGTCCTGTTTTTTACAAACAAGAACGTATAGGACTTCACGGCGTGCCATTTAATATTATTAAGTTTCGCACCATGCACGTTAATGCAGAAGTAGATATACCGCAAATTAGTTTGGATAATGATCCTCGTGTGACCAATCTGGGAAGATGGTTGCGTAAGTATCGTATAGATGAACTTCCTCAATTTTGGAACGTTTTGCGAGGTGATATGTCTATTGTAGGACCACGTCCAGAGCGTCGCTATTTCATCAATCAAATAGAAGAGAAAGCACCGTATTACTGTATGATATACAAGATTAGACCTGGCTTGACCAGTTGGGGGCCTATCAAAGTGGGATATACCGACACATTAGACAAAATGATTCGTCGTCTTAACTATGATATTGTATATATGGAGAACATGTCAATACGATTGGATGTTAAGATTATGTTCTACACCATTGGCGTAATTTTAGGAGGTAAAGGAAGATAGAGTGTAGTGGACAATAGTAGTTTTGTTTGTTAACGTTTAAAAGCAAGAGTTATGACTTACGACGAAGCGATACAGCGTATAGAGCAGATTGTAGAAGAGTTGGAGCAATCCGAAGCCTTGAGTATGGATATGTATCAAGCGAAGGCCAAAGAAGCCAAAGAGTTGCTGACATTTTGCCACAACCAACTGACCGATTGGGAGGAAAAGATGGAGAGTCTTGTGACTCCAGATAAGTAGCAATGTTGTTTAGAGAACGGCGCTTTGCGCCTACTGTTTAGAGCCCGAGTTACTCCTCGGAGAAGTGTACGAGCACGTGACGATAGGAATTGAATATCTTGGATTTAGATACAAATCCCAGGTATTTTTTTTGTTCATCCACTACGGGTAAGTTCCAAGCACCTGTATCCTCGAATATCTCCATCACTTTGCCCATAGGCATGGTGTCGGTGAGGATGGCTTGCGGCGAGTTCATGAGTTGCTTGACCGTGAATCGGTTATATAGGCGAGGTTGGAACATGATATTTCGCACCTCGTCTAAGAGCAAGATCCCCAGCAGTTGACCCTCTTCGTTTACCACAGGGAAGATGTTGCGATGGCTTTGTGATATTACCTTGACCAGTTCGCCCAAAGTCATGTCGGGATTGAGGGTGCGAAGGTCGGTCTCGAGGACATTCTCCATCTTCATGAGTGTGAGGACAGAGCGGTCTTTGTTGTGCGTGAGCAGTTCGCCCTTTTGTGCCAAACGCATGGCGTACAGACTATGAGGCTCAAAGATCTTAATCGTTAGGTAGGAGACAACCGCTACCGCCATGAGTGGCATAAAGAGGTGGTAACCGCCTGTGAGTTCGGCAATGAGGAAGATACCCGTCAGAGGGGCATGCATGACACCCGCCATGAGACCTGACATGCCTGCCAACGCAAAATTGGCTTCGGGAACACCGATGCCGAGCATGTTCATGAGTCGGGCACAGATAAATCCGACGATAGCACCCATGAAAAGTGAAGGCGCGAAGATTCCGCCCACACCGCCACCACCGTTGGTGGCAACCGAAGCGAAAATCTTGAGCAGCACGATGGCGGAGAAATAACCCACCAGAATCCATGAACCTGTGCCGAAACGCTCAAAAGGACTATTAGCTATAGCGGAGATAGAATCGCCGTTGATGAGTTGCTTGATGACATCGTATCCCTCGCCATAGAGTGGAGGGAAGAGGAAAAGCAGCAAGCCCAATGCCGAACCACCCACGAGGAATTTCACCCAGATGTTCTGGACATGGCGTTTGAAGAGTTGCTCCAAACGATTCATGCCGCGCGTGAAATAGAGCGAAACCAGTCCGCACATGATACCTAAAATAATATACCAAGGCAGACGTTCGACGAAGAAAGGTTCGCTGTTGGTCAGCGGGAACATGGCCTCTTGTCCGTTGGCAATAAAGGAGATAGCGGTAGCCGTGACAGATGAAATGAGCAATGGCGCTACGGAGGTCATGGTAAGGTCCATCATCAGCACTTCGAGTGTGAAGACCAGACCCGCGATAGGGGCTTGGAAGATACCACCCACAGCACCTGCGGCACCACAACCAATCATGAGCATCATGGTCTTTTGGTCAAGGCGGAAGAGTTTGGCAAGGTTGCTACCGATGGCCGAACCTGTGAGCACGATAGGTGCCTCTGCACCGACTGAACCACCAAAACCGATGGTCAGTGCCGAACCCACCAAAGATGACCACGTGTTGTGCATCTTGATGATGGATTTGCGCTGTGAGATAGCGTATAGAATCTTGGTGATACCGTGCGAGATATCGTCCTTGACAATGTATTTGACAAAGAGCCCTGCGAGGGTGATACCAATCATAGGGGTAATGAGATACCACCAATGGTCTTGTGCTATAAGATGATGTTCTACGAGATGCTGAATGCCATGAATAAGCATTTTGAGCAACTGAGCAGCACACGAAGCCAATGCTCCCACGAAGAAACTCAAAATTAAGACTAAGTTCTTCTGTGGGATATGTTGCTCGCGCCAAGCGATAAAACGGTCGTATTTAGAATGGGAGTTCTTATCTCGCATATGCTCGAACGATTATTCGCAAGCGAATGTTCAGGAGTTTAGAAGTTTAGAGGTTTATTCTTCGTAGTCGTCTTGCGTATCCCAACCTATGCCGCGGTATTTGTCGAGATCCCACTCCTCTTCCACCTCGTTGAGATAGATGGTGTGTGGCTCGTCGTCTTCCTCTTCTGGTTCTTCGTCACGCTCAATAACCTTGACTTCGATAGGTGCGTGCGAAATTTCGATAACCTGATTTTGCTCCTTATTGAGTTCTTCCCAAAGTAGGTCTTTGAGTTCGGTAATACCTATGCCGTTTGCAGATGAGAAAGTGATGACGGCGATACCTAGCTCTTCGGATAATTTTCGCGTGAGTTGATCAAGGTCAATTTCTGGGTCTGCAATATCGCATTTAGAGATGGCTAAGATACGTGCTTTGGTGAGCAATTGTGGGTTGTACTTCTCCAACTCGGAAAGTAGGATGTCATACTCCTTTTTGATATCTTCTGTGATAACGGGCACCATAAATAGCAATACGGCATTGCGCTCAATATGGCGTAGGAAACGCAATCCTAACCCTCGTCCTTCGGCTGCCCCCTCAATGATTCCAGGTATATCTGCCATACAGAATGATTGGTTGTCGCGATAAGACACGATACCCAGTTGCGGAGTTAGTGTCGTAAATGGATAGTCTGCAATCTCAGGCTTGGCAGCACTGACTACGGAGAGTAGGGTGGATTTTCCAGCGTTGGGGAAACCTACCAATCCAACATCAGCGAGCACCTTGAGTTGGAGAATCACGTTGGCTTCCAAACAGGGTTCACCAGGTTGAGCGTAACGTGGAGCTTGGTTGGTAGCTGTGCGAAAATGCCAGTTGCCCAGCCCGCCTTTACCGCCACGGAAGAGGATTATCTCCTCTTGGTGTTCCTTGATTTCGCACATAAATTCACCTGTGTCGCCATTATACACCACAGTACCACAAGGTACTTCGATAATCTTATCCTCGCCGTCCTTACCAAACGAACGGGATGGCCCCCCCTTACCACCATCGGTAGCAAAGATATGCTTTTGATATTTCAGGTGGAGCAATGTCCATAGGTTGCGATTGCCGCGAAGGATGATATGTCCTCCTCGTCCACCGTCACCACCATCAGGTCCACCCTTAGGGACGTATTTTGCGCGGTGGAAATGCATGCTACCAGGACCGCCTTTACCTGAACGGCAGTAGATCTTTACGTAATCGATGAAAGAGGTTGACATATTTTTAATGTTTAATGAACGCCGCAATGCGGCTACTATTTAGAGTTTGGATTATTTCTGAATCAATTTTAGGATATTGTCAATTTGGCAGAAAGTATCCTCCATTGAATAGTTACCATTGATAGCAAAGTAGTTATGACGATGTAGGTAATATGTGCAAACAGGTTTAGTCTCAGATTGATATACTTGTAATCGCTTTTTGATAGTTTCGTAGTTGTCATCAGCGCGACCACTAGTCTTACCACGATTGAGCAGGCGTTTGATTACCTCATCTTCTTCTACAAACAAGTCAAGAAGTACGGCTTTCATATGGCGACGTTCTAATAGGAGCTCAAATGCTTCTGCTTGAGCTACAGTACGTGGAAAACCATCAAAAATAACTCCCTTGCTATCCGTTGGAAGCGTGTCTAAATAATGTTCAATGAGGTGGATCATCTTATGATCTGGTACAAGGTTGCCTTTCGAGATGAGCGCATCAATCTCTTTGCCTAGTTCGCTGCCAGATTTAATCTCCTGACGCAATACATCGCCAGTAGATAAGTGTTGCAAGCCATATTTCTCTACAATCAAATCCGATTGTGTACCTTTTCCGCTACCTGGTGCGCCACAGAGTATGATATTTAGCATATTTGTTGATACTTGATAGTTAAAAGTCTTGAGTTGGACACAAAACGAGTTGCCCCCAAAAGAGCAACTCGCTGTATCTACATAATTGGATTAGAGAGCCAAACCTTTACCAGCTTTGAACTTAGCTACTTTCTTAGCAGCGATCTCAATCTTAGCGCCAGTA
>JAFNUD010000066.1 GCA_017384225.1 Paludibacteraceae bacterium
AAGGGAAGTCTCTTGCTGGTCATATACAGAGAGAAAATATTGATTTTTATCCGCATTGGTATCCATATTCATCCCCTTTCCAGTAATGGCAAAAGCAACGGTGTTGTCATAAAGATTGTTTGTCTTCACAACATTCCACGATGTACCATCATGATGCATCGCATGACGCTCATATTTGTCGGGATTCTCATTGCTCCACAAATCGAGGTTGAAGTCCCGAGTAAAGGTTTCGGTGGTTCCCTCCGCAGCTGTGCTACGAGTAGCAATGCGAAGTTCCTTTTCACCTCCTTGCGGAGCAAAGTCCTCTTCCTGCTGGCAGGCAGTGAAGCCCAAAGTCAGTAGGGCTAAGGCTGCATAGATAAATTTTCTGTTTCTCATATCGTTAATTTCTTTTATTATTTCCCGTCATGACCGACCTGGTCGGCCATCTACTCTGTCATCCCCGGCTCCGACCGTGGATCTCTTTGTGAGCAGGTAGGCGGTCAAGCCATCCTGCCCTTAATAGGTTTATTCGTTAGTGAATTCTTTTCACTGTAACATCGCCAGCGATGTTGGTTCCATCAAGACCATCGGTAATCTGATTGCCCTCTGCATCAAAGTATCCTACGCCATCCATAATAATGTCGTTCAATGTTTTGGGTTCATCGTAATCTATAGTGAGACCACCTGGGAATGTCGCACCGACGCCAGTTTCTGCATTGGCAGAAAGGAATGCTGGCACAGCACCATCTTCGCTATATATGAAGAGGTCATAGCTGCCACCGACAAAACTACCACCATTAATATTAATAGGTTCGTTTGAGCCATTTGATATATCCAAAGCATAATTTTCGCCTATGAATGTGCCGCCATTGATTTCAACAGTGGCACTCATCATAATCACATAATTTACACTGACAAAAGTTCCTCCATTGATAATGGCACTCCAATCCCATCCAAGACCTCTTAACACAACACCTTCTAATTCATCATAAGATTCTGCCCAATTCTCAAATGTTCCGTTGTTAATAATCAATTTTGCATGTTCGTCCATATACAATACATGGTCCTTGCACATGAATTTACCTTGCTTGCTTTCAGAAGAGTCATCAATGGTAAGTGTTGCATAATCCGCTATATTGATACCATATCTGTCAGTCATGCCTTTTACTAGATGTCCATTTAAATCAAGAATAATTACGCCGGCATCCACAAGAATGTTTTGAACTACAAGACCATTTTCATCAGGAACACCCGTAATTTCCATATCAGCCATAATCTTGACGGTAGCAGGATTTTCTGCTGTACCAGTCACTTCTGCTTCATCAATAGCTGTTTGCAGGTAATCTCCCTGATAGACTTTGTAGGTGTTGGTTGTTGCATCGTATATATAGGTTTGGGGCACCTCCTCTGCCACGCCACCATCAATATCTTCCTCTTCCCAGTCCGCTACAGTGACATCATCAATACTTACAACGTCTTTACCTACTTTGAGCGTGAAGGTGTAGTGCTTGCCAGCTTCAAGATTGATGGCTGCTGTGGTAGTCTTGCCGAGAACATAATGCTCGTCAAGATTATCCATCATCAAATAGATGAAAGAACTTTCGTCTGCATATTCACCCGGACGCAAGATAGCGGTGTACGACGTTTCGCTATTCGCAAGCGCAGTGATTACCTGTGGAGTTTCTTCGTTGGTTAAGAATTTGAAATCCGATACGTACTGATTACCTTCGGGATACTGCGAACTGAAAGTAAGGTTCACCGTTACCTTTGCCAAGCGGTGCTGGAAGCTGAGGTCGAGTACACCATTTCCGGGCTTGTCGATTTCCTCGGTCGATGCGGTCATCCAATCGGCAGAAGCCAACTTGGTAGCATCGCTCTGGTCAGTAGGAATCGTGAACGTATCGTACGAAGAGTAGTCTGCCACGGGATACCATGCCTGGAATATATTCTTCGATGAGCTGTTCCATACCATAGCATCGGTGGTAGTCCAATTCGTACCATCGGTAGTAGTATAAGTAGCTTCATTTTTTGAGGTGCGCATCAAGTTTACCACTTTAATGACATCACCATTGACAAAGTTTGTTACACCATTATCACCGCTGTATGCCACACGGGTCTGCATATTGCCGATAGTGGCGTTGATCTTTACTGCATCAGGGTCACCTTGTACGGCAGGATTGATATCCTCCTGCTCGCATGCAGCGAATGACAATGTCAGTGCTGCAAGGGCTATATATCGTAATGTCTTCATA